>NZ_CP036276.1:5886952-6200428 GCF_007747995.1 Symmachiella dynata | reverse complement strand
GGAACCTAGCGTTTGGGCCGAGATTGCAGGGCTTCCAGGCGTTTGACCGCATCCCGGTAACCATAATCAACGGCCAGCAACATGCTGTAAGATTTGATCGCAGAGTCAACTTCGTCACTTTTCTCACAAATGGTCCCCAGTAGGTACAGCATCTCCTTGTACATTTTGGGGTTGGATTCGTGGTCGACTTCGGTGATCGCCTGTTCCAGTTGGTGTTGGGCCAGTTGCGGTTTGTTGTCTTTGTTAAAGCACATTCCCAGCCGAACCAGTGCTTCCCCGCGGACCCGCGTGTCGGTGGCCGCCTTTTGCAACAAGGGGATCGCTTTTTGCCATTTGGCAAATCGCATCAAGCGGATCGCCAGTTCCAATTTAACCCGCATATCCGACGGGTAGCGTTGCTCACGTTGGGTGAGAATTTGGACTTCGCGCTTCACAAAATTGGTTTCGAGTTCTCTGGCGCGCTTGGTGTTCTCTTCCGTAGCTTCCTTGTTGGCAAGTTCCTTGGCTTGGACCACGGTTTTGTTGGCTTGTGAGAGCTCGATGTCTTCGAGTTTCTCGCGGATGTTGGCATCGTTGTTCGATAACTTCAACGCGGTATTGAGCATTTCTACGGCTTCGGCCAGTTTGCCGGCGCGTTCGTAGTAGTCCGCAATTTTGAGGTAGTTGTCTTTGTTTTCGGGTTCTTTGCGGATCGCCCGTTTCAAATCGGCTTCGAGAGACATGCCCGGCCCATCAGCCTGTTGCTGACCACTATTGATCCGGGCGGCGACTTCGTGATCCGCCATGACGTCTTTGGTGCTTTGTGCGTCGTCAAAATGGGCTTCATTAATCGTTGATTGGGCGGCAAGTTGACTGCACTTAGAACGCGATTCCGCATCGTGCGGGTCTATCCGACGGATTTTCTCCCAGCATTCGATCGCTTGGCGATAGTTCTGCCGAGCCTCGTATTGTAGGGCCAATGAACGCAGTAGCGCTCTGTTCCCTGGAGTCGCCTCAAGCGCCCGCTGGTACGCGATAATGGCAATCGACTGAAAACCTGAAGCCAAACTCTCGTTGCCCGCATCGGTAGCTGCTTCAGCGCGGGCCGCACAGGCATCGCCCAGATCCTGGTTCAATTGGCCGTCCCAAGGATTGATCGCAAAGCCATCTTCGGCCAACTTGTCGACGGAGTCCCAGTCTTTCATCATGCGGGCTTTTTTGAGCTTCCCCCGCAGTCCCATCAACTTTGCGTTGGCCATCCGGGCGCCCGTGCCGTTGTTTTTGTATTTTTTTTCAGCGGCGCCCCGCAAAGTTTCGCGATACAGTTTGTTGTCAGGCACCAGCCGAACCGCTTGGCGAAACATCTCGATGGCATAGTCCCAATTTGCTTTCCCAAGCGCCTCGCTACCGCGTTTCCAGCAGTCACCCGCAATCTTGTTTTTGTCCATTGCCATTTTTTAGCCTCATCGTTGGGATGCATGATTCGAACTACAAATCGAGCAGTGGGCTCCGTAGAGGATTCTCGACGGGCCGGTATGACCTGCATAAAAAAATATAAGACGTGTCGATTTGTCGTCGGAATCAGTTTCGAACGGACCGCTGCGTCGATACACGGATTATCGAAAATATGAAATCCGCAACGTGCCGCCGGGAATCACCATCGCCAAATCCAGCCTCGCATCGCGCGGCGAATTTGGCAAACAGCGTCGTGTCTGAATCTGCTCAATTAGGAAACAATAAGACTCTTATTCAAGGTGTTGCCCAACCGGCGTTTGTTCACTAAATACAGATTGATCCGCCAGGACAATCACCCGCGAAGGCCGATCTGTCGAATCCGAGCGCCCGATCGTTTTCGCCCGAAGAAAATTGACTTCACAACAGTGCGACGTGACAAATGAGGTGGGTAGGCAAAACCCTTACTCTATTCTACTATAGCTGGTCAGCGTTTCAATAACACTCCCGATTCGAGGAGTGATACACTAGGAAAAGTGTGGATTAAGAATGTGCGAATATTCGCCGCCTAATGCGGGGTGAATAACAATGCGCGGACGCCCGAATTGAGCAATTTTCATGGCCAACAGCGGCAAAGTATTTTTGGTGGGCGCCGGCCCCGGTGATCCCGGCCTAATCACGCTCAAAGCGTTAAAATGCCTGTCTCAGGCTGATTTTGTGCTGTACGATGGGTTGGTCAATCCCCTGTTATTGCTCAACACCTCGGCTGACACCGAGCGCACGTGCCGTTCGCACACCGCGCACGGCCGCATGCTCAACCAGACGGAAATCAATCAACGACTGATTGATGAAGCGCGGTCGGGAAAAACCGTCGTCCGCCTCAAAGGAGGAGATCCCTTCATATTTGGCCGTGGCGGGGAAGAGGCGGAAGCTCTCCGGACAGCGGGAATTGACTACGAAATCGTGCCGGGCGTCACCGCTGCTACCGGCGCCAGTGCCTATGCCGGGGTCTCGCTGACACACCGCAAATGGGCCTCCGCCGTCGCCTTTGTGACCGGACATGAAGATCCGGCCAAGACCGATTCCCTACTCGATTACGCCGCCTTGGCCGCCTTTCCCGGAACGTTGGTGTTCTATATGGGCCTGCACCGACTGGAGGAGATCACTCGCCGGCTGATCGAATTCGGCAAGTCCCCCGCAACACCTGCGATCGTCATCAGCCAGGGAACGACGTCTCGCCAACAGAGTGTAACAGCGCCGCTCAGCGATTTGCCGGCAGCGGTTCGCCAAGCGCAACTGCGGGCGCCTTCATTGATCGTCGTGGGAGACTGCGTTCGTCAGCGGGAAACCATTCGCTGGTTCGAACAGCGCCCGCTATTGGGCCGCCGCATCGGGATTCCGCGTCCCCTGGCACAGGCGCTGCCGGTGGTTGAACAGGCGAATGATCTGGGGGCCGACTGCCTGCTGATGCCGACGATCGACATTCTGCCGCCTGAGGATTGGACTGCGGTCGATGAGGCTATTTCGCGATTGGCGGACTACGACTGGTTGATATTCACCAGCGCGAACGGCGTCGAGTATTTCTTAAGTCGCCTGCGCGAAACCGGCGGCGACATGCGCGATTTGGGCGGACTCAAGCTGGCAACCATCGGACCGGCTACGGCAGCGGCGCTGGAAACGTTTCACCTGACAGCGGATCTGGTGCCACCGGAGTTTCGCGCGGAGTCACTAGCCGCAACGCTCGCACCGCACGTCCAAGGGCAACGGCTGTTGTGGGCGCGGGCAAGTCGCGGCCGTGATGTACTGCCGCAAACGCTCCAGGGTGCGGGGGCAACGGTGGACGAGGTCGTGACTTATCAAAATGTGGATGTGGATAACTTCGATCCGCAGGTTGTCGAGGTCCTTGATCGCGGCGAGGTGGATTGGATCGCTTTAAGTAGCCCCTCCATCGCTCGTCAGCTCCGCCAACTGCTCAGCCCCGAGGCTCTAGGCCATATTGGAAAGACGATTCGATTGGCGAGTATCAGCCCGGTCACAACAGCGGCTGCGCAGGAGGCCGGATTGACGATCCATGCCGAGGCGCGTGATTACTCGTGGCCGGGATTATTCACGGCGATTCAAGAATTTGAATCGGCACGATAAAAAATTGGTTGGAGACGCCGTTGGGCCAAGGCGAACTTCGTGATGAACAGACAACGAGGTGAGTTTTGTTTCAAACAGTGCGGACCGCTATGACGCCCGCCCATCGCCGCATCGCCGCATTGCTGGTGGGGGTGGCCGTTGTATTGCTCTTGCCGTTGCCCCGCGCGAGCCGCGCGATGCATGCCTTGTATGACTTGGGACACGCGCCGTTATTCGGCGTGTTGTCGGTCATGCTGTTTTGGTGGGGGCGAAAAAAGCTGCCGCGGAACGACCTCTTTGCGGCGATTCTGGTTTGGGGCACCGTGGCCATTTTGGGCATCGCCGCGGAATATGTGCAGGGGTTTCTCGGACGATTTCCCAGTTGGCAAGATGTGGCCGCCAATCTATTGGGATCGGCGGCGTTTTTGATTTGGGCCATCTCCTGGAATTGGAAATACCGCGTGCTGCGGATCGCGGCGTTCGCAATCGGGGTGGCCTGCCTGGTCGCTGCTTGGCGTACGCCGGCCATCGAATTGGCCGACACGCTTGCCCAACATCGCAATTTACCGATGCTGGGATCGTTTGAACGTCGATTGGAATTCTCGCGCTGGCAATGGTCGGGCGAGAATTGTGAGTTGGGACAGGCCAAGCGTTGGGCCAGCGACGGCGAAATGAGCATGGCCATCCGATTTAAACCGGCCAAGTATCCCTCGTTCAGCCTGTACTGGCCGATCGAGGATTGGTCGCCTTACCAGGCGCTAACGTTTGATATTTTGCTCACCGGAGCGGAGCCACTGCCGTTGATCGTCAAAATTGTGGATGTCGACCACAACGGCGAAACCAACGATCGATTCCACCGCGCGATCTTACTTCAACCGGGCCTGAATTCACCGCGGATTCGGTTGTCGGACGTCGCCATCGCCCCGCACGGTCGGACGTTGGATTTGCGTCGCATCAAACGGATGCAATTTTATACCGTGGATTTACAAACGCCACGCGTGCTCTTTCTGGATAACCTGCGTCTGGTGCCGTGAGCGGTGGTTATTCCAGCGGCGCTTCCGAAGAGATGCGTTGCAACCACAAAATAATAATTCCCATTAAGACAGCTGGCGGACCTTCGCTGAAAATCCAACCCTTCGGCATTCCCGCAGCAATGGCAATCCCGGTCAGCAGCACGCCGACAACGCAAGCCATTTTGGCCCACATCGAAACCATCCCGCGGTTCTGACGGATGTCGCGGGAAACGTATAGCGTCACGATGCCCAATGTGAAATAGAGTGCCGACAGGGAACGCGTGAGATAACTGACAATCGGCGCGTCGGGCAGCGTCCCCAGCCCCAATTGGCCGTGAATGGCGTTCATCCAATCGTATGGAAAAAACACGGCTGGCAAGGCGAACAGCGCGCCGATGCCAATGATGCGCAGAATGACAAGAATGGCGATTTCAGATTTAGCCATGGAGGAGCGATTTCGTTTTGGCTGTCGGGTCAAAAGTTGTATAGCAGGCAACTTACTTCGTTTGAATACGAATAACATGCAGTTGCCGCGTTCCATCAGCGGTAATGCCCGGAACCAGCAGTGCGTTGCCGCTGCGATTCCAACGGGGAGCGGAGTCGATCCGCAGTGCGCTGCGTGTGTACGGCCCGCGCGAGAACGCCGGCGACCGCAAGGTCAGTCCATCCGACCGGCGGAGCAACACATAACGATTCTGCTTCCCGCCACTGGTCGCATAACCGTTGGCAAACCAATCGGCATGGGGAGACAAAGCAACGTCACCTCCCGGTTTGGGAAAGGTAGTATCGGTCCCAATCTGCCCGATGATAGCCTGTTGGGTGACGTCATAGCGAACTTGCCGTGGGGCGAGGGCGCCGATCACCACCGTGCCGGTATCCCATTCCGGATGCCCGCCAATAAACTGTTGCCGAGTCAGTTGTGTCCCATCGGTGCGAATCGAACAGGGAACATTGACCGCCATCGACTCCCGGCCCACACGGCCACGGGCATAAAAATAGACGAATTCGCCTTCTCGGTTCGACAACGAATGGTTGATATAAAAAGCCGCTTCGTCGCAGTGAGGCGTTTCGTCCCGCAGGTGATCGCGCAGTTGCTGGAATGATACGAGCAATTTGCGTTGACCACTTTCGATATCAACGCGAAAAATCCCGTCGTTGGCCGGCGCCAATTCTGCAGCGGTGGGATCAGCGGCGTCGGGATAGCCGGTCACCGGCCGCAACCGCGCCATGCGTCCGTAGTTGATCGCCAAAAAGAAATCCCCCTTCGGTGACACAGCGCCATTGGCAACCGGTGTCCCCTCAAACCGATACTCGCGGATGCGGGCCCGTTTTTCGATGTCGTGCAAAACCGTAAAAACCCGTCCGGTTTGCGGATCGCGATCGTTGAAAAAGAATTGCGTCTCCGCGTGCCGGGGATGCCAATAAAACATCGTCCCTTGCTGAAAGTTCCAGGCCCGCGTCGTTTCAATGGGCAACACGCGGTTATCGTTCTGGGTGTCGATCAACACAATCTCAGCCGCATCGTCGGGCTGTGGCATACGGTAGTGGAAATCAGTCCGCAGCGCCAGGATGTACCGCCCGCTTTGATTCCAAGGAATCGTCAGGCTTTGGCCGATATAGCCAAAAAAATGATGCTGTGGGCCATGGGTGATTTGCTGTACGTCGAGCTGAAATTCCTCGGCGCTCAGCGAAGCTCCCAGCGAGAAGACCGCACATGCGGCAATCGCGGCCCTAAGATATCGCAGGTTCATCAGGTTCCTTATCAAAGGGCGATGTGAATCGTTTTTGCGTGACAATGGTGCGAGCCGGTTTCATTTTCCGGGCGATCCGCCAATAATGTCAACCGACCCCGGTTTTGTTGCTGTGCTGCCCATCCGGGATTGTTGGATCTGTCAAACCGTTTTCAATTTTTATAAAGCAATCACACCATGGATTATCGTAATCTCGGCGCGTGTGGCGTCAAAGTCTCTCCGCTCTGTTTGGGCACCATGATGTTCGGCGGGCCGACCGATGAGTCGGAGTCGATCCAGATAATGCACCGCGCGCTGGACGACGGCATCAACTTTTTTGATACCGCCGACATGTACAGCGCCGGCAAGTCCGAAGAGGTCGTCGGCAAAGCGATCGCCGGACGTCGCGATGAGGTCGTGTTGGCGACCAAGGGAGGCCAGCCGATGGGAACCGGCCCCAATGATCGCGGGGCGAGTCGCTACCACCTGATGAACGCGCTGGATGCCAGTTTAAAACGTTTGGCGGTCGATCACGTCGATATTTATTATGTGCACGTTCCCGATTATGACACACCGATCGAAGAAACCTTACGCGCGTTGGACGACATGGTCCGTTCCGGTCGCGTTCGTCATATCGCCTGTTCCAATTTCCGTGCCTGGAAACTGAGTGAAGCGCTTTGGGCCAGCGATATTTTGAACCTCAGCAGTTTCGTTTGTGTGCAACCGCTCTACAACATCGTGAATCGCGATATCGAAGTCGAGCTATTTCCGCTCTGCGAAGCACACGGCATCGGCGTTGTCAGTTACAGTCCGTTGGCACGCGGAATTCTGACCGGCAAGTACCGTCCCGGTGAACCGTTTCCCGAGGGAAGTCGGGCTTCGCGCAACGACAAACGGATGCAACAAGCGGAGCTACGCGAGGAAAGTTTCGTCGCTGCGCAGGAAATCACCGGCCATTGCGAACGTAAAGGCGTCGCTCCCAGCCAATTCGCACTCAGCTGGTGTTTGGCCAATCCGATTCTCACTTCGATCATCATCGGCCCGCGAACGATGGATCAGTACACCGACAATTTCGCATCCTTAGAGGTGGAAATCACCGACGAGGACGAAGCATTCATCGACAGCATCGTTCCCCCTGGTTGCCATACCGGCAAGGGATTTCAGGATTCCGCTTATCCCATCACCGGTCGCGGCCGGTAAAGGGTTGTCGGAAAAGACCAATCCCTGGTGGCTGGGGTCGGGCGCAGTCCGACCCCCAGGGCAATCAGCGAGACGAGGCTTCTAGTTGCACCAACTCTTGCGGTTGTCGATGCGGCGCCGGAATCGTCTTCTCCGGTGGCGGCGGGGGTGTGCGGTCGTTACGCCGCGGAGCCCCGAACAGGGTCAGCTGCGCGGTCCGCACAAATCCCCGCAGGCTGCCGAACGTTTGATCGACGGCTGTCGGTTCGTGCCCGCAATGCACCATGCAGTCTTGGCAGTTCGAATTGCCACTTTGAATGCCGTAGTTATCCCACTCCGTGGTCTCCAGCAATTCCTGAAACGTCTCGGTATAACCTTCCTGCAACAGGTAACACGGTTTCTGCCAGCCGAAAACGTTATACGTCGGATTGCCCCACGGTGTGCAGGTGAGGTCCCAATCCCCTTTGAGGAATTCCAAGAACAACGGCGATTGGTTGAACCGCCAGCGGCGATCGGGATTGTCTAGCAAACGGCGAAAGATATTCTTGGTCGTTTCCCGTTTGAGAAAGTGATCCTGGTCCGGCGCTTTTTCATAACTGTAACCGGGGGAAATCATCATCCCCTCGACGCCCAAGTCGGTCATCGCATCGAAGAACGCGCGGTAGCGGACCGGGTCGGCATTATCAAACAGCGTGGTGTTGGTCGTGACGCGAAAGCCTTGTTCAATCGCCGCTTTGACGCCAGCGATCGCCACGTCATACACTCCATCGCGACAGACCGCCTCGTCATGCTCCTCGCGCAGACCGTCGACATGCACCGAGAAGCTGAGATATTTCGACGGCTTGAAGCGGTGCAGATGCTTTTCCAGCAAAATCGCATTCGTGCAAAGGTAGACGTATTTCTTGCGCGCGACGATGCCTTCGACGATTTCATGAATCTGCGGATGCAACAACGGTTCGCCGCCGGGGATTGAGACAATCGGCGCGCCGCATTCATCGACAGCTGCCAGCGCTTTGTCGACCGGCATGTTCTGTTTGAGGATGTCAGAGGGGTATTGAATCTTCCCGCAGCCGGCGCACGCGAGATTGCAGCGGAAGAGCGGTTCCAGCATCAATACAATGGGATATCGCTGCACGCCACGTAGTTTTTTACCCAGTACGTAGGACGCCACGGTCCACATCTGTGAAATGGGAACACCCATTCACGCCTCCTTGCATGATCGAATATTTTCGGCGGATACGGTGCAGAGCATGAATTCCGGTCCGGCGGTTTTTGGGATAACTTGTTGTCTTAGCAGGTATTATCACGTTTGGGCCTGCCTGTCAGCCTTAAAACTGTGGAAATACACCGAGTTGCGGAATGGCGACCCATTCCCCGCTTACTATAACTGGGCGACTTTACGTATCGGAATTGTTGCGATAAGCTCTTCTCGGACATGATGGGGCATCCCGAACCGGGCAGAGGAGGGACTGGATGAAACGGGCGGCATGGGAACTGACACGCGAGAATTTTTTTTCGCTGCCGGAGATTGAACAGTTGAATCGCTATCTCGACGATCAAATCGTCGACGCGACCGGCAAAGCGCTGAATACGGCAGTCCTGGATCGAGTGATCATTACGGGCCTGCTTTATTCCGGTTTGCGCAACAGCGAGTTCTGTCGCTTGACCGTCCGGGACGCGCGACTGGGACCGGGTGAAGCTGTGTTGGAGGTCGTTGGCACGCCCCGGCAAGACCGCACGGTCTTTATCCCGCAATTCCTCAGTCGCCGGATTCAAGAATACATCGCTGAAATCCGACCGGCGTTGTTGAAAGGAGAAGTCGCCTCCAACGATGCCTCACAACCGCTGATCATTAACGAACGCGGACGGCCTTATGAGCGGACCGGCTTGTACCGCCGTGTGGTACGCATTCTGACGGCGGCCGGACTCGGGGCCAAAGCGAGCGTGCAGGTGCTGCGACATACGTACGGCTATCTGGGCTACTTAAAAACCGATGGAAACCTATTGTTTCTGCAACGGCAAATGGGCCATGCGCATCCGATGGTGACGAGCATCTACGCGCAGTTCGTCGAGGAAAACAACGCCGCACTGGCCGAGCGCTTGGCCGAAGGAAACGCGGGCAACGACAAGACTTGACCGGCAGACGCCTTGTTTTTCTCAATTGCCGTCGCCGTCTTACATGCCGCCTGAGCGGGCCGGTTTGGATCCGTCTCCGCTCGAATTCTCCGAATTTGATTTGCGGGATTTGATCGCCAACGTCTGGAGGCTGAGTTCGATCTTGTTCAGATAATCGTTCAGCCCGGAGACGTTCTTGGGAAAGATGAACATCACGCAGACGATATCTGCACCGGATTCATGGAAGTAGACGGAAAACTCCATCGACAAATCATCGACCAAACGTTCGGGGACCACGGACCGTTCGAGGTAGGCCACTTTGGGAACAAACCCCTCCTGACTGTCTTGCGGATAAGTCGATTCATGGAGTGACCCGCTACTGAGGTCGGTGTCCAGTTCGCGATTCAGTATATCCAGTACGAGAGTGCGGAAACCCGAATCATCGGCGTCGGGATTCATGGGGCCCAGACTACTGAGTACGTACATATAGGCCGTGGAGCTTTGGGTATCGCCTCCCACGACTGCGGTCACTGGGGACTTCCAAGCGGCAATCATGCCGGGGAGTTCTTCAAGAAAAAAGGGCGGCTGGCGATCGTCTAACTCGGGGACGATCATTTCTCCATCCGGTCCCTCGGTCGCTTCGGGGGCAGGGATGCGGTCAAATCCGGCGAGCGGCCGGATCTGAATCCCTGTCGCTTCGTCGTGGAAAATGCCCTGTAGATTTTTATTCAGCTTTTCTTTGTGCCGAAACATCGTCGACGTCGCCGCGAGGCGTTCTTCATACTTGGCAGAGCCGCACCCCGCGTAGCCCAGGGCCGCCAACATCAAAAACAGCAGACAGCTTCGGCGAGAATGAGTCATGAGCGTTTGGCAATCAATAGAATGACATTGTCTACGAAATATCGAAACAGCAGCGGCCGGCCATTTGGACCATCGTCGCCGGGTGGCAAGTGCAACCATTCAGCCCCAGATCGTACCATAACGCAAAGCAGAAAGGCAAAGCCTTTCCGGTGGCATACCGACAACGATTGGCAAAGCCGCGCCACCCTGGGAATGAAAGCCGACGTCAAACAACCCCTGAAAGGGTTTTTCAATAGTTGGCCCAACGATGCCGGTGAGCAACGCGTGAACAACCCCTTCAGGGTTGCATATTAATGTTCCATCGCCGACCCAGGGTGCGCTCTCTTCGTTCGCGACCCTGGGCTATGATGTTCAACGCCTTTGGGTAACCTCCTTCGCACGCGTCTTCCGTGCGTCTCACATATGGACGACTAAGAACCGCTCCCCCAACAAGAATTTGGGACTGCGACAATAAATAAACGGCAGTACGATTTGCTTCGCCGAATACCGTGAGCTACGGTTGAATTGACAATTGAAGTCAACAGTCAGGCCCCTCGCTATGGAGCTCGTGGAGGATTGTCAGGGATGGTCATTTGATCCAACGCGTTGCACCCTCGGTTCGGTTTCAATCAGCGGCTGGAAAACCTGTTCGAGGGACCATGTAGCGCGGCAACCGTGCCTTGCGCACGTCGGGGCTTGTCATGTCGCCTTGGTCGAAACTGCTTGATGGTTTTCAATTTCCCAACCGTCCCCCCTCCCCTTCCAGGCAGCTCAAACGGCCGAAGAACTCGCTCGGGCTGGAACCGCTCGAAGAACGAGTCGTGATGTCCGCGACGCTCTTCAGCGACACGTTTGATTCGACCGAGTTTGATGCGGCGAACTGGTCGGCGGTTCAAAATGCGACCATTGACGATGTCGGTCGCGACGAACCCTCGGCCCCGTACGCCGCACGCATCAACGGCGCCGCCGGCACGGGCGATGTGCTGGAATCGGTCGCCCTTGATCTCTCCAATGAATCAAACGTGACGCTGACCTATCGCTTTCAGCGCGGTGGGGGAGGAAACGTTGTTGAAGCGGGTAACGATCTCGTGCTGCAATATCGCAATGCAGCCGGAGATTGGGTCGAAATGGATCGCAAGCTCGGCAGCGGCAGCCATATGCAGGAATTCGGGCACATGACAGTCGCGTTGCCGACCGACGCATTACATGCCAATTTCCAATTCCGCTTCATGATGACCGGCGGAAGCACGGCGATTGATACCGATGATTGGTTCGTCGACGACGTCGAGGTGCGGTCGCTGGACGCCAGTGAAGGGGAACTGTTCACAGCCAGTCAGACTCAGACAAACAACCTCTTTTTCCCCAATGTTTTGACGTTTGATTTCAGTGACCTGCCGGCTCCCAACAGCGATGCGACCCTGACGATTCGCGCTACTGGTGACCTGAACTTCTTTTTAGAAAACCTTGTCCTCCGCGCCGACGGTCAATATGTCGACCAATTGTTTTTGGTCGGAGGTGTCGATCAGGCTGAATCGACCGTAACACTCATTCTTCCCCAATCGTTTTTGGAAACATTGGCGACCGATGGCACGATTAGCTTTACCTTGACCCCATCTGCATTGGTGAATAATGATGGCCCGACAAGCACGACGCTGGAATTGAGCTACTCACAAGTGCCGGTCGAGATTGATACCGATCCGCCGGTGGTTGAATCAGTCGATCTCAGCGATGATGGTCGTTCGTTTGTCATACAAATGAATGACGACGATCTCGACGCGATCGCTGCCGAAAATGTCGCCAATTACACAATCCTGCAGGCCAATGGCGATGCCAACGGCGACGGCGATCCATTCAACGATGGGGATGAGACCCAAGTCGCCATCGCCTCCGTACAATACAATGCCGAGACGGACCAAATCGTTGTGAATGCATTGGATCAGCTGTACAACGACAATTTCCGCTTGGTCATCGACGGTGATGGAGCCGGTGCCGGTGGTGTGACCGATCTCGCCGGTAATCATCTTGCCAACGGAGATCATTTTGCCGACTTCGATCGTACGGTTGATGTGGATACTGACGCGCCAACGATCCAGGATCTGAAGGATTCTACAGCTCAACTCAACCTGTCTCGCCGGTTGCAGTTCCGGCTCTCTTGCACGCTGAATATGGCTTTGAGGTTATCCGAGCACGGCAGCGGCCATACGAAAGCCGTGACGTTCTTGCTGACCAAATACATTCGGCATTTGGATTGGGCCGAGGCACGGGGACAGATCAGCGAAGCGGACCATGCAGCGCTGGTGAGTCAAACCCATCAAGTGATCGACGGGCTAGCGGAGAACCCGCCGCCAAAACCCCATCACCACTGCCACCGGCGCTGGACTTGGTCGCACCATCGTTGGGGACGTCACCGCCGCTGTTAATCGCCGAGTCGGCATTGCGCCTGGCAGAGGACTTACCTTCCAGCAGCGACCGGCGGGACACACGTAGCACGGTAGACATCTGACCGAGCGCGTAGTGTACATACATGGCCGAAGGCCTGTTGGCACCTGAACCAGGGGCAACGCCCCTGGAATCGGAAACCGCGAATTCCATGGTTGGCTGGCGGCCAACATCACCCGCTGGTTTAAGCATTGCGCGTTAAATATGGCCATCGGCCAACGGGTCGTTCGGTGCCGTAGGTCAGATCCAGAGTCAGCCAACAAAAAAATCCCATGGTTTCCGGCAAAGGAAACCATGGGATCGGATTTTCACAGCACCCGCATTCAAACGGGAACAGTTATTACTTATTCCGTGGCGCTGTCGTCTTGGACCAACTGACCGCCACGGGTTCCGTCCGGCGTGACAAGACGAACGTAAACGCGCTGGTCGATGGTATCGTTCAGAGCTTTGACACGACCATCCGCCCAACACACCACGACGATACCGGGGTGTCCTGAACTCGGGGCGAAACTGGCTCCCGGCAAGATTCCTTCATTCGCATCGTTCAGTTGCGAACCATCCCAGGGCACCGCGATAGTATCCGACATGTCTAGCGGTCCGCGAGGAGGAACAGCGTTACCAAAGTTCTGCGGAACGCCGCTACCATCCACGTTAGCGTTGACTGAGAAGGCCATGTTGGCAAAGCGGGGGCTGGACCAATCGCCATCAGCACCGGCGTTCACGTTTTCCGTAATCAGTATCGTGTTTTGCAGACCGTCACCACGCGAAATCCGGTCGACCGTCATCTTGACCAAATTGTTCGGACGAAAGAAGACACCTGTTCTGAAGGCAATCGTTTGATCAAGCGAGTCGAAGGAGGCGTCGCCGTTCCAGTCGACGTTATTCGAGGAAGCCGGATCATGTCCGTACGTTGGGCCAGCAAGAGGAATGTTTGGATCGGCAAGTCCGGTCGCTGAACCGGAACTCGGGTACGTCGCACCGGCTTCTAGATAGCCAGGGTTGACTCCATCCAGAGGAAACGAGCCAATTCCGCCGTTCACGACATAGGACAAACCACCCGGCGCGCTGGAATTGTTCAAGTCATCCGGGCAGGTGAAAATGGTCAACTGTGCCCTACCCGGATGGTCCGTCAACACACCACTGGATCCGTCATAGAAACCTTGGAAGTTGTCCGCGATCGGGCGTTGATCAACATAACCCAACAGGGCATACGTCCAGGCGACATCCCGGGTCACATCCGAAGCCCCACCATCGTTGTACGACAAGGTGCTGTGCAGATCCGGGAAGGCTCCGTTCCGGCCATTGGCAAAGTTGTGCATTGCCAAGCCCAAGTTTTTCAGGCGGTTGATGCATTGTGTGCGGCGGGCCGCTTCACGAGCGTTTTGAACGGCCGGGCTGATCAAGGCGACCAGCATGGCAATGATCGCAATTACCACAAGTAATTCGATCAATGTAAAACCTTTGCGGCATTTTGCTACATTACGTTGGCTACTTCGTTTCATGTGAACTTCTCCGTTTGAATGAACTGGTGGTGTGTGAAGCTGAATCCCGTTTGGCCCGCCTAAATACGCTAGCGAAGCCGTTTCCGTTTCGAATCACTCGATGTTTAACGTCTTGAACCGATTGCGATTTCCTGGTCGCGTTTGTCGTAACATCCTTAAAGGTCAAGGACTTGGACATTCATGCGGGGTTAGGAATCGGCAATGGATCGTCCCGCACATTGGTACACAATAGCTGCCGGTAGTCGAGGAATTTCCCCGCGATGAGCTGCTATTCTCAGTTGAAACTCGACAATA
This sequence comes from Symmachiella dynata, assembly GCF_007747995.1. Classification (NCBI taxonomy): domain Bacteria; kingdom Pseudomonadati; phylum Planctomycetota; class Planctomycetia; order Planctomycetales; family Planctomycetaceae; genus Symmachiella; species Symmachiella dynata. The sequence goes on along the minus strand of NZ_CP036276.1, from coordinate 6,185,764 downwards.
GGCACGCCCCTTCCATTATTGCCATGATGCAGTAGCCTGTCATAGTCTAAAAACGCGTAATTTTTCAGTTATTCACAATGCAATTGTCATACCAGACACGGAATTCCCAAAAAATTGCAATTCTGCTACTCAATCGTCCGGCGGTATTTCACGAATTTCCGGAAATCGAACCGACCACGCGATCCTGAAGTCCCCGGTGAATACGCGTCATTTCCCAGCGGATCGGAAACGTCAACAATAAAAAATCCGCGATGACCGGTAGAAGTCGTCGTTCCGCTAATTTGAGGCTGTCCAGCAACCGGTTCCACGACCTCGAAGAAACCGACCTCCACAAACACGATATACACGTGGCTGCGGGTCGTGGCATGGTTGGCCACCTTGGACAGCAAACGGTGTCGCATGTAATAGTCCGTAGACGGGCTGGCACTGCCATCGTGCTGAGCTTTTGAGCCCACCTCGAACAAACGCCGGCCGGTCTGATCGACGCCAAAATCGTCACCAGGCAGCGACCGCAATAATGTGTCATTGATTGCCAGGCCATCCCCAGCCCCTAAGTGTGCAAAATCACGGAACGGCCGCGATCCGGCCAGCCCCGGCAGGTACTTACCCGTAACCGGGTCGCGTCCATCGGCACCAACAGGCGTACCATCGGGCAACAGCACGGCATCACGAGCGGCGAGAAACTCCCGCCACCAATCGCGTTGTCCGGGAATAACCGTGCTCGTGCTATCTGTCGGATCTAATGAGAGTAAATCAAGACCATGCACGCGCGGGCCGTCGATCATGGCGCCCAGTGGCCCCATGTGCCGAATCGTGTTCAGGTTGATTTTTCCAGGCACGCGCCCCGGATCGCCGAGCACCTCGTGCATCCGCGTGGGGACTTCCACAAACTCAAACAACCGGTACCAACGATTGTCGCCGACAACCGGCGCGTTGCTGGGATTGTTGTCCAATTCCGGGAACAGGAATTTTTCTTGGGCAATACGTCGCCGTGCATTGACCGGGTCGCCCAATCCGGTGGGGTTGAATCCCAGACGCAATGGCAGTGTCATCGGCTGCGCGAGTTTTTTAATCACTTGGTCCGGACCGTACAACGGCACCGACAGCAATTCCATGGCCGATGAATAATAGCGATCAAAATGCGGCTGCCACATTTCGAAGTTCGCGGGCGAGACCGAATTCATGGCAAGTCCAACCGAGTTGTAGCGGTTGTTCGCCGACGGCGCTACGGTTGTGTTGGTGGGGAGCGGATTATCTTGAGCGAAAGGCTCGACCCGTTCGCTGCTCTTCAATGTTTCCAACCGACCGGGGATCTGTGGTGCGGTGTCGCCTTGTTCGAGTCCAAATAGCTTGAACTCAACAACGATGCGGTCCACTTCGACCCACTTGTTTCGGGAATCGTCCGGATTAGGATTCGGTCCCGTATCCGCCAAACCGGTGGGAGGATCCAAATTTTGGCGACGTTCCAAGACCAACTCAAACTGGCTGATGTTTAGTGTGTCCAGACCCGTCTGCTGCGGGTTGAGAAAATCGCCGCGGAAATTCGGATCCGGTGTCGCCGGGTTGGGAGCCTCCCATGCCAAGCTAAACCGGCCGTCATCGTGTGTGCTATGTGACGTGTCGAGATTGGAGAGCGGTCCAGGAAACATCGTGGGGTCGGCAACGGAAGTGGCATTGGCAATTCCAGGATCCGCAACGTTGGGGCAGATCAAATCGTAATCACCATCTTGATCGAAATCGACGCGAAAATCGGCCGGGTGTTGATCGAGTTGGTTGGGAATGGGGAATGGGTTATCGCCGTCATTGATGGCGATCGTATACTGCCCACCCGCCGAAACGGTTCCCGCACCGGACCCAAAAATCAAGGCGTTTTCATTCGTTGCTCCCACATCGATGATGCCATTGTCGAGACTGCCTTCGTCATTGCGGCGAATCCGCCAAGTCCCGTCGTTCAAGTCGACCGGATACTGGCTGGCATTTCGCAATTCGATATGCAGGGAGTAGTGATCCTTATTCAATTCGTCATGCAGCGTGGCGTTATGGTTGGACAGAATCTGTGGCTGCCGGATACCCAAGACTTCGCTAAACGTCAATTGTTGGGCTTCGACGCCATAGACCTGCAGACCGGCCCCTGGGCTCCAACCATCGGAAAGATCGCCGTCGTATTCAAATCTCGTGATCACGTTATCCGCATCCATGGCATCTACGTAATTCACAGCAAACTGCGCCATCTCTTCTAACTGCTCGGCAGAATACTGAGGGGGACCAGCAGTGACATCGAAATCGGTTCCGCCGCCCAACGTGTACAGCAAAACATAAATATCCCGAGCAAGACGCTGCCGGTCGTAACGCGCCCACCATTCCTGAGCCACTCCGTCTGCCGGGAAGGTCCCATACGGATAGGGCAGCGCTGGATTGTAGTCGCCGCTGGAGATATTACTTTGTGTCATCGGTGCTAAGTTCTGGTGCACCATCGGTTGAATCTGCGAGCCACCCGCGGTGGGGTTGGTTGGATGCGGCGTCAAATCCCGATAAATGGGGGCGCCATCTAAGTCAAAACCAACCAAGATTTGGTTCAGGCTCAACCGGCCTTGCCGCCAATCGTCGCGGGAGCTGACATTCAAGTTTCCAGAATCAGGGATCTCGATCGTCAGCAGTCGCCGCACTTCCGGTCGGAAAGGATCCAATGCACTGGCCGTTCCCTCTTCATGCCGCGACGGCAGAATCGGAGTCAATGCCGGACCGAACGCTGGGGGGAACTTACGGAACGTATCCGAAGCGCTCACCATGTCGACGTCGTTAAATTCCCAAGGCCGAGCCACTGCCGGTGCTGCCGTTGGGTCGCCGATCGTCCGGCCGAAGCGGCGCATGTCCCAGCTCGACGTGGTAAATTGCTTACGCAAGTCGGCGTTGACCGTTGCCCCTAGTGTAATCGGCAGCAATTCTTTTAATCGTGAATTCACCAAATTGGCATCTGGGTCGTTGTCGCTCTTATGCAACCCGGCCATCTCCTCCACCGAAAATGCGGCGTCGCGACTGGCCAGTCCGAGGGTGTCTTCATTTCCCGGCAACACAAACATCTCGTCCGCTTCGTCCCGCTGGAAGGTGGCGGGTGCCATGTTGGGTGCTGTCCAGATTGCTAGATTTGCAAAGATGTCCTCGTAGCTAATTGCAGCGGGGTTAATCGCATAGTCGTTGTACTGTAGCCAGCGAAATGGATCGGCAATGCCTGTGGGGCGAATTGGTTGTGTGCCGAAACCACTGGAGATGTCGATCGTCAGCCCCCCGCCGGAGATGTCCAGCGGCTGCGCCAGTGTGAACGGATTGTACGGATCGTTGGATGCGACCTGATTCTCGTCGCTGTCATCATCAACCCCGGGGTTTCCCGGCTGTGGGTACAAGTTGGGGTTGGGATTCGGCGGAACGTTTAACAGCACACCGTTGCTCGGGTCGTTTAACAAATCGATGTCGCCGTAACGTCCCGCCAGTGCTGAATCAAAAACATACGTGCCGGGAGTCGGCTCGGTATAAGTCGCGCTGCCGTGCAGCAACTTAAAGGTCTCCATGTTGGCCAACGTGTCGCGGTCGATGGCCGCCGGGTTGATGCCGAACATTGCCCGGTATGAAATCCACGACGGGTCGGTGTCCACAACGCTTGAGGGCGCCGCCGAGAACGCATAGTGCAGGTTCAATTCCGAAGGGGACAAGGCTTGGTTGGACTGATTGAAGCGAAAACCCGCCGCGGGATCAAAATCACCCGACGGAATAAACCGCGTCCCTGTCGTGTTGCCCGCCACATTCAGATTCAATAAACCATCCGCATCCAACACTGTATAGGAGAACAACGTTTTGAAGAGCTTGCCGTCGCACTCTTGTAATGGAAATCCTAAATCCATCCAGATCGCTTCTTTGACCCCATCGCCATCCGGGTCTGCGTCATATTCAATTGTTCCGGCGCCGGTCCAGACCCCTTCGTTCAGGTTAAAAATATTCGTGGCGTTGTTCGTAAACGGAAACGGTTCGACCACGGACCCATCCGGTTTGGTGAACTGGGATGTCAGGTATCGTTGGTATGAATTCGTGCCGTCGTGTGATTCATGCGAACGATGTGGGCGAAAAACGCGGGCACTGAAGTCGATTGTATTTGTCGTGTCCCAGTCCGTGACTGCAGCTCCGCCGTCACGTAAATACTGCGGGCGATGAAACGAGGGAATCAATACCTGCGTGCTATCGGGCGTCGTGCCGAGGTACGCTAAGAACGGTGCGTTGATGTCCGGTGATGTGTAACCGGCGTCCAATGTCGGCGGCGTGGTTGCAAACAGTGACACGTCCTGCGGGATTCCGCCATTGGTCACGGCCGAGTAGTTGGTCTCCAGCAACGACTGATCCGCATCGGCTACGCCGTCGCGGTCCTGATCGACGGCGGGGTTGCCACTGTTGTCGGTGATCAGGTTGATCCCTTCACCGTTGTAGGCATGCAGGTCGTTGCCCAGTACATGCCCCAAGATCGAATTCCGCGTCACGTTGAACCGGTTGCGGTTGTCGAAGACATACAGAGCGCTCTCGCTTTCCTGGTCATATCCGCCCGTTGTCGCATCGATCACGTCGAAGTCGCCGTCGTCGTCGAAATTCGCGCCGACAATCAACTGCCGCAGTGCCCAGTCCCACAGCACGTCGGGATCGACGCCGCAACGGTTGTCGACCTTGGCCGCATCGGAGTAGTGCTGCGCGGCGTTTTGTTCGGTGTTGGCGAACAGGAAAAAGAAGATTCCCAAGACCCACAACAGGGCCATCAGCCACAGCACGGCAATCAACACCGATCCGCCACGGTCGGCAGCGACTTGCGGTATACGTCGGCCGCTTAATATGCCCCGGCGGCCGGTTGGGTTGTTCGCGAGTTTGGATCGCATCGAATCACTCCTGCGTTTGCTGTAACGTCCGCAGACCTGAAAAGGCCCGGCTTGTTTGACTGCTGTACTTCTTATTACGCGTTTTGCCGCGTCGGTTTGCCCTGGACTGCTGTTATTTTATTCGTGCGGCGTTAATTACTGTCGCGATCGGCGAACGAATGCACGATCGTCAAGTCCCGCATCTGATTGCTGGTCGTATCGAGGTAACGAATCGTGATTTTGATTGCGCGGAGAGCCACGTCATCTGTACCGGTCCACCCCAGTTCGCCGGCATCGTCATCGATTCCATTTTGATTGTCATCGACTCCAGGATCACCGGGAGCTCCATCTGGTCCCGCTGTCATAAAGGCATAGGGGGATCCTTGATTTCCGATGAGTGCCGCATCCCGATGCCAAGTGTCGTAGCGGTTGCCGTAATCATCGGTACCCGGCCAACCCCGTTCGCCATCATCGTCGGTTCCGTTGATGCCGTCGTCGTCCGTCCCGGCTTCACCGGGGGCGCCGTCGGCTCCCACGTTTCGATTATTTTCCCGGTTGAAATCTCCACCCGGTATCGAATGGCCGAGATTGACGAAGTCTCCCACGGCGGGGTCATAGACTTGCACATCAAACGAGTGCACATTGCTCAGTACAATGTCCTCCGACCGGCGTGTACCGTTGGCAAGGTCCCATGGCGCCGTTCCCGCCACTGTTGCGGTCCCGTCGGTCACGATACCGCGAGCGGCATCGTAGTTCAGTGCGGTCAGCCGATCCATGTGAGGATTTCCCCCAGACACATCCTGGCCGGGATACAGAAAGTTTGGATTCGAAGTCTCTTCGTGCGTGAAGCGACCAATGAAATTCGTTTCGGCGACATCCGTGAATTCCCGAGGCATTCCCGATTCGGCGTTGGTAAAGTCGCCCCAAAAACCAAACCGGAACTTAGGCATGCCCAGCGAAATGGTGGTGCCCGTTTGGTTATTCAATGCGTTTTCATCCAGCATCACCATAGCGGGTGTGACTGCGTCATTGTCGAAGAATGCCGAATAATCAAAGTCGTTCCAGAAGGTGTTCGTCCCGCCGTAGTTCCCGCCGTTCAATTCCGGCAGGCCCGGCGATGCGGGAGGAGCGAAGCCTTGACGAATCAATAATGTTCGCCGGTACAGATTCCCATGCCGCAGGAAGTACACCACCTCCGCAAACTGGGATGCACCCCGATCGTTTTCGTTAACGGTGTCAATCTCTAGCGTACCGGCCAAGTCGTTCCAGCTCAGGTCTCCGTCGTCCGCTTCCGGTTGATCGAGTTCCGTGGCAGCATCGCCATTGGGAAAGAACAACGCCCGGCCGACGAATGGGGGAATATCGGCATCGGCCCAGACCTGGGAACCGTACGCCTGCATCGTGAATTGCAGTACGTCGTCGGTATCGTTGTTGGGATCATTTTCTGCCAGGTAAAAATATCCGTTTTGCATTCCAGCCACCGGTTCCCAGGCAATGGGAGACGTAAAGTCATCGAGAATGGGGACGATCCCGTCGGTGCCTTCCAGCGCGCGATACGTCATGCGGCTTAAGTCGCTGGCCAGTGTTGTTTGCAGTCGCCGAGCGCGTTGGTCGTTTTCAGCAAGCCCACGTTGGGTGCTCAGCGCACCGGTCGCCGTTGCAAAAATTTGCGCGAACAGCGTCATCAACAACAAGACCAACGCCACCGCCACAAGCAATTCGACGAGCGTAAAACCACGTCGAGGTCGCGTGACGGCTCGGGGTGTGCGGGAGATCGGATTCATGATTTGTTTGACTTTATTCGTGTTCAAAATGCAACTCGCGAGAGAGGCACGTTTCGGCCAATCCATCGATAGAGAATCTACGCAGCATTAAAACTCAGCCGCTTTCGTGGCAATCGGATAGACATCCACGATACCGGGCAAAAAGACGCCCAATCCTTGTTCCGCTGCGTCCTCGCTGAACACACTGTTCGTTTCAGCTCCGCGGTCCAGGTCGAGTCGCGCGCTCGTGGCGCCGGTGCTGGTGATCTTCAAAATGCGATACCACCGCGCCCCTTCGGGATCAAATATAAATTTCCCTTCCTTGAGGAATGGTTCAGGATTCGTGCCCCAATCCAGCGAAACGGTAGCGACTCCCCGTTGGAAACCTGGTGCGAGCAATGGATAGGCGCTTTCCGCCAATGCATTGGCCCCGGTCGGGGGATCGGACATCGGGTCGCCGTTTTCTGCGGTGCGGTTGAAAAAGACGACCACTTCAATTTGCGCGTTTTCGCTCAATCGAGCGACGTCGTCCGACCCGGCCCAGCCTAATTCCCCAGCGTCATCAACTACGGTATCGCCGTTATCATCAACAGTCGCGATGCCTGGTTGGCCATCCAGGCCCGGATCGAAGAGTCCGTTGGGAGAGGGGGTGCCCCGCCGCACTGTTAGAAACCAGGAGTAATGCCGTTCCTGCACCTGCAACCAAGCGGTTGCGGGGACGAAACCGTTTGGCAACGGGTCAGCCCAGGTCAGGACGCTGTTGGCGATATTCGTAATACCGGTTAACACCCGCGTGTGGCTTCGATCGCCCGTTGCATCGAAAAAGATCGCGCGGTACACAGGCACGCCCAGTACCGTCCCGTCGTAGTCCGCCGTCAGGCCGATCGCCGCCGCAGCGCCGGGCAATTCGATCGACGGAGTTCCCGGGAGATAGTTTGCAGGAATGGAACTGGTTTCATCCAGCAGCGTGTCCCAACTATCGGGCTGCGTTACAAAATTGACCGATCTTGAGGGATTGGGGGTAGTCAAATCGGGGATGATTGTGCCCGTGGAAATTGAGCCGGGAAAACGCTCTAAAACTCCCGGATCTCCTGACGCACCCGGGACCCCACCAAAGGGGACCGGTGATGCGCCCGTGGCGGGCACCGCTGCTCCGGAAAGCGTCGTCAGCACGTCGAACCCGAACGGATCGACGATGTAATTTGTGTTTGCGTGTTCGGCGGCGTCTCCGTCTCCTTCGGGATCAAAAATGATACCCGGAAACGCGTCGATCAATTCCTCGGCGTTGTACCGCACCATCGTCGCCGAGGTCAGTTGTGTCGCTTCGATGGTTCGCAGGATTGAGAGCGGAAACAAGACCGCCACACTCACCAGGCCAACACCCACGACCAGCAAGGACATCAAGACCTCGACCAGCGTCACACCGCCACGAGGGGCGGAGGGCGAAGTGGCCGAGCGGATGGGTCGGTTCGTACGTCTATTCATCGTCCGGCCACCTCTCCAGATTCCGCAAAGTTGTAGTACGCCGGCGGATTTGTTTTATCCACTGGTGCTGCCGCGATATTGCCTGTATTGGTATAGATCGAGGTGATGATGTTCTCCCCTTCGGCCAACTCCGGCGCTCGATTGACCAAGGTATCTTCGATCTCAGCCAACAGCAGATGAATCTTCCCCGCTGCCGCGAGCGGCCCTGTCACAACGCCTTGCGGGGAGAACATGATGTCGATCTGTCGTTGAAGGATGAATTCATTGGAAGCCGGCAAATCGGCGACCTTCACCCAGCCCCCGGGAATGGGGTCGGTCGTGTCCGGAACGGTTTGTTGTTCCAACCAGGCAGCCGGAACTTGGCTGTAGGAAAGATCAATCACATTCCCATTGGGCATCTCCAACGGCTCTTGATTTGCCAGCGGACCGTTCCCCATTTCAAGCTTGTACTCTGAATATGGGAAAGAAAAGTTTGCGTTTCCTGGGTCGGGAACAATCCTGCCTGCGGGAATAGCCGTCGTAAACGTTTCGGGTGAAACGAGTATGAGTCGGTCTGCGTTGTCATCGCCGGTACCCGTTTCCGTGGTATTGACGATGTAGATTTGTTCGGTTCCCGCAACGGTGACTTTGATTCGTGTAATGTCAGGCAGCAGGCCGCGGTTACGTAGCTCTTCCCAACTGGGCTCGGCATTGACGTGATGGATGTAGCGTAATACCCCGGAAACCTCTTCGAATAGAATTTGCCCTTCATCAAAGTCATCCAACTGTTCGATGAAAATCATGCTGCTGATGGTCTGGCTGGCGGTCCCGGTTGGGTCCAACGGATCACGTACGAGTCGCACGCCGATCGGTTTTTTGGCGCGGGCCGCTTTGGCCATGGCGCCTTGCATCGCTGATTGCATTTGCCGGGCGGCGCCGCGGATGCGGTCGCTGTTGGCGGTGGCGTAGATCGCCGTCACCGTGATCGCCGCCAAGATGGCGATGATCGCAATCACGATCAGCATTTCAACCAGCGTAAACCCGCCGCGGCGGTCGCCGTTGTTGGTCTGATGTTTGTTACGCATAGTTTGATCTACCTTGTTTCAAACGCTCTGCCGCCAATGCGACGGTTTAGTTACCGGCGGCGGAGTTATTCAAATTGCTGATGTTGTCGTACATGTTTTCGAAATTTGCCGGATCGATTGCATTGCCGGGTGTCTGCTCGTAATTTGCCAGGTTTCCAAAATTCGACGTGTCAGTCGGTTCGTAGAGGCCCAGAAAACCGTCCTCGCCAACAGAGATCACCAACGGCACGTTGTAGGTGCTGGGTGTTAAGTAGGCGCTTTCGAACTGGTCCGGATCATTCGAATCGGCCATCGCATCGTACGGGTCGTCGGCATCTTTGACCGCATTGGCGGCCGTCAGTGACGGAATCAGCACCTGGGCATTGGCCAGCTGAGCGGCGGTAATGGTCGCCCCTGCTCCATCCGGTCGAACCAGCCGCGTCGGCCAGCGATAAAACCGCAATGGATTTCCCCAACCGTCGACGAATTCCAACAATCCGTCGCCATCGATGTCGGCGGTGTCAGAGCTATTGAATTCATCCGCTTGGACTTGCCCGACACCGGAGATGACTTTGCGTCGACCCCGGCCGGGAATCGGCCCTTCGGTGAGAATGTAGTACAGCACCTCCGCACTTTCGGTGGCGGGGGTGAATGTGTTCGATCCATACTTGCTCGTGATTTCGGTGGCTAATTCTGGAAACAGAGTGTCAAACTCACTCCAAGTCTGCGGAAAGGCTTCCAGCATGGCGATTTTACGGGCGACGACTTTCTTCTCGTTGCTGCGTTGAAAGCCTTCGTTTTCCGCCAGGAGTTCATATTGCTCATAATCCAATTCGGCGAGCGTCTGAATGCGGTCCTTCATACGTCCTTGGATTTTGCTCAACGTCGCCGACGTGGCAGCGGTCCGTGCATTGACCATCACGGCGCCGATCACCCCGATCGCCAGCGCAGCTAAGAGTGAAATAATCACCAGCACGACCAACAGCTCAATGAGCGTAAATCCGCGCCGTCGCTTATGAGGAATATCGCTTGTCATGAGTCCCAATTGCTCCCAGGGTCTCGTTACAAAAAGTACACTTACGGCCGCAGTTCAGCCGGTGCGAAATTGGTGATGTTGTCATTGTCGGGCCGGTTTGGATCCGATGCACCGGTTCCAGGTGATGGAGAATAACTCGTATATTGGAAGTTGATGTGCCCGATCGACCCGTCGTGGCCAGCATCGTCTTCTTCGTAGACCCCACCGTAGCCATAGAGTCCGTCAAAGCCTGGTGAAACGATTTGATAGGTATTCTTCTTGTAGTAGCTTCCAGTCGCCTCACTTTGTTTGTAAGTGGCCAACGTACCGATATTCGTGGGAGGATCGAAGAATTCGTAATCATCACTGTGGATATACGCGTAGGGATTTGTTTGACCGGCCAGCGGGTCATAATATTCAAAGAAGCCAGGGTTTCCAGAATTATCCCGAACACGTGACGCTGCGAATTCTAAAAACGGTCCCTCGCGAGATGACCCCACGTCGTTAAAAGGATGCTGCGGATCTTTTGAGAAACCATTCAAGTTGGGCAATCCTGGTCCAGCTGGAATGATACCTCCCAAGAAAAAGACCAGGCATTCCGGACCGGACAGGATGTAAGCTTCAGTCGCCGAGATATCACTATCACCATCCCAGTCTCGATTTGCCGTGAAATCGAACTGTGGCCACATGCGCCGGATTAGTGCGGCACTCTTTATCCTCGCAGTGTCTTCGATTGTGCCTGCGCCGGCTGCATCCACAGACAGGTACAAATTAAAATCGTCGTACAGTCTGAATTGACTCGGCGGTTCGACGCCATACGTGGTTTTAAAAGCCGTGATCGCATTTTCCAACTGCGAGATTTCCTGCCGCACCTGAGCGATGCGTGCGTTTTGCATGACGCCCATCACCACCGGTACCAAGAGTCCGACGAGGATGGCGATGATCACAATCACAATCAACAGTTCCACAAGCGTAAAGCCGCGGCGAGCCTGTTGCGGCGAGTTCCGTCGGCGAAGGGGATAGTGCATGGCGTTCTGGCTCCAAGCTAGTGCTGGATAAGGCTGATGTGTTCAGAAAATCGCGGTTTGAAAAATTGCCGCCACTCCCGGTCGGGCTACGAAAACCTCGCCGTTATGGGGGTGAGGAGTCTCCGCCGTAGCCGCGTGGGGATGAGCAGGCCCGCTGGATAAACATTCAATTGTTGAGGTGTTAAAGTTGCGCGTCCGTGCCACCGGCATGAAGAATCATGCCAGATCGTTCAGCAGTTTGATTAACGGCATGAACAAGGCGATGACAATAAATCCGACGATGAAACCCAGTACGACGACCATTAACGGTTCGAGCAAACTGATCATACCGTCGACCAAAATCTTGACTTCCTCATCGTAGGTGTCGGCGATTTTGTAAAGCATGACGTCCAACGCACCGGTTTCTTCACCGACGTCGACCATGTTCACCACCATGTCATCGACGATGCGGGCCTCCTTGAGCGGCACCGCCATCGATTCCCCTTCGCGAATCGCCACATAGATGTTTTGAAACGCTTTGACGAAGACCGCATTGCCCGATGTATCGCGGGCAATGATCAAGGCTTCGAGAATCGGCACCCCCGAAGCGATCAGCGTCCCCAAGGTTCGGCAAGTCCGTCCGGTGGTCGACTTAGAAATAATTTTTCCGAGTACAGGAATCTTGAGCAGCATATAGTCCAAGATATACTCGCCCGTCTTGTTCTTTCTGATGATTTTATTCATCAGCCAAAGCGCGAATGGGACTGCTGGGAATAGATAAAAATAGTTCACCACGAATTCGCTCATGGTGATCAACAAAATCGTGATGCCGGGGAGTTCCGTGTCGAAGTCCTCAAAGATTTTTGCGAACTTCGGAATGATCCAATACATGATGAAGCCGACGATCAAGGTGGCGACCAAGATCACCATCACCGGATAAATCATGGCCCCTTGGACGGTCCGCTTCAGGCTTTGAGCACGTTCCTTAAAGTCGGCCAAGCGTTGCAGGATAATTTCCAAGGCACCCGACGCTTCACCCGCCTTAACCATGTTGACGTACAGGTTGTCGAAGGCTTTGGGGTTTTTGGACATCGCCTCGGACAGCGTGTTTCCCGACTCGACATCCTCAATCACGTTCATCAACGTGTTTTTTAAGACGCCCGGTTTGGATTGCCCTTCCAAAATTCTCAAGCTCCGCAAAATCGGCAAGCCGGCATCTTGCAGTGTCGAGAGTTGACGGGTGAAAGTGCAAAGTCTTTTGGCTTTGATTTTCCCAAGCGTGAAGGCCCGCTTCTTGCCGTCACCGCGACGTTTGGTCGCCGTTTTGGTCGCTTTTTTACGGCCCGTTTCTGTGATCTTGGTGACGAGCAGACCTTTTTCCCGGATCAGGCTTTGCGCTTCAGCCTCTGAGGGAGCATCAATGGTGTCCGTAACTTCGGCACCCGTCTTGTGGTCCATCGCCTCAAACTGAAATTTTGGCATCAGAAGTTTCTCCACTCTGTCTTGAGACAAGCGGCTTAATCACGAAATCGTCATTCGGTCCACCGCGCCGTACGCCGGACTACTCGCCAAAAACGCCCCACGTCGGGTGCCACTGCTGGCTTGACCAGCACTGTTTTGCCGGTCTCGCCCTTCACAATGGCGGGCAAGCCGCCCAGGGCACCCTGATTCAGCGGGCCGTATTAATCCAAATTCTCCATCACGGTTTCACGCACAACTTCATCAATCGTGGTGAGCCCGTCAAAAATCAATTTCAAACCGGCTTCGCGCAAGGTTGTCATGCCTTGGCTGCGGGCCAGAATTCGCAAATCATCGATCGAGGCATCTGCCACGATCAAATCCCGCATATCGTCGTTGATATCCATCAATTCATACAGACCCACGCGGCCCTTGTAGCCGGTGTTGTTACAACGAGCGCAGCCTTTGCCGTAATAAAAGTTGTACTTCCGCGCTGTCTCGATCGGGATCTGCAATTCCATCAGCAACTCGTCACTCGGCTCGAATTGCGTGCGACATTCGGTGCAAATCCGCCGCACGAGCCGCTGAGCGAGAACCGCTTCGACGGTCGCCGTGATCAAGAACGGAGGAACCCCCATGTCGCGCAGACGTGTGATCGCGGTGGGAGCATCGTTGGTGTGTAATGTGCTAAAGACCAAGTGACCGGTCAGCGCGCTTTGTACAGCGATTTCGCCTGTTTCGTAGTCACGAATTTCGCCAACCAGAATCAAGTCGGGATCATGTCGTAAAATCGCTCGCAGCACGGTGGCGAACGTTACATCGATGTCCGGATTAATTGGAATCTGAACCAGACCATCGATGTCGTATTCAATCGGATCTTCGGTCGTGATGATCTTGGTGCCGATGTCGTTGAGTTCGTTGAGCGCCGAATACAGCGTTGTTGTTTTTCCGCTTCCTGTCGGCCCTGTCACGAGCACAATCCCGTTGGGACGCCGGATCACCTCACGGAATTTGGTGAGAATTCCCGCATCCATACCGATCTTGTTGAGGTCCAACTGCACCACGGTACGGTCCAAGACCCGCATGACGACCGACTCACCGAACATCGTCGGCAAGACACTCACCCGCAGGTCGACCGAGTTGCCCCCTACGTTCAATTCAATCCGGCCATCCTGCGGCATCCGCCGTTCAGTGATGTCGAGTTCCGCCATCACCTTAATCCGCGAAACAATTGCGCTGGCCAAATGCCGCGGCGGCGGAACCATTTCGTACAACACGCCGTCGGCCCGCACACGCACTTTGAATTCATCTTCGAAAGGCTCGAAATGGATGTCGCTGGCCTGGTCTTTAATGGCCAGCAGCAAAACCATGTTGATCAGCTTGCGGATCGGTGCCGCGTCCTGCAATTCTTCGACCGATGCCAAGTCAAAGACCTGATCGGACATCTTGGCATCGCTGAGCTCTCCCCCCTCCAACTCACCGATGACATCTTCGATGCTGTCTTGTTTGTCGGCATAATATCGGTTGATCGCTTCTTCGACATGCTCGACAGAGGAGACAGCTCCCCGCACGTCGTATCCCAGAAAGTTTCGCAAGTCGTCCAGCGCGCCCACATTTTGTGGATCCGCCATCGCCACTGTCAGGGTGTTGTCTACCAGCGCGACCGGCAGGATTTTGTAGATACTGGCCATCGTCTCAGGGACCAATTCCAGCACCTTAGCGGGAATGTTGGTTTCCGGCAGGTTGATGACCTGCATGCCCCACTGCTCGGCCAAGGCTTCGCTGATTTGATCTTCGGTGACCAAGCCCATACGGACCGCGACACGGCCGATGATTTCACCCGGGCTTTGTTTTTGCTCCTCAAGGACATCCCACAATTGGTCCTCGGTGAGATACCCCAGGTCAACCAGAATCTGTCCCAGTCGTCGGGCAGCCATTGTCAATCTTTCGTTAGAGTCATGCGTGTGGACAATTCCACACGGTCCAAGGCACAACCGGGAACACGAGAAGTGTCCAAATCCGGTGAGAATACGCTACTCAAAATCGAATTCGTCCTCTTCCTCATCTTCAGAGAGCAATCCCTTTTTGGCCATCGCAATCTTGGCCTTGATCTCGCCCGGTTGATTCGAGCGATTCACCACATCGTGCTCTTCGACCATGCCCTTTTTCCACAGGTCGAACAGGTTGTCGTCGAGCAATTGCATGCCGTATTTTTTACCGGTCTGAATACTCGATGGCACACGATAGGTTTTGTTTTCACGAATCAAGTTGGCGATCGCCGGTGTCACGACCAGCATCTCGTAGGCGGCCACCAATCCCTTGGGCTTGCGCGGCAACAAGGCCTGACTCAAAATCCCAATAATGGCCACCGACAACTGTGTACGAATCTGTTCTTGTTGGCTTGTGGGGAACACGTCGATGATCCGGTTGATCGTCCCCTCCGCCCCGGTCGTGTGCAACGTACCAAATACCACGTGTCCGGTTTCAGCAGCGGTGATCGCCGCTTGAATCGTATCTAAGTCCCGCATTTCGCCGACGAGCATCACATCGGGATCCATCCGCAACGCACGCCGCAAGGCTTCAGGAAAGTCCGGCACATCAACACCAATTTCCCGTTGATTGATCGTGCTTTTCTTGTGCTCGTGGTAATACTCGATCGGGTCTTCCATCGTAATGATGTGATGGTCGACCGTATCGTTCAGATAGTTGATCATGCTCGCCAAGCTGGTTGTCTTACCGCTTCCCGTCGGGCCGGTCACTAAGAACAACCCCCGCGGACGCATGATCAGATCCCGCACAATCGGCGGCAGTCCCAATTGTTCAAAGGTTAAAAACTCGTTCGGAATTCGCCGCAACACCATGCCGATGTTGCCGCGCTGCTTGAAGACCGCCACACGGAAACGAGCCAGTTTGCCAAAGGCAAAACCGAAGTCCGTCCCCCCGACCTCTTGCAGTTCCTGCTGATTCCGCTCCGGCGTCACACTCTTCATCAGTGACATGCAATCGTCCGCCTCTAACACTTTCGTGTCCAGACGCACCATCCGTCCACCCATCCGTAACACCGGAGGCTGGCCGACCGTGATGTGCAAATCACTCGCCTTTTGGTTGACGACCGTTTGCAGCAATTTATCAATTTGAATCGTCGCCATATGGCGATTGCTCCTCAACTCGCTAAAACGCTTGAACGCGAAAATCAATCCAGTCGATGCAACCACCAACCGGCGCGGGCAAGGCCCCACAACTTCAGAGGGCCAACTTATTCTGCCCGTCCCCGCAATTCATTCTATCAATCCTCTCATACCGTTTGCGTCAAAATTGCTACTTAGAAAATCGTGACCTCGAAATTCATTACGGTATGTCAATCAATGTCCTGGGCCGATCCAGGGTTTCGATTTGTATCAGTTTTGTCTCTTAGCAAATTGGCCGTTGTGGCCGCCTCTGCTTTCGGACAGGTTTTGAACTTTAAGCAGAAATTTCACCTCACTCAAGAAATCCGGCGAATTGCCGGCTTTTCTATCCTAAAACGCCAAATCACTAAATCAGTCGATTTGCGAGGGACGAACTCGATTTTGAGTGAAACCCTGCAAATCGAAGCTCTCTGGCTCGTTCGACATGCGATGCAGCATTTTTCACCACTTCTCCCCAGCTTCGCCTGAGTTGGCGAGCCACGTCTGGCTTGCTGGGGCCCATTTTCTGTCTCCGAAGTTCCCTTTGAATCCCAGGCTGTTTGTGATTCAGCCAGGAACGCGATTCCGTGTTGTTTTCCCTGCTGCAGCGACCTGCCGGTCCCAGGTGTTGCCGCTCGGTGTCGCTGGGGATCAATGGCCCCCCGAATGGAGTCGGAAAACCTCATTCAGCGTCGTAAGTCCTTCAACAGCCTTCTTTGTCGCGTCTTGCACTAACGTCTCCATGCCGAACAGGCGTGCCTGGCGGCGGATGTTTTGTGTCGGCTCGCGGCGGAAGGTCATGTCTCGCAAAACTGAATTCATGAACATCAATTCAAACACACCCAAGCGGCCTCGATAGCCCGTGTGTTGACAGTGTGAACATCCTTTCCCCTTCATCCAGTTGGCGTTCGCCGCCTCTTCGGGGGTAATTCCTAAGTGTTGCAATTCGCCCGGGTCGGGCTCATAGGGGACTTTGCATTTCACGCAATTGACCCTCACCAACCGCTGAGCCATAACCGCCATTAAGCTCGAAGCGACCAGGAATGGCTGCACTCCCATGTCGATTAGGCGTGTCACAGATCCCGGCGCATCGTTCGTATGTAACGTACTGAATACCAAGTGTCCAGTCAGTGAAGCCTGGATTGCCATGTCGGCAGTCTCTGTATCGCGGATTTCTCCAACAAGGATCACATTCGGGGCTTGCCGCAACATGGCGCGAATAATGCGGCCGAAATCGAGGCCGATTTTGCTCTTCACCTCGACCTGATTGATCCCCGGCAGGTAATATTCGACCGGGTCCTCGGCGGTGATGATCTTGCGGTCTGGTCGGTTTAGTTCACCTAATGCACTGTACAAGGTGGTGGTTTTCCCACTTCCCGTGGGACCGGTGACCAGGAAAATTCCGTTGGGGCGACGGATGATATTTTGAAAACGACGGTAGTTGTCTTCGCCGAATCCCAGATTCCGGATACCGACTTTGATGTTGTCTCGGTCTAGAATCCGCATCACGATGGCTTGGCCATGGTTGGAGGGCAAAATGCTGACCCGCAGGTCGAAATCTCGCCCGGCAACACGCGTCTTGATCCGCCCGTCCTGACAACGCCGTTTCTCGGAGATGTCCATCGTCGCCATAATTTTAATACGGGAAATCAACGGACCGAGCAGGCGGCGGGGCGGGCTATCCCGTTCCACCAGTACTCCGTCGATCCGGTAGCGAATACGGATGCGGTCATCGAACGGCTCGATATGGATGTCGCTGGCTCGCATGCTGACCGCTTCGTGGATGATCAGGTTGGCCAGTTTGATGATCGGGGCTTCTGAGTCCTCGTCGGAGTCGATGCCGTCGCCGTAGTCCGTTTCGGTGAAATCGATCGCCGTTTCGGTGAATTCCGCGAGCATGGAGTCGACCGACTCTGTTTCGCTTTGGCCGTAGTGACGGTTGATGGCGGCCTGGATCGCTTCTTTCGAGGCGAGAACCACGTCGACATCTCGGTCGAGGATGAAGCGCAGTTTGTCCAGCACCTCATAGGCCATCGGGTCGTGGATGGCGACAATCAGCGCTTCTGACTCCAGTGCCAGGGGAATTACGGTGTTTTCCCGGGCGACCGATTCAGGGACCAATTCGATCACCTGCATGGGAATTTGCCGGCCCTCGATGTCCACCCACTCATAACCATGTTCTGATGCTTGGGCCTGACCGATGTCTTCAGCGGTCACATACCCCAACGAGACCAATGCCTCGTCGGCGCTAATTCCCATACTGGCCGCCATGCCCTGCGCCTCGGCAAGCTGGTCCGCTGAGATTTTGCCCGAATCGACTAACTGTTGCATTGATTCTCCCGCCACGGCCAAAAACCGGTCCCCCTTTGCCGGCCGGCAGATGCGAACCATGCATCGACAGGCACGGTCTCAAAGAGACCAACAAACTCTTAAACGAAAACCAGCAACGGGATGTCACCCACTCAAAAGACCTGCCGGTGGCGGGCCTTTGGGGGGAAGAGGCAACTCGTCACGGTGATTTCACGATAGTATTGAGGAGAGGAAACGGAGCTGAGAACCAGCCGCTCTACCTTATCCTCGGATTTCATTAGGCTTGCGTCTGCGTTGGTCTTCGCCGTGGCAGTCACAACCTGCGAAATAAATTTGTCTACACCTACTGATTCTGATTGTACCAGAAATAGGTGTCAAGCACTCCTTTGGCGATAATTGACATTCTGCAAATCTTGTTATAAACGCGATTTGTGGATTTTGGGCGAAGGTTGCCGCCACGACAGGCTTGCCAGCCCCTGATCGGTCTCTATAATGAGTGCCGCTTTCGCCCTCCGTCCAGCGAGACAACGCCTCGGCAATGTCAACGCTTGCGAGGACGACAAACGACATCCATCAGCTTGTTGTTCGCTTATGGCCGTGACAGTATCGTTGCGACCTTGGCTGGACGAAAGCGGATGGAGAGATGCGGTTGAAAGACGCGGTTGAAAGACGAAGAGAGAACAGGGGGCGGTAGCTCAGCTGGGAGAGCGCTGCGTTCGCAATGCAGAGGTCGGGGGTTCGAGTCCCCTCCGCTCCACTTTTTACAATTTGTTGCCAAGCTTGGATTTAGCCACCTTTCGGACATTCCGGCAGCGCGGCAGTGAAGCCTGGATGGCGGTACAGCATACCGCTTTTTGACCAGCTCTACTTTTCTGAGCCAAGCCCGGACCCTCCCGGCTGGGAATTCCGGGACTGTGAATGCTTCTCGGCGCCACAGTCGTTTGATCCGCCTGTGATTCGCATTCCAGCCTTTCCGTCTGAGTAGCTCACTCACCCGGCGAAAATCACAACGACCGGACTGCTCTGCCAGTGCGATCATCTCACGCACCCATTCGAAGGCCCGTCGACGTTGTGCCGGGCTTAGAAGTTTCCCCAAGCCGCCTCGGGCAAGATCGCCATGTCGAGTTCCGCATTGGCGAGCAATCGCTTGAGTCGCGCGTTCTCTTACTCAAGCTCCTTCAGACGCTTCGCCTGATCGGTACGTATGCCCCCGTATTCCTTACGCCAGCGGTAGTACGTTTGATTGGCGATGCCGATCTTATTGTAGCCCGTTGAAAGATCCCCGGAGCGACTATTGCTGCGGTGACGCGTAGGTGCGCAAGAAGACTTCGGCAAAACGTGTGCCAAGCTTCTTCATGCCCTTATCGTTGTAGTGACCATTTTCCATTTTCTCGTAGAAGTCCGGCGAATCAGGGTTCTGGCTTTGGGGGATGAGTGTGACGTTCGGAACCTTGGCTGCAGTTTGCCTCATCCCGTCGACGACTTGCGGGGAGCCCACTTGGAATAGGATGAAAGGTAGAGTTTTGTCCTTGGTGTCCAACCGGACGTGTTCAATGAGCATCCGCAGTGTGGCCCCATACGCAGCCTCAGCTTCGGGCGCTTTGTCGTCCGATTCACCCTGCACCCAGAGCATGGCGCAAAGCTCATAGTCTTCAGGCGAATAACCATCGAGTACCCGCCGCACGTAATCGACGTATTCGCGGTAGAGTTTGGGGTGCTTCGCCTCGCCCATGAGGACAGCCTTGTCCTCGCTCCATTCCGGATTCCAGCAGCCGTGAAGTGACGAGGAACCCCTTGTGCGTTTGATGAACAGGAATTTCTCGTTTGGCATGGCTTCGGCCAGAGAGATCCCGAAAAACAGTTCGGGGCCGAATATTCGGTCGCGGCGGTAACTCTTACGAATCTCTTTCGACGGGGAGACCACGTCGAGTGGACCAATGGGCTCGTGGTTGAAAGCCAATTGAATGCGCTTTTGCACATTCTTTAAACGTGCTTGGTCCTCTCGTGTGATTTTGCGTCCATTGGCCCGGCCCTCCATGTTGGACTGCCCAGCGAAGAGAACGACTTTTATCTTCTTACCAGAGTCAGGTCGCTGCAGTTCATCGGAATAGCCAACGCTCGCAAGCGTCACCGCAAGAATTGGCAAAGCTAGAACACAACCTGAACGCAGAAGAGATTGCAAAAGGGAACCTCACTTTCGATCATTCGAATTCCCCCGTGGCGGGTCCCTGAAATCAATCAGATGGACGCGTTGGCCCCGCGATCAGTTCACGCTGATCAACTCGACGATGAAATGCAGTGTAGCGTTCGGTGGAACCGCGGCACCGGCACCTCGTTGTCCGTAGCCCAACTCAGCGGGAATCGTCAGTTCAATCATCCCGCCGGTACCAACAAGCTGCATCCCTTCAGTCCAGCCTGGAATCACCCCCCTCAGCGGGAACGAAATCGGTTCGCCACGTTCGTAGGAGCTGTCGAACTCCGTCTGATCATCGAGCCACCCCCGGTAGTTGACAGTAACCGAATCGTTGGCAGTAGCTTTTTTGCCGTCAGATTTTCGCAGAATGCGATACTTGAGTCCCGAATCGGTCTCTGTGAATTCTTCCGGAGCATCATTATCAACGGGGCCTATTTGACTCATCTATCGTTCCTTGTCGTTAGCTTTCAGCTCGATGACCAGACTCTCTGATTCAGAAAATCCATACTCTCCTTTGAACCGTGAGACGCCCCTGATCCCATAGTTTGGCCGCCTTGTCAAGTCCCTCGACCACACAGCGGCCATCGAGGACTTAAAAATTAGTTGTTTGTTCGGACTCACAAACAACATACGCGTGGAAAATGCGCTCGCGAGAACAAAGCGTCGCCAATCGAATCGCCAAGGGAGTCCGGTTGTCGCTTTGAATCCTGCAACCTCTACAATTTCCCCCCACAATACTTGCAGTGGGTGGCGTCGCTGTCATGCCCTTCCGCCATGCATTCGGGGCAGACTTGTGTGGTCAGGCCTTTACGCCCCGCGTGAGCCAGCTCGGCCGATACGATACCCGTCGGCACAATGATCATGCAGTAACCTAGGATCATCATGCAAGCCGCCAAAGCCTTTCCGAGTGCCGTTGTCGGTGAGACATCGCCGTAACCAACGGTCGTCATTGTGACAATAGCCCAGTACATGCTCTCCGGGATCGAGTCGAATCCGTGGATCGGTTGGCCTTCGGAATTTTCGCGTCCACCTTCGATCAAATGCATGGCCGACCCAACAATGACGACGGCAATCAGCACGGATGACAAAAAGACAGCGATCTTGGCACGAGCCGACCAAATCGCCTGTCGCAGTGCTGTCGCTTCTGACAGCATGTGGGCCAGCTTAAAAATTCGAAAGGCACGTAACAGACGGATTGCCCTGATGACTGCCAGACGCTGTGCACTTCGTCCCCCCTCGAAAAAGGGCAGGGCGATGATATACGTCGGCAAGATCGCTAAAAGGTCGACAATGCCGTAGAAGCTGAAAATATAGCGCATTGGACGGCGGGCACAAACGATCCGCATCGCATACTCACAAGTGAATAGAAGCGTAAAAAACCACTCCGCCCTGACCAGCAGCTTGGGGTATTCTTCGCGAATTGCTTCGACACTCTCGCACATCACAACTAACACACTGAGGAGAATGGCTATTAGCAGCAGTACATCGAAAAGCTTGCCGGCGGGTGTGTCAGCTTCGAAGATGATCTCGTACCACCGTTCGCGCCAAGAGCGTGTGTCGTCCTTATGGCTGACGGTCGTGAGTTTGGACATGCCAGGTTCCTCGCGTTGATTCGCTCGCCTCAAGGTGGCGAATATCAGACAGAATCGTACTGAGTCGCGGGGTTTTCTGCCACGATGGACGCTGCAAGTCCTCCAATTCAGAGACGCGAGCAGGATCGACTCAGTGGTGCATCCCGATCCCTCGTGGACCTTGTCGCATTGCATCCAATGTGTCGAATTGGTCGCGAGGCACGTTTGACAGCACTTGCTGAGCAGTGTCGTAATAAGGCGGTGTTGTGGAAAGTGTTACGCTCGACGACTTGTTGACACACGCGATCCTTCACAAGCTCCCGATTTGCGTCCGGTCTGTCGGACGAATGTGCTTCAAGGAAGGCTTGCGGTCTGCCTCACCCAGGGCTGGTCTAGGAAACAGCCCTAGCAAAAACTGTAAAACCATTATTGCTGTAATAAGATGATCGTGTATAATACACAGTCTTATCATCGACCCCGACCGAACGGTCGGTCGGTTTTCTAGGTGACTGGATCGGCCGGGATTCCCTGCGGCTTCTTTCAACGTTCTTGGGTACAACTTGGCGCGGACGTAATTCGCCCTGTGCGATGTTTGATCGCCGGGAATCTGACACCATCATTATCGGCCCAGCAGACTTGGGCATGGAACCAGGAGACTGGAGTAGAACATGAGCACCGAAACCCCCAAAGCGGAGACTAAACCGGTTTCGCCATCCGATGAAACAGAACGCGAGGAAGTTTCCTTCGCCGAAACCGCCTTCAAGCTGGCCGGCAAGAGCGACGATGAAGCGCGTCGCACCGGGGCTGTGGATAGCGCCGACGATCAAGTCGAAAAGATGTTTGAGCCAAAGTATCAAACGGCCAACAGTCCAGCGCACCGGGCGGTTTGGGATCGTAAGGTCCCGGTCGATTTGTTCGACTTCACGACCAGCTCTCCCGAAGCGGGCGTGGCGAAGGTCATGGACGATTCCCTGGCCATCGTGCGTAAGCATCGCGAAGCGGGCAACATTCTCAACGAGAAGAAAAAGATCCGCCCCGAAATATTGCAGGAGTTGGGCGGCGTTGGCTATTGGGGCTTGCTGGTCGACAAAGAATATGGCGGATCGGGTGCGAAGTTCGCGAACTTCGCGCAGTTCCTGACACAAATGGCGATGCTGGATCCCACGATTAGCGGATTGGCGTCGGTGCATGGTTGTATCGGCGCGGTCGATCCGGTGCGGACCTTCGGCAACGCCGAACAAAAAGAACGCTTTCTCCCGCGACTCGCCTCGGGCGAACGCCTTTCCGCATTCGCCCTGACCGAACCAGGTGCCGGTTCGGACCTGACGGCGCTGAGTACCGTTGCGGAATTGCAAGGCGATGAATATGTCGTTAACGGCGAAAAATTGTTCATCACCAACGTGCAGCCGGGACGGACGATCGGGTTGGTTTGCCTGATCGAAGACAAACCTGCTGTGTTGATTGTCGACTTGCCGGATGAGGAAAACGAGAACTTCCAACTCGTCCCCTACGGCATTTATGCGATGAAGCACACGTATAACATGGGGATCAAGTTCAACAACCTGCGCGTGCCGGCCGAGAACTTGCTCAAGCCGGGCCGTGGCGATGGTTTGACGATTGCCTATCATGGTCTGAACCTGGGCCGCGTCGCTTTGTGTGCGGCAGCTTCGGGCAACATGCGGAATATGATGGCCAGCATGATTCCTTGGGCCAAGTACCGCAAGACTTATGGTGCGACCATTTCCACGCGGGAATTGGTGCAGCGCCGTCTGGGGCATTTGGCCGGCTACATCGGTGCCGCCGACGGACTGTCGGAATGGTGCGCGAATTTGATCGACCAAGGATATCGCGGCGAAATGGAATGTATTATCGCCAAGATCTTCGGCAGCGAAGCCCAGAAGGATGCGGCGATTGAGTTGTTCATGAAGACGCACGGCGGACGTTCGTTCCTGGAAGGGCATATTCTGGGCGACAACATCCACGAGTTTTTGGCGCCGTGTATCTACGAAGGCGAAGGGGAAATGCTCGGCATGGCCTACTTCAAATCGTTGGTTAAGCAACACGGCAAGCAGTTCTTCGAGCCGATCGGTTTTGCTCTGCAAAAAGCGGGTATCAAGCAGCCGAACATGATGAACCCGTCGCACTTGATGGCGCTCTCGGGGCCGATGATGGAGTACGGCAAATGGCTGACTGCTCGCAAATTGCAGCGGAGCCAAACGCCCGATTGGCCACGGATGCCGAAGAATCTCAAAGCCCATGCGGAGTTCGCCGCCGATTGGCTGCAACGTTCCAGTTTGGAAATCACCGGCACGATGCGGAAGTTCCAATTGAAATTGGCGGACCGTCAATGCCGCATGTCCGAATTGTCGCAGCGGGTTCAAGATGCCACTACGATGTTGTGCACAGCCTTGTACGCCGCCCGGCAAACCGACACTTTGGTGCAGGATGCGGCCGATTGCTTCTGTCAGCATCTGACAGCCAAGCTGTTGGGTCAGCGCCCCAGCGACCGTTATTTCCGCAGCGTGACTGCTGTGGGCGAGGCGATCGTCGATGGCGGATTCAAGTCGATCTCTGGCTTGGAGCCTGATGAAATCATGATGCCTTACAAATAATACGAACCTGGGCCGCGTGGTAGAAACTCAACTTCTGCCACGCGGCCTTTCTTATTCTTTGGCGGCCTCGGGCGACATACGCCGGAGGAGTATTAGATTCGTCGGTTGCTCGCAGGTCTTTCGGTGGACGCGCACGCCCGGCATCGGTCATTATAAACAACATCGTGAACCTACTGGATTGATTCGGGTGTGAGGTGTTGGGACAGGGAACATGGATTCGTGCAGCACAGCTTTGGCACTAGGCGGCGGTGGTGCCCGCGGTTTGGCGCATCTCGGCGTGATCGAGTCGTTGTTGGAGGCGGAGATCTCGCTGAATCGCATTGTGGGCGTGAGCATCGGCAGTTTGGCCGGCGCCATGTATGCGTTTAACCCGGACATTCACTATGCTCAAAAGTCGGGGCTGGAGTATTTGCTGTCTGAGGAATTTCAGCGGCATCAAAAAATCATGTTCGGCACGCAGGGCTCCGACGGTGCGGCGGAGACGACCGGCGGTGTTTTTGCCTGGTATAGCCGGGCCAAGGATTACCTCCGCGCGAATCGTATTTTTCACCGCGTGATTAGCCACCCTTCCCTTCTGCCGGGACTGGTGTTGCGGGATGTGGTTGACAATCTACTCCCCGATGCCGACATCGCCGATGCGGTGATTCCCTTGAGTATTGTTGCTGTCGATTTGCGGAGCGGTCACAAGGTAATTCTGGAGCGGGGGTCGGTGCGCGAAGCAGTGCGAGCTTCGTCATCGTTGCCGGGGATTTTTCCACCGGTGGAATTCGAGGGGATGTTGCTCAGCGACGTAGGAGTGTTTTATTCCTTGCCCACAACGGTGGCCCGCTCTTACGGCATGCATCAGGTGATTGCGGTCGACGTCAGTTCCGATATGCAGCGGATTCAGGAATGCGGGACGGCACTCGACGTGTTGATGCGGATGGACGAAATCGGCGAGAGTCTGTTTCGCAAACAGGTGCGCGACGCAGCGGATCTGGTGATCCGTCCAGACGTCTCGGGCATTCAGTGGTTTGATTTTTCCACGCCGCAGGAATTGATCGACACAGGGCGCACAGCGGGGAAAAACGCGCTGCGCGGTTGGAGTTCATCGCCGGTCGAGGCATGACTGGATGCACATAAAAACGCTTTGCAGTTCGCTGAAAAACCAAAACATACGAGAGTCGAGTGCCAATACTGGCTTGTCCAGCAGTGGCTTTATGGTCACACAGTTTACACTGGTGGATAAGCCGCAAGTGGCACCCTTTTTGTGAAGCGGGCTCATTGGCATCGATACTTAATTCTGCTTAATAACTAACCGTGACGGTCTTTGGAAACGAGTGACCTCGATAGACAGGGGATGGGATTGATGATTCAAAATCGCATGTTGGCAATGGCGTTGATGTTCGTGTTGGCTGTGGCCGCTACTTCGGCGAGCGCAGCAGAAAAAGGACCGTACGTCCAGCACGAAGATGTGGTGTATGGCCAAGAGTACGGTGTGGCGCTGGTGATGGATATTTTTGTGCCGACCGGTGAGAAAAACGGTGTGGGAATTGTCGATGTTGTGAGCGGCGCTTGGCATTCCGACCGGGGTAAGATCAGACAGCACAAAATGGCGCAGATGTACGACATCTTCACCAAGAAGGGATTCACGGTCTTCGCCGTGCGGCCCGGATCGATTACCAAATTTTCTGCCGGGGAAATGCTGCAAAACATCAAGCAGGGCGTCCGCTGGGTGAAGGCGCACGCGGAAGAGTATGGCGTCGATCCGAATAATTTGGGAATGACCGGCGCTTCGGCCGGCGGGCACTTGGCCTGTTTGGCCTCAGTGACCGCCCACAAAGGGGAGAAGTCCGACGGCACAGATGTTAAAGCGACGGCGATCTTCTTTCCGCCGACCGATTTTACAATGTACGGCACCACAGCCGTCGATCCCAAGGGGGACGACCGGTTTGGTCAAATTGTGCGCGCCTTGGCATTTCGTGACGGCATCGACGGCCTGAGCGATGAGGAAATCACCAAGAAAATCGAGGCGATATCACCGGCGAAGCTGGTCCACAAACAGGCGCCGGCGTTTTTGTTCATTCATGGCGACGCCGACCCGGCGGTCCCGTTGCAACAATCCGAGGTGATGGTCGAAGCCCTGAAAAACGCCGGGGTCGAAGTCAAATTGATCGTCAAACCGGGCGGCGGACATCCCTGGCCAACGATCCCCGAAGAGGTCGCCGTGCTGGCCGATTGGCTGGAATCGCAGTTGGTCAAGAAGCAATGAGTTGGCGAGCGATTGAGCTACGGCCCCTCACGAGCCGGCGAGTTCCGGTTCGATGGCGGGGGTCGACTTCTTGGCAGCGGCGGTTTTGCTTTTGACGTTGGTGTTCGTCACCGGGCGGCTGATGTCGTGGTTGGCGAGCAGGAACATACGTTTTTTTGCCGTGACGGCGCGGTCGGCCAGGAGTTTGTGAAAGTCGAAGTAAACCGGGCCGCGTTGCGCAAACGGCTTGAGTGCTTGCGCGACTTCTGCGGCCGTTTGGTAGCGCTGGTTACAGTCCTTGGCCATCATCAAGCTGACAATGTCGGAGACTTCCTGCGGAACGTCGGAGACTAACTCACTGACTTGCCGCGGAGCATCTTCTCGATGTGCCTTGAGCTTGTCGTTGACGGCGTTGTGCGGGAAGGGAACTTCGCCGGTGAGTGCGAAATATAGCGTGCAGCCCAGGCTGTAGATGTCGGCGGTGGCGTCGACGGAGAAGCTGTCGCGGGCTTGTTCGGGCGGAATGTAGTCCGGCGTGCCCATGCAGTCGTGCCCGTGGTCGACTTTCAAGCTTAGCTCATCAGCGTCGCCGCGAATCAGCGCCAGCCCGAAATCGATGATCTTCAATTCGCCGTCGTGCAGTAGTAATAAGTTGGCCGGCTTGATGTCGCGATGGATGATACCCGCTTCGTGAATGTGCTGCAGCCCTCGTGCTGCTTGGGCGATGATGTCGCAAGCCTGCGCGCAGGGAACCGGCCCGTTGAGTTCGATCAGTTCCTGCAGCGTCGCCCCGTAGGCGACCTCCATCACGAGGTACTGGGCGTCGTCGGCGCTGCCCGACTCGATCGCGCGAATGATGTTGGGGTGATCGAACTCCAGCGCCGCGCGGGATTCCAAATCAAACCGTGCCCGCATACCGGCATTGGCGAGATGCTGGGCGGAGAGCACTTTGAGGACGACCGTGCTGCCGTCGCGGGTATCCTCAGCTTCATACAGCCAACCCGTGCTGCCGGTGCCGAGCAGTTCGAGAATCCGGAAATGTCCGATGAAAAATCCGCGGTAACGGCGACCGTCCAGCAACCAATCGATATGCGTGCGTCCCATGCCGCCGCCCGCGAGTGAGGTGGCGGAGACGGCGACGACCGAGGAAGCATTGCCCGATTCGGCAGGCCGTTGATCATTGTGGCCATTGCCGTTGGCGGGCGGGTTGGAAATCTCCAACTGAAATTCGTCCATCTCGGCCGAGACGTTGTGAAACTCGTCGATCAGATTCGAGGTCGCTTCTAATTGTTGCTGGGCGAAATCTGCTTTTTGTGTCTCGAGTTCTGCGACGTCATTTTGGAACGCAGCTACGTCGGCTTCGAAAGCGGCGCGGGCTTCGGCCAATTCGCCTTCGTTGTTTTCGAGGGTGGATTTCTGCAATTCGATTTCGCTGGCCATCACTTCCAGTTGGTGTTGTTTGTCCGCTTGGCTGTCGCGCTGTTGGGCGAGTTGCGCCTCTTCCTCACGTAGTTGCTGTTGAGCTTTTTCGACAGCCGCCGCTTCGTCAGTCAGCCGGGCCGCCTGTTGGGCATGTTCGGCCTGTTGCTGACTCAGTGTCTCTAACTCTACATCGAGCGCAGCACGGACTTGCTGTAGTGTTTCCCGTTCACGCGTTATAACCTCTTCGGCCCGCACGGCCGCTTCGCGCTGCTGCTGGAGTTCATTCTGGTCCGCTTTCAAGACCGCCAGCGCCTGGAGGAATTCCATTTGCGCTGTTTCCAACTGCGCCCGCTCTTCGTGGAGCGTTTGCTGCGCGGTGTCGTGTTCGGCCGTTTGCGCAGCGAAGGTTTGCACGGTGGTTTCGTGGGCGGCAGCGGATTGTTCCAATAAGTCTGTCTTCTGCTTGAGCGTCGCCTGTTGTTCTTCCAGTTCGATTTTGAGTTCGCTCAATTCCCGCCGCTCGATTTCGAACTGCCGGGTTTGTTGCTCCAGCTCCGCTTGCTGGTCGGCTAACTTTTGTTGGTCCGCGGTCAAACGCTCCTGTTCCTGCTCAAGTCGCTGGGCGGTTTCGCGGTTTTGTTCCTCGATTTCGAGGGTAGCCGTTTTTGCTGTCGACTGAGCGGTCTCAAACGCCAACCTCGCAGCGCTGGTCTCGGCGGCTTCGCGGGCGTGGGCATCCTGTTCTTCCCGCAGACGTTGCTCGCTGGCGAGGATTTCTTGCCGCTGTTGTTCCAATTCTTCCCGTTGATGGTCCTGTTCAGTGGCTTGCTGCGCGAGGGAGGTTTGTTGTTCCTTGAGCGCTTGTTGCTGCTCACGCAAGGATTCCGATTCTTGCTGTAGTTCGCCGTGACGTGCGTCGTGTGCTTGTTCTTGCTCGGCGAGTTTGCGGGTTTCGTCGTCCAGTTGGCGGCGAAGTTCGTCGAGCGATTCTTGTTGCTGCGCCAACTCATGTTTTGCCGTTTCCAGGTTTTCTTGATCCTGTTGCAGCGCGGCGACTGCTGAATCATGCGCGGCTTGTGCTTCTTCGGCTGCTTGTTCGCGGCGAGCAACCTGGGCTTCACGCGACTCTATGAGCGTTTGTTGTTCCTGCAGTTTGAGTTTTTCTTCATCCTGCGTTTTTTGAGCGGCAGCTTGTGCGGCTTCGAATGCGACACTGGCTGCGCTGAAGGTTTCTTGCTCTGATAAGAATTTGGCACGTTTCGCTTCGAGTTCGTCAAAACGCATCCGCAGCATTTCGCCGTTGGCTTGGTCCCGGTCTTTTTGCTCTTCGACGCGCATCCATTCTGTCTCGAACTTGGCGACCTCCTCTTGATGCCGCTGTTTTTCCGCAGCCAAGTCTTGTTGTTTGGCGGTAAACTTAACGCGTTCCGCTTCCAACGACTCTTGTTGCTGCGCCAGGCGATCGAGCTGCGACTGTGATTTTGTATCGCGCTGGTCTAGCTCCTCACGCAATTGATCCAAGACGCGACGCTGATCCTCGGCCGCCTTCTGCTGCGCAGTCAATTGGCCCTGTTCCGTTTCCAAGGCTTTTTGCTGTTGCGTAATACGGTCGAGTGTAGACAGCGACTCGGCGTCGCGCTGATTTAATGTTTGACGCAACTCATCCAACGCGCTCTGTCGGCTTTCCAACTCGGTTTGTCGAGAATCCAACGTCGACTGCCGTGCGGCCGTTGCGGATTCACGGTCAGCTAGGAGTTGTTCGCGTTCGCCCAATTCCGCGCGGGCAGCGGTGAGTTCCGCGTCCTGTTGTTCGAGTTGCTTGCGGTTGGACTCGAGCGCGACCAGCGCGGCTTCTGAGTGTTGGACGTGATCCTGGTGCTCCTGGATTTTGGTGTCCCATTCCCGCTGCCGTTCGGCGAACTGTGATTGTTCAGCCTGTAGATCTTTCTGCTGCTGCTGAAATTGCGCTGCTGCCTCATCAGCGGCTTGCTGTTTCGTTTCCAGCTGCTCGCGATCGCGCTCGAGTTCCTGTTGCCCACGCTCGAGTTCTTGTTGTGCGTTTTGAAATTCCGCCTGCCTGGTTTCGAACTCCGTGAGCTGTTGTTGGAATTTTTGCTGTTGAAGTTCGAGTTTCTCCGTCGCTTCGGTCAAACTTGCTTGAGCCGCAGACTGCTGGGCTTGTGTTTGGGCCAGTTCCTTTTGTGCCTCGGCCAATTCAGCCTGCGCAGCCGCCAGTTCGGACTGGAGGGCCGCCAATTCCTCACGGGCTGAAGCTGTGGTTGTCTCGACGGGGAGAGGCTGTGATGGTAGTCCGCTCAGTAGAGGACGTGGGGCAAGGTTGGTCTTCACCAAAAATGCGAAGGAGCCGATCTCCAGCTTATCGCCATCTGTCAGAGCGGCGATTTCGACGGAGACGCCATTGACCTTGGTTCCTGTTTCGCTCCGCAAGTCTCGCACACGTAGGCTGCCGTACTCCATCGTCAGCACACAATGCGCATGGCTGATAGCGCTGGCGACCAGTTGCATATTGCAGCCGGGGGCCGATCCGATCAACGTTGATGGCCGGAGGATATTCTTTTTCAGCGGCGCGCCATCGGGCCCAACGAATGTGAGTTCAGCAAAGGGCGGCTCTTCACCCTCAGTGGCTGTGGGCACATCGGGGATGGGGGGAGCGCCTTGGAGATCTGTCGCCACTAAAAACGAAAAGCGGCCCACCTCGATCGTGTCCCCTTCGGCCAGGGTGGCGACTTGGATGGACTGGCCGTTCACGCGTGTGCCCGCGGCGCTGCGGAGGTCGCGGACGCGGAGCACGCCCGATTCGACGGTCACGATACAGTGCGCTTCGGCGATTTCCGGATCGAGCAGTTGCACGTTGCAGCGGGGGCCGGAACCGATCAACGTCGTATAGCGGAGGACGCTCTTCTCGATGGTTTGCCCGTCCGGTCCGCGAAACATCAGCTGGGCGCATGCTCCCTCAGGAACCCGCGGTGCCGGTTCAACTGGGCTGGATGTTTCCAAGGGATCGACGCTACTCATGAAATGCCTGCTTGCCGCAAATGTGTGGAACGATCGCATGATCGGATCGCACTGCACACATTCATCTTCGTCCACTGACGATTCGTCCGACGGGTGATCCGCCGGTACTTGTAGAAATCCGCGTAGAGAACTTCGTAGAGCGCCTCATCCAGTTTATCATAGCAGCCACAGCGAAGGACAACGACTTTTGTTTTTTTCGCCGAACTGCTGCATTGTTTCTTGGCGGTTGTGGATGCAGGATGCCCCAATTGGCAATCGGGCGGCGGTCCGGTCATACTGGTTGTAGTAATCTTCCGAACAGTTTGAAGCACTGGCGTCTATGACAACAATTGAACATGCGTTGCTGGGCATCAACGGAGCATTGGCTACGGGTTTACACCGCCGCTATGGCTGGCAGGTGGTCGCCCTGGCGGGGTTGGTGGCAATCAGCCCGGATTGGGACGGCCTGACGTTGGTGCTAGGTCCAGTGCTGTTTGATCAGGCTCACAGAGTCTGGGGGCATAGTTTCTTGACGTGCGGCCTGCTGGGGATCCTGATCGGCGTCCTCGATTATCGATTCGATGTCGTCACGCGACTGGCCAATGTCAGTGCACGGGGACTGCGGCGCTGTGGGCTGGTACTCCCTGCCGAGCAAGGACTGGGATCGCTGCCGCTACGCCGGGAGCGAACAGTTGCCGGATATGCCGTGTGGACGCTTGTGGCACTGGCGGCTGCGCTGAGCCATCTTGCCGCCGATTTGGTGGTGTCCGGGACGGCAACGTTGGGCGACTGGAAATTGCAGTTGCTGTGGCCGTTTTCCACAGAGGGGTGGATTTATCCGCACGTCCACTGGGGCGATCCAGGCATGACGATTATTTTTGTCATGGGGATGCTGGCGATGTACCGGTGGCGCAATCGGTTGCAAGTGATCGCGGCGGCCACGCTGCTGGGCGTGGCCGCGTATATCGTTGTCTGCGGCGCGCTAGGATAAACGGCGCGCTGGGCTATACCGCGGCCCGTTGCTCAGCGGTCGGCGTCGATGACCCGCAACTGCACCTCCGGTTCGGGGGCGGGGAACATGCGGTCGAGTTGCATGTCGATCAGCTCCAACCGCATGGCGATTTGATCGCTGCGCTTGGACCATTGCTTCAACCAGGACAGAAATTCCCCTTCGTCCCGCGATTGGCTTTGTCGGACATGATTCATGTTGTGCTGCAAACGGTGTAACGACTGTCCCAAACAAGAATTGACAACTTTACGATGTCCAGTATCCACATCGGCGTGATGGGTCATTCAATACTCCAACATGATGATTTCGCGTCAATCAAATCAGCATCGCCTCCGTGGCTACGACCGGACACTCTCCGGCTCCCTCAATCGCTCTCTCTGCCGCTGCCTTGCTCCCGACTGCGAGGACCGAATCCTAACAGCCCCTTCGATTGCGTGGGGACATTGCTGCATCCCAACACCACCATCGACATTGCGTTTTGAGAGGCTTGAGTAGTTTGGAGATAAAATCTCGGTGTTGACTATGAAGGACTCTTCACAATCCACACAGCCTGCACAAGAATTGCGCACGGCGCAACGAGTGCGGGCGCCTTCGATTGCTTACAACCGTTACACTCCGCATCGCCCGGCGATGGTCCAGTGGCGATCGGTCGTTTGCGCACACCACTGTGCTGGTAGACCCGCAGTCGTTAGCAGCGATTTGACCTCTGCGACCGTCAGCGCCGCATACAACGATTGTCGAAAGAGTTGTCGTTGCTCGTTGTTGGTGTCTGCCGCATAGGTGCTGACTAACTGCTCCAGTTCCGCTTCGTCATCGGGACGCAGCAGATCGCGGACGAAGAGCACTCCGCCCGCGCGCACCACGCGGGCCATTTCAGCGATCACCTGCAAGGGGTCGGGAATGTGGTGCACGATGCTGTTGGATATCACAGCGTCGAATGTTCCCGCCGCGTAGGGAAGTTGCTTCGCGTCGACGCGTTCGAGCGTGATGTTCTGCGCGAAACCGGCGGCGGCGACGTTTTGGTTGCCGACTTTGAGCATTTCTTCAGCGAGGTCGACCCCGGTGACGTGCAGCGGGAGTTGCCGCCCACATAATTCCACTGGAATCTGTGCGGTCCCGGTGCCAACATCCAATACGCGCATCTCAGTGACGGACGGCTTTTCAAACTGCGAGAATGCCAATAGGTCATCAACGAAGACGCGATTGACGTTCGAATGGTCCATCGTGTCGTAGTCGATCGCTTCCTGGGCGGAGTCCATGACTTCCGGTTCGAGAATGCGTTGCAGCGGCATCGCCGGGTCCTTCTGGCAAAAAGTGGAGTTGGGAACTAAGGGGAATTAAAAAAACGCCCCGGTTGTAAGAACCGGAGCGTTTCTTGTTTTTTCGCGATTGGACTCGCGTTTTACGATTCTTCGGATTCGCCGCTATTTTCGTCCTCGGAACCAACCGCAGCCATTTCGGGCTCAGCTGATTCTTCGAACGTGGCATCGAAGTCGAGTTGCTTGGTATCGCCGACTTCTTTGACGCGAACGGTGATTGTGTTTTTGCCTTCGAAGGCGTCGCGGAGCAACTCTTCGGAAAGCGGATCTTCGATAAAGGTTTCGATGCAGCGACGCAGTGGGCGGGCACCGTAATCGATGTCCGATGCACCCTTGTCGATGATCAGTTCTTTGCTTTCGTCGGTCAGGACCAGATTCAGGCCTCGTTCTCCAAGACGTTCGTAGACCTTCTCCAACTCGATGTCGATGATCAGCTTCAAGTTCTCGCGGTCGAGATGCTTGAACACGATGACGTCATCCACACGGCCTAAGAACTCCGGCTTGAATTCGTCTTCGATTTCGTGCATCAGACGGCGTTTCATGCCATCGTAGCTGTGATCGAGGTCTTTCTTGACGAAACCAAATTCGCTACCGGATTGAATCACCTTGGCACCGGCGTTGGTGGTCATGATCAAGATCACGTTTTTGAAATCGACTTTGCGGCCGAAACTATCGGTGAGGTGTCCCTCTTCCATAATTTGCAGCAGCATATTGAACACGTCGGGGTGCGCTTTTTCGATTTCGTCCAACAGCACCACGGCATAGGGACGGCGGCGGATTTTTTCCGTCAGTTGGCCCCCTTCTTCGTAACCGACATAACCAGGAGGGGCACCGATCAAACGGCTGACGTTGTGTTTCTCCATGTATTCGCTCATGTCGATTTGAATGAGCGATTCGGCATCGCCGAACATGAATTCCGCCAACGTTTTGGCCAGTAATGTTTTCCCGACACCGGTCGGACCGGCGAACAGGAAGACACCCGTGGGACGCCGCGGATCTTTCAACCCGCTACGACTACGACGGACCGCCTTGGCGACCTGTTTAATTGCTTCTTCCTGGCTGATGACCTTTTTGTGTAGTTCATCTTCCATTTGCAGCAACCGCACCGCATCTTCGCTCGACAAGCGTGTCAGCGGGATGCCGGTCATCTTGGCGACGACTTCGGCGATCACATCGTTGTCGACGACACCGTCGGTTTCGCGGGATTTCTCACGCCAATCGCGGGTCAACGATTCTTTCTTCTTCTTCAGCTTGTCAGCTTGATCACGCAAGCTGGCCGCTTTTTCGAAGTCTTGATTGGCGACCGCTTCTTCTTTGGCTTGATTCAGGCCTTCGATTTCTTCATCAAGTTCCTTCAAATCGGGCGGGCGGACCATCGATTTGAGGCGGATACGAGCACCCGCTTCGTCGATAACGTCGATCGCCTTGTCCGGCAGGCAACGGCCGGTGATGTAACGGTTGGACAATTCCACAGCCGCTTCCAACGAGTCATCGGTGATTTGCACGCGATGGTGCGATTCGTACCGATCCCGCAAGCCGCGGAGGATTTCCACAGTCTCGGTCGCACTGGGCGGTTCGACCATCACGGTCTGGAACCGGCGTTCCAGGGCGCCATCTTTTTCGATGTATTTGCGGTACTCGTCGAGCGTGGTGGCTCCGATGCACTGCAATTCGCCCCGGCTCAAAGCAGGTTTGAGCACGTTGGAGGCATCGATCGCCCCTTCCGCGCCACCGGCACCGACCAGAGTGTGCAGTTCGTCGATGAACAAGATCGTGTTCTTGGCA
Organism: Symmachiella dynata; assembly: GCF_007747995.1. Lineage (NCBI taxonomy): Bacteria > Pseudomonadati > Planctomycetota > Planctomycetia > Planctomycetales > Planctomycetaceae > Symmachiella > Symmachiella dynata. Next base: position 6,150,470 of record NZ_CP036276.1, on the reverse strand, counting down.
CGACGCACTTCGTTCATAACCGCTTTGATGCGTTCTTCGAATTGACCACGATATTTGGTTCCAGCGACCATCATCGCCAAGTCCAACACGACAATCCGGCGGTCCCGCAGCAAGTCCGGAACGTTATTATCGATGACCATTTGGGCAAAGCCCTCGACGATGGCCGTCTTGCCCACGCCCGCTTCACCCAGCAAGACCGGGTTGTTCTTTTGACGTCGGCAGAGGATTTGGATGACCCGTTCGATTTCATCGGTACGACCGATCACCGGATCGAGTTTGCCCTGCTTGGCCAATTCGGTCAGATCGCGACCGAAGCTGTCCAGGGCGGGAGTTTTGCTTTTGCCCGCTTTGGGACTTCCGGCGGCGGGGCTGCGTTCGCCCGATTCGGCGCCTTCCAGTCCATGGCCGAGCAAGTTCAACACTTCCTCACGAACGTCTTCCAGTTTCAGGCCGAGGTTCATCAACACCTGGGCGGCCACACCTTCTTGTTCTCGCAGCAAGCCCAACAGAATGTGTTCGGTGCCGACGTAGTTGTGATTCAGGTTCCGGGCTTCTTCCATCGAGTATTCGATGACTTTTTTAGCCCGCGGCGTTTGCGGCAATTTGCCCATCGTCACCATATCGGGACCGGATTGGACGATCTTTTCGACCTCCAAACGGATCTTTCTCAGGTCGACGTCCAGGTTTTTCAGGACATTGGCGGCAACGCCGGAGCCTTCCTTGACCAGTCCCAACAGAATGTGTTCCGTGCCGATATATTCGTGATTGAACCGCTGCGCCTCCTGGTTGGCGAGTTGCATCACTTTTCGGGCTCGGTCGGTAAATCGCTCGTACATGCGAGGTTCTCCCTAAATCTTGCGAGGGTGCAAGACAATTTCTCAAACGCTGACTATCGGCGCTTGTTTTATTATTTCAAAACCTATGTTTCAGTCTTCTTTTTTAATCCGCCATCACACGTCACAGATGCCGATCGCAACGCTCGTAACAATGATTCTACGATCCGTGCCTTCCGCGGGATGACGGTCACTTAACAATACTTCACGTTTCGATGTGTGAACGGGGTTTCCTTTCCGCAACATCAAAGTTCCTGAGGCTGCGGGAATCGCAGACGTTACTACCGGGAAAGTTGATTGGGTTTCCACAGTCATCCGTTATATTCTGACTCGTGGAGACGGTGTTCTCGTCTCCATAGAACCGGAAAGATCAACAGAAGCGGCAGAGCCAACTTTCACGATCCTTGTGAAAGCAGCAACTTCACAATTCGATTCCCTTTTCGGTACAATGCAAGTTCCGAGGCTGCTGGTCGAACAAACCCAAACTCGCCCAACTGCAAAGTCTTCCTCATCCATTGAAATTATCAGGATATACCGCGAATTCTAGTAACCGTTCGCGCCAATGGCAAGACGTTCCGATAGGCGGAGCCTGTTAAGCGGCGGCGAGTGCATGACTTGCAAAGATTGCCCTGCATTGGAAGACACCTTTGCTGTGCATGAAAGTCGTAAACCGGCTCTGACTGTCTCGACAATAAACCAATTTCATTGAACTTCGCCGATTTGGCCCCAAAGCCGCACATCCAAAATGCAACAACCGTTGACTCCCGCTGCCCAAAGAGTTCTAGACCGGGCGACCGAAATTGCCACAGCCGGCCAATCGGCAACCGTGGCTCCGCTGCATCTATTGCGTAGCCTTTTGCTGGAAGAATCGCGTGCGAGCGAGATTCTGGGCGGATTTGATGTGGCGATTTCCACAGTGGAGACGGTTTTCCCTGATGAGAAGAGCGTGCCGACTGCTGAGACGACCGCTGAATCGGAACAGTCTAAGCTGGTCCCGATGGATGAACAGGCCGCTTTGGCCGTTCAGGAAGCTCGGCACTTAGCGGGTATTCAAGGACGGCACAGTGAGGTCGGGACCGAACATCTGCTCTGGGGACTGCTGGTCGTCGACTCCGATGTTTCGACGTGGCTCCACGAACAAGGCGTGCAGCGCGAACAGCTCACGCAACTTGTGGATGAGAAAACAGGATTCTCCGCTGAGCCGCTGGTCACCGACGTCAGGATCGAATTCTCACAACCCAGTGTTTCGCAACGGCACAATGCGCTGCGGATCATCGACGCTGCTGCCAACCGCGCTCGCGAAGGGGTGCGTGTCGTCGAGGATTACGTCCGTTTCATCAGCGACGATGCGCATTTGTCTACGCTGCTCAAAAGTTGGCGGCACGATTTCACTGCGGCAATCTCCACAATCGCGCCGCACGACTTGGCAGCGGCGCGGGATACCCTGTCGGATGTGGGGACGACGATTTCCACAACCGCCGAAGCGCAGCGTGATTCCACCGCAGAGGTACTACAGGCGAATTTGAAACGCGTGCAGGAAGCGGTGCGGACGTTGGAGGAGTACGGCAAAGTCCTCGCTGCGGACCTGGGCGGACAATTCGAACAACTCCGCTATCGGTTTTATACGCTGGAAAAATCGATCCTGTCGACGCTGCACAATCAATCACGGCTGGCTGGACGCAATTTGTATTTGCTGGTCAGCGAAGCGCTGTGTCATCACGGCAGCGGACCGGCGATTCGCGAGGCGCTTGCCGGGGGCGTGAGCATTGTGCAGCTACGCGAAAAGGAAATGCCCGATCGAGAATTGGTCGAATTCGGCCGCCGCGTCCGGCAGTGGACCCGCGAAACGGGAGCATTGTTCATCATGAACGACCGTCCCGATTTAGCCGTGCTGACCGATGCCGATGGCGTGCATGTCGGCCAAGAGGAACTGTCGGTCAAAGATGCCCGGCGGATCGTGGGGACGGAAAAATTAGTCGGCGTCTCCACGCACACCATCGAACAAGCGCGGCAAGCCGTAATGGAGGGCGCCGATTACATCGGCGTCGGTCCGGTCTTTTCCAGCACGACGAAACAGTTCACGGATCTGGCGGGGCTGGAATTCGTCCGCCAAGTTGCCGCGGAGATCACCCTGCCCTGGTACGCCATCGGCGGCATCACAGCGGACAACATCGCCCAGGTCACAGAAGCCGGCGCCACGCGAGTCGCCGTCAGCAGCGCCGTCTGCTCAATGGAAAACAGCCAAACTGCCGCCGCGCAGTTAATGACAGCGTTGCCCAACGAACCGTAATCGGCAAGTACCTTCCTCAAGCCTGTCCCCTCACGCCTCAAGCCTACTTCGCCGGCGGCGGTGGCGGCGGAGTCGCGGCGAATTGCGAGGCGAGTGCGGGGACTTGTCCGGCGGTTGTCCAGGCGGGCATGCCGGCGGACCAGACCATCGAATCGGCTGTGACTTGTCCAGCAGCGATGCCTTGCGACAGTTGTTGTGCAGTGAAGGGGCCTTGTGTTTCGCCCCCCACAGCAATGTGCCAAGCGACGGCGCCGGGGGGAGGCGGAGGTGCGGGCATGCCGGGTCCTGCTTGCCCCGCGCCGCGGAACATTTGATTGGCCATGGCAAATCCCATCCCCAGTCCCATCCCTTCGGACGCGCCGCCACCGGCCGGGTTTTCCGCGGCGGCGGTCATGGCTTTGCCCATTTGGAACTGTTGGTAGCGGCTCATGTCGCCGATGACTCCCATGCTGCTGCGGGTGTCGAGCGCCTTTTCGACTTCTTCGGGGAGTGAAATATTGACGATGAATAACTGCGGAATATCGAGTCCGTATTCATCGTCGACCCGTTCGACGGCTGCCTCGCGCAGGTCGCCTGAGAGGGCGCGGTAGTTGGCGGCGAGGTCCAATGCGGCGATTTGCGATTTGCCCAGCATGGTGGCAAAGGCTTCGCTGATGATTGAACGCATCAACTCGTTGATTTCATCCGACGAGAAATCGCTGTCGGTCCCGACCAATTCTTTGAGCAGCGATTTCGGCTCGACCGCTTTGAGGGTGTAGGTGCCGAACGCGCGGAGGCGGATGGGACCGAAGTCGGGGTCGCGGAGCATGATCGGGTTGGGGGTGCCCCACTTTAGATCGGTGATCTGCGTGGTGCGGACAAAATAGACTTCGGATTTGAACGGACTTTCGAAGCCGTGCTTCCAGCCTTGCAGTGTGCCCAGGATTGGCAGGTTATCGGTGGTGAGTTCGTAATGTCCCGGCTCGAAGACGTCGGCCAATTCGCCACGATGCACGAAGACAGCGGTTTGTCCGGGACGCACGATCAATTGCGCGCCGTTTTTAATTTGGTTGTGGTACCGCGGGAACCGCCAGACGAGTGTGTGGTTGGTGTCGTCAATCCATTCGACAATATCAACCAATTCGCCGCGCAGTTTATCAAGCAATCCCATGGCCATCTCCTTGGTGAACGCAAATTGGGTGAAATGTACTGCCCGTATAGGCCGAGTGGAAATGCGGCGCGCCCCGGTAATGGGGGCGCACCGTGATCAAAGCTAATGCATCGTCCGCTTAAAAAACTCAACTAAACAACTCAACATCGGGTGCCACTGGCGGCTTGTCCGCCAGTGCAAAATCGTGCGATGGAATTAACACTGCTGGACAAGCCAGCAGTGGCACCCTGTAATCAATGATCGACTACGTTCCGCTGGCGACCAAATACGAATCGCGGCTGCGGCGTGAGGTTAACGCTTGAGCCTGCTCGTCGCCGACGAATTTTTCGGCTTTGGGATCCCATTTCAGGTCGCGGCCCAACATCACGGAAATGTTGCACAGATGGCAAGAAGTCATTGTGCGGTGATGTGTGCTGACGTCGGAAATCGGTTGCTGGCGATCCTCCAGACATTCGAAGAAGTTCTGCATGTGGTTGCCAGGCGTTTTGCCTTTGTACAACTCGGCCACCAAGGCATTGATTTCTTCGTGGTCGGATTCGCTCAACTCATCGATGAGTTTGCCTTCCAGTTTGCCACGGTTGACGAAGATGCGACCGTTCTCACCTTCGAACAAGATGCCGTTCCCGAATTCGATGTTCGAGTCCGGGCGTTTGTAAACGTCGTTGACGTTCATCACCGAGCCGTTCTTGAATTTCAAATCGATGTCAAACGTCACAGCGGTATTGAACCCGCTGGGAAGTTTGGCGTCGCCATTGAGGAACGCATCCCAGTTGAAATCGTCGGGGACGATCGGCGGGAAGGTTCCCTTGCCCACGACTTCGACCGGGCCGCTCTTGTCGTAGCCGAGCGCCCATTGGGCGATGTCGATGTGGTGCGCGCCCCAGTCGGTCATTTTGCCGCCGGAATACTCAAACCACCAGCGGAATTGCTTGCGGCGTTCTTCGGAGTAATCGGCCTTCGGTGCGGGGCCGACCCAGAAATCCCAATCGAGACCTTCGGGGACAGCAGTCGATTCGAAGGGGCCTTCACTGGGGGCACCGCCGATGGCGACGTAGGCGTTGACGTTTTTCCCCAGACGACCGCTTTGCACGATGGCGACCGCTTTGAGGAACCGGTTCTCGTTTTCACTACGCTGTTGTGTCCCGACCTGAAACACGCGGCCGGTCTCTTTGACGACGTTGCGGACGTCGATACCTTCTTGAATGGTCAGCGTGAGCGGCTTTTCGCAGTAGACGTCACAGCCAGCGCGGAGGGCGGCGATGGCGATCGGCACGTGCCAATGATCGGGGGTGCCGATGGTGACGACGTCCGGTTTTTCTTTTTCAAGCAAAACGCGGTAGTCGGTGTACTCGTTGAGCTTACCTCCGAAATCCTTGTTGAATTCAGCTGTATGCACGGAGTCGACATCGCAAACGGCGATCGTCTTTCCCAGTTTCGAGGCCTTGCGCGCGATGTGTCCACCTTGATTGTAACGTCCCCGGCTGCCGCCGACACCGATGGAGGCGACGGTCGGCTTGCTGTTGAGATTACGACCAAAAGCCGTGTCAGGCGTCCAGATCAACGGGGCCGAAACCAGTGCACCGGTCGCGGCCGATTTTTTGAGAAAGTCACGTCGTGTTGAGGTCATTCGAGTTCTCTCCAGATAGGAACGTTAGCTGATGCAACCAAGGTATTCGCTGCGACAATTCACGGCAACAATTTTAAGTGGTGACAAGGAGAGTACGCTCAATCACGGTTAAATGCGGGTTCTCTCTTCTTAATTATGGTATTGCACGCAGCGTGCCGGATCAATCGTACGAAGTGTCGACCAGGTAGCGGAAATGGGAACCCCTGAGATTTACTGCTGGAATCCGCTGTTTTTCGCCTGTTTTGAGATAGGCCCCGCTCACAGCATGCCGTTGAGCCCATGCCGGTTAGCGCGATTAAACCGTTAATTCCACGGTTCTAACGGCGACGAATTCCCCGCACGCTGGAGGGCGACAACGTGAGAAAACTGGGCAATGAGATGGCGATTCTTCAACAAGTCCGATTGCCGCGATTTTGCAATTTAATGTATGATACGGCGATTGGTGCGCCGCGCTCTCAGTTGGGCGTGTGCGAATACTGTCAACAACATGAACTGTAATCCACGGCACAGACCGCCACGGGATTGCCTTCCGATAATACTCTGTCACGATGTCTCTACCGGCGCCAAGAAATGTCGGTGAATGTCTGGCTGTCGCTCCCCAGCGTTTCGTCGAATTGAAAAACGTGGGTGCCACTGGCTCTGCCAGTGTTTTACAAGTTTTGCCCCCATTTCGTGTTGCACTGGCAAAGCCAGTGGCACCCAACACAAATAATAATGTCATGACAAACTGCTAGTTGGCATCTCAAACTCCCCTTTATCGCTCTTAGTTGCCCAGGAAACCCCCATGAGAATGTCCCGAAATGGTTTCGGTTCGCTATTTGCATTGCTGCTGGTTGCCGTGGTGGGACTCGCCCCACAGACTGCGGCGGCGCAGGACGATCTTTTCCAGACGGATCTCTTCGGCAGCAAGCCGCCGGTCAACGATGCGAAAAACGCGATCAAATATGACGCGAAAATCGTGCCCGCTGATGCTGCGCCGGGGGACGAAGTCACTTTGCAGTTGACCGCCACGGTTGCTGAGGGTTGGCATACCTTTTCTCTGACCCAAACCGGGTTTGGCGGATCACCGACGGTGATTGCGCTGGACGACCATGGCCCGTTGAAACCATTGGGCAAAACATTTACCGCCTCTCGAGCGCCACAGATTCATGAAGAGAAACTGGGCGAGACGCAAATGCGGCTGGAGGAATACTACGGTCAGGTCACGTTTTCCCGGCGATTTCAAATTCCCGCCGATGCCAGTCCGGGAGAAGTCACCGTTTCCGGGCAGATCACACATCAGGTCTGCAGCGAAGGGCTTTGTGTTCCCGGCAAGTCAGCCTTTCAGGCCACGGTGAAGATCGGCGAAGGCAAATCGTCAGCGAACCTCGCGGCCACCGGTGAAACGAAATTCGAACATGATTCGAGCGTGTGGCTCGTCTCGCTTTCCTCGGGCGAAGCAGCTCCGGGAGAGACGGTTGAACTGCGCGTCGAAGCGAATATCAAAAACGATTGGCATACGTACGGTTTGGACCAAACCCGTCCTGAGGGATTGGGACCGTATGCGACGGCGTTACAGATTCAAAAATATGGTGAGTTAAAACTCGATGGAGATTGGACGGTCGAACCGGCTCCGCACGCTGCGAACGAACCGTTGTTCGGCGGCATTGAAGTTTTAGAACATTCTGGGCGTGTCGTGTGGACCCGTTCGATTACGGTTCCTGCCGATGCGTCGCCCGGCGATTACCCCATTGGCGGCGAGGTCGCTTTTCAGTCATGCACCGGCGTGAAATGCGTTTCGCCTGTCGCGTTCAATTTTGAGGGGAATCTGACGGTCACCCCCACACCGGCAGTTTCTCCCGTGGTGTTTGGTGTTTCCGCACCCATCAAGGGCGGTATGGCGGCTGGGTTTATCGAAGAGGTCATGGCACAGCGGGCCGAGATGCGGTTGGAGCGGCAAGCCAATGGTGGGGACGCGAATTATACCGTCATCGGAGAAGAGAACTCCGACTATGGATTGGCGATGTATCTACTGTTCGCCTTCATTGGCGGCATGATTTTGAATGTCATGCCCTGTGTGTTGCCGGTGATTGCGATCAAAGTGATGAGTTTCGCACAACAAGCGGGTGAAAGCCGTGCACGGATCTTTCAGCTCAATGTTGTGTATTCGCTGGGTGTACTTGCCGTGTTTATGGTTTTGGCAACCTTGGCGGTCTTTTTGGGTTACGGTTGGGGCGGGCTGTTTCAAAATGCGAATTTCAATCTGATCATGGCGTGCGTCGTGTTTGCTATGGGACTGAGCCTGTTGGGCGTGTTTGAAATTCCCATGCCGGGTATGGTCGGCGCGGCAGCCGGCAATCAACATCAAGAAGGACTGGTGGGGGCCTTCTCCACAGGTATTCTGGCCACACTCTTGGCGACCCCCTGTAGCGGGCCGTTTTTAGGAGCGACGCTGGGTTGGTCGATTACACAACCGACGCTGATTGTTTACCTCGTGTGGGGCATGATGGGCTTAGGGATGGCGTTTCCGTATCTGATGATCGGCGCATTTCCCTCGACGGTCAAATGGCTGCCCAAGCCGGGGAACTGGATGGTGCGGTTGAAGGAATTCGCCGGTTTCGTGTTGATGGGAACCGTGATTTTCATCGTGCACATTCTGCAGGATGACTACACCATCCCGGCGTTGGTCATGCTGCTCGGCATTGCACTCGGTTTGTGGATGATCGGCAACTTGTACGACATCAACTCGCACATCCGTCACAAAACGACCGTGCGGGTCTCTGCCATCGTACTGACCGGCGTTATTTGTCTGTTTGGGTTCAATCTGACGCTCAAATCCGAAACGGAACTGCCTTGGAAGCCTTTCACGGAAGCCACGTTGAATGCATCGTTGGCCGAGAATAAAACGGTCCTGGTCGATTTCTCTGCCGACTGGTGTTTGACCTGCAAACGGAACGAAAAGTTTGCATTGAACACCAAAAAGACTTTGGATTTGGTCCAAGACCATGATGTCGTCACGCTCTATGCTGACTACACCGGCGAGTCTGAGGAGATCAAACGCTGGCTGGATAACTTCGAAAGCATCAGCGTACCGCTCACGGTGATCTTTCCCGCCGGTCAGCCCGATAAGGCGATCGTCCTGCGCGACTTGTACACCGAGGCCATGCTGCTGGAAAATCTAGAGAAGGCAGTCAGCGGCAAGAAAACAACCGCGAACGCTGTAGCGGTGGACGAGGTTCGTCGATAACGGATTATTTATGGTGCTAAGAACGTAAAAAGTGGCCGGCGCAATGCGCCGGCCACTTTGCGTAGAGACCTGTTGAAATATGCGGGCCTAAAAATCTGCGTCAGCCGGAACGGCCTCTTGCACTGGGGCGAAGTGCTGAACGCGGCGAGCACTAAACATTGGGATGATCGTGCTCATGGCCGATCCAACAGGCAGCGGCAGCGTGCTGGTCGAGGTCGTCATGATCCCCTCAGGAGTCCGGACAGTCGACGACGTATACGGGCCAATGTAAGGTAGGATCGCGCGGGCCGACGGGATGTCGAAGATGTCGATCGTCACCGCCGCATTGGATTGCACCTCGGTCATGATTATTTGACCGAAATAGGGGACCAGCGAATAGAGCAGCTTGGTGGTCGCCTCCGCATCCCAATAGGTCAGCGACAGCAGGTCGCCGTCGGGGAGCTTGAAATCGTCCGCCATTTGATCGGCAAACGATTTCTCTTTCGACTTGAGGAATCGCAATTGCGACTTGATGCTTTGTGGGTGCAGCGCCAAGTACAATCGCTCCTTGGTCAAACAGAGCGCCGGTGCCAGCGGGACGTCGTCATCGTCCACGACATTCAGGTAGTCGATATCTTGCCCCAGGAATTCCCGGTTTTTCATCTCGGCGCCCCGTGCGCTCATGCCGTTGTTGATGATGCCCGGCAGGTTGAGTTTGATCAGTTCCAAGACTTTATCGTAGGTCGCTTGCGCCTGTTCCGCATCACGGATGTCGACGGTCAACACGATTCCAGAGAACAACAGTCCGCCACTTGAGGGGCTATTGTGCAAAGTCCAAACGTCACCCACGGCGGTGAGCACGTCGTTTTCGACCGACAGGCCGGTTTCGTTATCGATTTCTTGGATCGCGTCCTCCAAAGCCTGCGCCGGGCCTGGTCCGACGGCTGAGAGGATCTGACGGACTTCCTCCAGAATTTTCGTCACATCAATGCTCAAAGCATATGCAAAGTCGACATCCGCTGGGATGTGCTGCACGTCCTCGGTTTTGATGCCCCGAGCAGCTGCCAACTTGAGAATGCCGTTGGTCTTGCCGCCGGTGGCGATGAAATTGCGGCAACTGATTTGGCCATTGGTTTCAATCCCACTGGACGAGACAAAGTAGTCCAATGAATCCAGCCCCAGCATCTGGGCAGTGCCCGCCGCATCGATGCCGGCCGGTTCCAGGATCGAGGTGACGACCTTGAGCAATTGCCGTGTATCGACCCAAGTAACTCCGCCAGCGCGTTCGAAGCTGACCCGCTTGACTCCCGCTTGGAAACGCTCGTCATCGGCCAGACCGTTTGATTTACCGTCGAGACCGGCAATCGCCGCATCCAACGTGCCATCGCCCAGAGCCAGAATGAAGTAGTCGTTGTGGCGGTGAACGGTGACAGGAATCCCCGGCAGCGGTACGGGGAGTTGCAAACGGTCCAATGATTCGCGGCGTTCCCCCCCGGGAAGAAATTGCGTCAATTCCAGAAAGTCGGCGGCAATTTGGTCCGCCTGTTTTTCGCCGTTGATGACCAAAGCAAACCGCACCCCTTGAGCGACCGACATCATCATCGCCGGCGGCGTGTCGCCGTTGATGATGTGGTCTTCCTCGTAACTGAGGTACAAGCAGCCGGGATGTTTGAGTAGTTCAAAGCCCAAGCGGGGCAGGACTTCGCCGAGCACTTGTTCTTCAGGAGAGCGGTTTTCGGTTTCGGCAATGACACCGTCGACGATGGCGGAATGGACTTTTTCGAGAAATTGTGCGACTTCCTGATCGGCGATCATCCCTTCGACGCCCGGCGCTCCTGCTTTGCCCGCTCCGCGCGCCGCCCATTCGGTGTAAACAATCGCATTGGTCGGTGGTAAACGCAGCAGCGCTTCGTCACGCGGTCCCGGCGGCATCCCCAACAACGGCCCCAGCCCACCGCCTGTCAACAAAATCAACAATATTTCAGCGAATCCCATTCCCACCCCGCTCATTTCCAACTCCCTGATTTTAAAAGTCCATTTCAATGGTTGCCCTGACGCCGAAAACGGGCAATTCGTCCGTCGCGATGTTTTATTAGCACCGATTCTCGAATCGTACCGACGCAAATGTTGCAATGCCAGTGTTGATCGGAATCGAGCTGAAAGACGTCGCGGCCAGAGAGCATTGCTTGAACTTGGGAAAAACTTGTCGGCCAAGCGAACCTGAAAGGCTGCAGTGGTGTCCCCCCAAAGCTTCGATTTTTTAATGACCGCCCACTTCTTATTTCCCGGAGGCCGACGATGCGTATTTCATACCGCTTTACTGTTCCGTCGAGCCTGTGCATGGCACGGAGATAAGACGCTTTGCCGGCAACCTGAGTTGCCGGGCTACCGCTGCGCTCATTCCTCCCCGGTTGCCGAGCTAGGCTCCTCCCCGATCGAGCAACGATTCTGAGTGAACCGTTCGCGCCGAGTTGCGGCTGTGCCGTACTCGTTCTGCGCGCCAAATCTCTTCAAAAAATCTAGATGCCCGTCTGATTCGCGCCACGGCCGAATGTCGACAGGCATTGGGGAGCGGTATGAAATCTGAACGACAGTTGCAGGAAATTCTCAAGTCTTTGTGCGGATCTCCAGGAGCCGAAGATGGCTCGGATCCCCGCGAATTTCATAAACAGCGCGGACGCGATAAGTCGCTTCGCAAAACGTATCAACTATGTAAGCAGGTCGACGAGGTTCTTGGCTACGTACTTTCTGGCGAATGCGACGATGATGTTCTGCGCGATTTTTACGTCAGCAGCGTCGTACCGGCACCCGATGCGTCGCGATTGCTGGTGACACTCTGCCCTTATTTTACGGACACGGTTTTCCAACCGGTCCAGGTGCTCGAGCGGCTTGGTCATGTGGCGGGTAAACTTCGCAGTGAAGTTGCCGCCGCGATCAATCGACGTCGCACCCCCGAGTTGATGTTTCAGGTCCTGGCTTCTCCGGCGGAGACTCCTTCGCAACAGGAGGACCAACAATGAAGGACTCAGGTCTACATGAGAAAATCCAGGCATGGCTCAGCGAGCCAATGCCTGGCGAGGTTCGTGCGTCGCTCAATCGTTTAGCGGCGCACGACGATGTAGGGCACATGGCCGTCATGCCGGATGTACATTTGGCTCGCCATGTCTGTGTGGGAACCGTTATCGCGACCGCGACGCAGATTTTTCCAGCAGCGATTGGAGGCGACATTGGTTGCGGCATGCTTGCCGTCGCCTTAACCGCGGACGCAGACCGCATCAACAACCCTGTGGCTGCGGCAAAGATCCTCTCCGGGCTGTATGAATGTGTTCCCGCCGGCCGGCATCGTCGCTCTCACACGGTTGCGGCGCTCCCGGAGGAACTGAACAATTTGCCGCTGAGCCATCCGCGACTAGAAACATTTAGTCGTCGAGATGGTCGGGTGCAATTGGGCACACTCGGCCGCGGAAATCATTTCGTGGAGTTCCAGGCCGATCCAGAGAACCGGCTGTGGTTGATGCTGCACAGTGGTTCACGAGGAATGGGACAGGCGATCACGGCGCATCATTTGGCGGTCGACGCGTGTTCGCCAAACAAAACAGTCGCATGGGATGCCGAATCTCGCAACGGCGCCGCCTATCTCACCGACATGCGATGGGCCATCGCCTATGCATGGCAAAATCGACTGGCCATGATGACGGCGATCGGTCGACTACTCCAACAAGAATTCGCCATCGATCTGCAACGAGAGACCCTGATTCATTGCGATCATAATCATGTCCGACAGGAAACACATTTCGGCCGCGAGCTTTGGGTGCATCGCAAGGGGGCATTGCCGGCGACTGCGGGAGAGCAGGGGGTGATTCCCGGTTCGATGGGCACACGCAGTTTTCACGTCGTGGGACGGGGTTGTGCAGAGGCTCTCCAATCCAGTTCCCACGGCGCCGGCCGCGCACTCAGCCGCCACGACGCACGGCGGGTCATCGGCCAGAAAAAACTTGAACGCGAGATGCAGGATGTCTGGATTGATCGGCGGCGTATGGAAAAATTCCGCGAAGAAGCCCCGTCGGCCTATAAGGAGATTGGGCGGGTCATGCGGGCACAGCGCGCCCTGACGCGAATCGAACGCGAGCTGAGACCCGTGCTGTGCTACAAAGGGACTTGAATTGCCGGTGAATCTCGGAAGGTCTGTCGAATTCCGTGAGCCTACGGCAGCGCTGGTCGTGCCAGTGATACCCCAGAATGGCATTGTTAGACAGTGCTACTTTATGCGAATAGGTGAAACATGCTCCGAACCTTTGTCCCTCCTTTTGACTTTCACTTGCCTCGTGGCGGTCGTCGCCATTTCAAAAAAATGGCAGCGCAATTAGCAACTCAATTCGACACGACTCCAGAAATCATCGACGACCCGATCTTCTCGTACGCGATATCCGGGAAGTCTCAGCTTGATCGAATCGCTCACTTAAATGATTCACGTCCTGCTATCGTTTACTTGTCGAATGTTGTCGAGCATTCCGCAATTTTAATTGTTGGTGAGTGTGAGACATCTGATCTGCTGGCTCCGCTGGAATATGACTCTCTCGCCAGTTTTTTAGAGGCACCATACGTGCGTGGATATGGTGTCAGCAATGAAACGCCATTAAAGGCAGCATTTGATGAAACGACAATCGTAATTAGCGACCTCGTATGTTTTCGGAACGACGATGACGAGTTGCCGGACAACGGGTTATTCCGCGTGCACGAAAAATATCATGACTACTATATCTGCAATGTACTCGACTACGACAAATATTTCGATCATTGCGCTGTGTTTGGAGACGCACCCTTTTTTCTCCCGTCTGACACCCACGTCGATCTCAAGGAATGCGTAAAGCAACTGGACAATTATACGTTGCGAGAGTTTCTCCTTGACCAAGCGGCGCCATTTGCAACACTTGGCGACGATCACATGGATGATGAATACATCGTTTTCTATGGCATGGATTGTCGGCAATACGGCGACGACGAGTTGACCTTTGTCCGTTGAACCGCGGCAAAACATCGCCCAGTCTGAACAGTGCGTTTTGGTGTTCGGCTCCACCTGTTCCCGGCGACATCTCGTCTCCCTCCACCAAATTCCCCCTCGCCTGGATTTGATTCTCCCGGCCATCTTGCTATCCTGGACCAACTTTGCGCCGAAAATCCTGAAACTGGGGTTTTCTACGCAGATTTCCACGAAAAACAGCCTTGTGGGATGCCTGCGCGCACTGGCGGACACGCCGCTAGTGGCATCCCCCGATGGTGATGGTTGTGGATTCCGACTGCAATCCTGCCAGATTAGAGGGAACTACCGACGTGCCTCGTCGTGACGACATTCACAAGATTCTGATTATTGGCTCCGGTCCGATCGTGATCGGTCAGGCCTGCGAATTTGACTATTCCGGAACTCAGGCGTGCAAGGCGTTGCGGGAAGAGGGTTATGAGGTTGTATTGGTCAACTCCAATCCAGCCACGATCATGACCGACCCCGATACCGCCCATCGGACTTACGTCGAGCCAATCACCTGGGAATATGTCCAAAAGATCATCGAAGTCGAGCGGCCCGATGCTCTGTTGCCCACACTGGGCGGGCAAACCGGGTTGAATACGGCGATGGACCTTGCGCGGCGGGGGATTTTGGAACAGCTGGGCTGTCAATTGATCGGCGCCAAAGAAGATGTCATCGCTAAAGCCGAAGGGCGGCAGACTTTCAAAGATGCGATGGTCGAAATCGGCCTGGACGTGCCGATCAGCGAAACCGTGCACAACATGGAGGAGGCCCGCGCCGCTTTGAAAGTGGTCGGGCTGCCGACGGTCATTCGTCCGAGTTACACGCTCGGCGGCGTGGGCGGCGGAATCGCCTACAACCGCGACGAATTCGACGCGATGGTCCAAAAGGGGATCGACCTGTCACCGGTCGGCGAAGTGCTCTTGGAAGAGTCGATCATCGGCTGGAAAGAGTACGAGATGGAGGTGATGCGCGACAAAAACGACAACGTCGTGATCATCTGTGCGATCGAAAATTTCGACGCGATGGGCGTGCACACGGGCGATTCAATCACCGTGGCTCCGGCGCAGACGCTGACCGACAAAGAATATCAACGGATGCGGGATGCCACGATCTCCATTATGCGTGAGATTGGAGTCGAAACGGGTGGCTCGAATGTGCAGTTCGCCATCAATCCCGAAAACGGTCGTATGATCGTGATCGAGATGAACCCCCGCGTCAGCCGTTCCAGCGCACTGGCCTCCAAAGCGACCGGATTTCCCATTGCTAAGATCGCCGCCAAATTGGCGGTCGGTTACACGTTGGACGAAATCCCCAACGACATCACACGCGAAACATTGGCCTGTTTCGAACCGACAATCGATTACGTCGTCACAAAAATCCCTCGGTGGACTTTTGAGAAATTCCCCGAAGCCGATGCGGTGCTGACGACGCAAATGAAATCGGTCGGCGAAACAATGGCCATCGGCCGTACCTTTAAGGAGTCACTACAAAAAGCCGTTCGCGGACTGGAAACGGGGCATTTCGGCCTGGGTGGCGGCAAGAACGACCTGTGGGGTACGAGCGAGCAACCGGCCGATGATGAGATCCAACGCAAATTGGCGACTCCCAACGATGAGCGGTTGTACTATATCCGCTACGCCTTCAAAGCCGGAATGTCGTTAGAACATGTGCATGAACTGACGCGAATTGATCCTTGGTTTTTGGACAACATCCTGGAGTTGACCGAAATCGAAGCGGAACTCCGCCAAGTCACGCGGCTCGAGGATGTCGACGACAGTCTGTTGCTTAAAGCCAAACGGCATGGCTTCTCTGACCGGCAGTTGTCTTTTTGGTGGGCCGCGTCGGAAATGGACATTCGTCAGCACCGCAAGGAGCGGGGCGTGGTGGCGACGTTCAAACAGGTCGACACCTGTGCGGCGGAGTTTGAAGCGTACACACCCTATTACTATTCGACGTACGAATCGGAAGACGAAACGCCCGCCAAACAGTCGGACAAAAAGCGGGTGATGATTCTAGGCGGTGGCCCGAATCGGATCGGGCAGGGGATTGAATTCGACTATTGCTGTTGCCAAGCCTCCTTTGCGCTGCGGGAGTTGGGCATCGAAAGCATCATGGTCAACTCGAATCCGGAAACGGTTTCGACCGACTACGACACATCGGACATCTTGTTCTTCGAACCGCTGACGACCGAAGATGTGCTCAATATCTGCGACCGCATGCAGCCTGATGGTGTGATCGTGCAGTTCGGCGGGCAAACGCCGCTGAATCTGGCGCGCGGTCTGGAAGCAGCCGGTGTGACAATCATCGGTACCAGCCCGGTCATGATCGATGCCGCGGAGGATCGCGAAAAATTTCAGGGGATTCTGGAGCAACTCGGTTTGCGACAACCCCCCAACGGCATCGCCACCAATGTCGAAGGTGCGCGGCAAGCGGCGGAGCGCATCGGCTATCCGATTCTTGTCCGTCCCAGTTACGTGCTGGGCGGGCGAGCGATGGAGATCTGTTACGACGAGCCGTCGCTGGTGAAATACATGACCGAGGCGGTTGATGCTTCGCCGGACCATCCGGTGTTAATCGATCAATTTCTGGAAGATGCGACCGAAGTCGATGTCGACGCGATCTCCGACGGCAAGCTGACGCTGGTCGGCGGAGTGATGGAACACATTGAAGAAGCGGGTGTGCATTCGGGCGACTCCGCTTGCGCATTGCCACCGTTTTCACTTTCCGATGAAGTGATTACGGAGATCAAAGAAGCGACCTATGCCTTAGCGGGGGCGCTCAAAGTCCGCGGGTTGATGAACATTCAATTCGCCGTCAAAGAAGTCAACGGCGACCATCTGGTGTACATTCTGGAAGTGAATCCTCGGGCGAGTCGGACGAGTCCCTTCGTCTCCAAGGCAACCGGCATTTCGCTGCCGCGGATGGCGGCCAAGATCATGGTGGGAGTCTCCTTGGAAGAGCAGGGGATCACGACCGAACCGTGGCCGGAGTATTACTCGGTCAAGGAAAGCGTGTTCCCGTTTCAGCGGTTTGCGGGTGTGGATATCATTCTCGGTCCGGAAATGCGTTCCACTGGCGAAGTAATGGGGATCGATGAGCGGTTTTCATTGGCCTTTGCGAAAAGCCAATTGGCTGCAGGGTCACAATTGCCGCGCGAACCATGCAAAGTCTTCGTCAGTGTGGCCGCGCCGCACAAGCAGGCGATCATTGGTCCGGCGCGCGTGTTGTATCGCCGCGGCTTTAAGCTGGTGGGAACGGCCGGTACGGCTGCGGTCTTGCGGGAAGCGGGGATCGAAGTCGAAACGGTTCGCAAGATTCAAGAAGGCCGACCGAACCTGTTGGATTTCTTGGCCAACGGTGACATTCATTTGATCCTCAACACGCCCAACGGCAAAGGGGCGCGGACTGACGAAGGCAAAATTCGCGCTGCCGCCGTCGCACACGGCGTTCCGTGCATTACGACCTTGAGCGGTTGTCAGGCCGTGGCGCGGGCGATGGAAGCGATGGCCGAGGATCCCAAGCCGCGTGTCCGTGCATTGCAGGACTGGGCGTCGACGACGAGTCCCTCATCGACATCAACGAATTCATGAAACGTGTGATTCTCGCGTCCCGTTCCCCACGCCGTCGAGAACTGTTGGCGCATCTCGTTGCGGAAGAGTCCATTCAGGTTCTGCCGCCGAGCAGCGCCGATGAAGCTGGGTTTGAAGGGTTGCGGGATTGGGCGTCGATCGAATCTCAGTTGCTCAATATCGCCCGCGAGAAATGTGACGACGTTTGCGGGCAATTAGCCGATTCCGGCGCAGCTTATGATCTGGTCGTGGCGGCCGATACGGTTGGAGTTTGCGGCGGTGAAGACGGAGACCTTGTGGTGCTCGGCCAGCCACCGCAGGATTCGCGTTGGCAGGAGACGGTCGCCGGGTGGTTTCGCGATTATTATTTCGGCCGCGAACATACGGTGCTCACAGGGTTGTGCGTGGCAGATGCCAGCGGCGCGCGAGTCGAACGGATCGCCGCGACACAGGTCGCTATGGTCGCAGAAGATGACGAACTGTTAAACTGGTATCTCACCACCGATGAACCGCACGGCAAAGCAGGTGGGTATGCCATTCAAGGGGCCGGCAGCATGTTCGTGGAATCCATTTCCGGCAGCCTGAGCAATGTTATCGGTTTGCCGTTGGAAGTGTTGCGGGAAATTTTGAACGAACAAAACCGCTAAGTCGTCCGCCCGTTTCCCGTTTATAAAAATACGTCATGAAAACGGCAGACCAACATCCACTCAATGCGCAACCAGCGACGGTTTCATCCGACTCGCGACCGTTCGGCGATGAAGATCCGCGGATTTGCATTGGCGGACGGACGATGGAATCGCGGTATTTTCTGTCGCCGCTGGCGGGTTATACGCATCTGGCCTTTCGGCAAGTCGTACGCGAACTGGGCGGGTTGGGTTTAGCGACGACCGATTTGGTACTCGCCAATCAACTCAGCCACAAAAGCCGTAAGTCGATGGAACTGATTGCCACCAACGCTGCGGACCGTCCGTTGTCGGTGCAGATTTACGGTGGTGTGAACGAAGAACTTGTCCGGGCAGCGCGGTGGTTAGAAGATCAAGGTTACGAGGGAATCGACCTCAACATGGGGTGTCCCATGGCCAAGATCACCGGCAATGGCGGCGGTGCACGGTTGATGTGCGACGTCGACAACGCCAGTCGTGCGGTGTCGGCCGTGATCGAAGCGGTCGCGATTCCCGTGACGGTGAAAATGCGACTCGGCTGGGATCGGGAGCACATCACCGCACCGATGTTGGCACGGGCGTTTGAACAATTGGGCGTGGCGGCGATCACCATTCATGGCCGTACGCGACAGCAAGGGTTTCACGGGAATGTGCAGCTGGAGGGGATTCGCGAAACGGTGGCGGCGGTCCAGCGGATTCCGGTGATCGGCAACGGCGACGTGCGGACCGTCGCCGATGCGATTGCTATGCGGCGAATCACCGGATGCGCTGCTGTGGCGATCGGCCGTGGTGCGCTCATGGATCCTTGGATATTTCATCGACTCCAGCGAGTCAACATGGGAGACTCAAGTGTCTGGGAACCACCGGCCGAAGCGCAGATCGAATTCCTGGAACGGCATTTTCGGCTGATGTTGCAGCAGCATGGTGAGGCGATGAGCTGTTTGATGTTTCGCAAGTTTGCCGCTTGGAATGGTGCCCGTCTGGGAATTCCCGAAGACTTGGAAGACCGTCTGCGACGGTTTGAGTCGGAGGCCGAGTTTGGCGAGATTGTGGAGCAGATTCGTCAGCGACACGGCGAACGCAAAAACCCGCGCCCCACGGCCGAAGTCCGCGTTCCCAATGGACCCGTGGAGCGATGGTAGCCAACTTTGCGAATAGAGCGTTGTCCTGAGTGGCGATTTGCTCTGTTTGGCATTGATTCCCTGCACGAAATAAATCGCCAAATCCCCTCGTCGATTACGGTGTGATTACAAACGAATTGCATTATGTGGGGCATTGGATTCGACGATCCTGCTAAGTCTAAACAGCCAGGGCAGAATCGGGAGTGTGATTGAGACAATTGTCTCGCTGTGTTGGTGGCTGCTATCTGATTTTGTATCTTCGGAAATGGATAAAAATTGTCGACAATGCATGTCGCGGAAACGCTTGACAAAGGGCGGAAACTTTAATAATCAGGGCAATCAGACTGTCCGGTTCGGCTTGCAGCGCCGGGTTGGATTTGCTCAACTAAAAATCAACTGCGACAGCGCCACTTCGGTAGGATCGTCCAGTTTTCCGTCTCAGATGTTTCCATCTCACAAGTAGTGAATTGGGCACGACAACTACGGCGGGGTGTGCGATTGACGACGTTTCAAAGAATTCGGATTGTCGGTCGCAAGCGGATTTGTTTTTGATATTCTAGAAGTCAATGTACAACAGATTCAGATTTCCCGTAACATCACGGGGCTGGCGTTCGGATCGGAGTGATTCGTGCGGCTCATCTGAGGATTACGCAAGAAGGATGCTTTCGAGGACGAACACTATGCAAGTTGTGAGCCCTGACTTTGGTTTGACGGCTTGGCCACTTTTAGAGAGCGGCGAAGCGCCCGAATTCTGGGCGGCCGCCGATCGGCCGTTTCCGCCCGATGTTCTTCTCGAGGATGACGAAGAACTGGATGATGACGAATTCGATGACGACGATGACGACGACGAATTCGACGATGAGCTCGATGAGTTCGACGAGAGTGAAGTGGAAGAGGAAGATCTGGACGATGATCTTGACGACCTCGACGACGACGAATTAGACGACGAGTTCGAAGACGAAGATGACGAAGAAGACGATGATGATCTGGACGACGATGATCTCGACGACTACGGCGACGATCTCGACGACGACTTTTAATACCGTTGCCCGATCACGTTCTTGACGTTGGCCAATCAAGCGACGATTGCGGCGGGTAACCTACCCGTCGGAATGTCGCTCACGTCACTCCCTCCCCCCCCCCAAGCAAGTCATTTCCCTCAGCCCAAGTGTCTAATGCTCGCCAGCAGGCGAGCATGGCCAAGTTGTGTTCGCGGTACGCGAACTGACAATTGGCCATATTGCCCCGACTTTATGCAGATACGCCGCCAAAAGTCATTGGTCAGGGGGAGGACCGGTTTGCGCCCGTTGCTCTGCTGCGGCGGTGCGCTATAATTCAATCAGCGAGGCAAAATGTATCGATGGCGATAACGCATCAGCGCTTGGCCATCTCTGGGTTTTAAGACCAATCCAAGGCGACTGCTCGCTATTTTCCGCGGCGCAATGATGCGGACCCGACAACTGAAATAAAGCCTAGGAGGCTGCTCATCATGTCCAACATGCATAACTCGAAGGCAACGCGACAAGAGGAACCGCAGACAGAAATGTCTCTGGCGGATATCATTGGCCGTTCGCAATCGGATTTTGAATTGGACTTTTTCAGTCGCATTGCCGCTCAATCTCCGTGCTACGCTGATATTTTAGTACAGCTCGGTCAATTGCTGACGCTCAAGGGGCGGCATGACGAGGCGCTGGATATTGATCGGCGACTTGCCAAATTACGGCCGCAGGTGCCTCAAGTCGCTTACAATTTGGCGTGCAGTTACTCGTTGTTGGGGCGGACCCATGAAGCACTCGACGCGCTACGCCGCGCGATTCAGCTCGGGTATTGGGATATCGATCATCTGCTGATGGACCCCGATTTGACCGGTCTGCACAGCGTCCCGGAGTTTCAAGATTTGCTGTCGGATCTTGATTTTGAACTTCTCGAGGATTGAGAGCAGAGTCGCTCTTCGCTGCCATCCGTTTCGGGAAGATTTCAATCTTTGCCCGATCCTGTTCGCTGGGCAACTCTGCCAGGGTTTGCTGCTGCCCTTTTCTCTGCCGAATTGTGACGATTTCTGCAGTGACTGTCCCTTTCGCCTCCTGCCGAGGACTGTACAATCGGGGCATTCCGGTCGCAGATGTTTGGCCGATTTCGGAGAGACGAGCAACAAAGGGTGAACCATCGTGAGCGAGCAGCTGGAGCAGATTCAACAGGCCACCAAGGCTGTGCGTGAGCGATTCGCCACCAAACCGCGGGTCGGATTGATTTTGGGTACGGGACTGGGGGGATTGGCGGCGGAAATCGACGAGCACGCCACGATTCCTTATCACGAAATTCCGCACTTTCCCGAATCGACGGTCGAGTCGCACACCGGGCAACTGGTCTGCGGCACCCTGAGCGGCCTGCCGATCGTGGCTATGGAGGGACGGTTTCATTTCTACGAAGGGTATTCCATGCGGGAAGTGACGTTTCCCGTGCGGGTGATGCAGGAACTCGGCGTGGAGATTTTATTGGTCACCAATGCCGCGGGCGGGATGAATCCACAGCACAATCTCGGCGATTTGGTGGTGATCGAAGACCACATTAATTTCATGGGGGACAACCCGCTGATCGGCCGCAACGACGAGAGTCTCGGCCCACGGTTTCCCGATATGTGTGCTCCCTACGACCGGGAATTGATCGACTTGGCGGAAGCGTCTGCCTTGGAATTGGGAATTCGCGCCCATCGGGGCGTGTTTGTGGCTGTGGCGGGGCCCAATTTAGAAACGCGGGCCGAATATCGTATGCTGCGGAGTTGGGGGGCGGATTTGGTGGGCATGTCGACCGTTCCCGAAGTCATCGTCGCCGCTCACGCCGGATTGCGGGTGTTGGCGATTTCGATTGTGACCGATGTTTGCTTGCCCGATGCCTTGGAACCGGTCGACATAGCTGCGATCATCAAAGTCGCCGGCGAAGGGGGAGAACGTCTGGCAAAAGTCATCCCCGACGTCCTCACACGATTGGCCGATGCGTAGGTCATGCTGTGCATGCTCTACCAGCAATATTTACCTCGTTCCCAAGCTCCGCTTGGGAACGGACTTAACCGAAGCTCTGCTTCGGCACCCGATGGCCTGTGGACGACAGCTTTGTCTTTGAGTGAGCGAAGCGGAGCTTCGCAGGGATGCGTTCCCAAACGGAGTTTGGGAACGAGAGTAATGAGAATCAATTGGGCGCGGTGTTTTAATTCATCAGGAAAATTGAAGAGTCATGTTTGAAAAAGTTTCGGCCGACGCCGAGTTTGTGGGGGGAGAACATCAGGTTCTCAAGTTTTGGGAGTCCGCTGGGATTTTCGATAAGCTGCGCGCGAAAAACGCGGGCAAGCCCCCTTGGAGTTTCCTGGATGGACCGATCACCGCCAACAACCCAATGGGCGTGCACCACGCCTGGGGGCGGACCTATAAGGATGCCTACCAACGCTTTTTCGCCATGAACGGCCACGAACTGCGTTATCAAAACGGGTTTGATTGCCAAGGCCTGTGGGTCGAGATCGAAGTCGAACGCGATCTTGGTTTTACCACCAAAGCCAGCATCGAATCCATGGGCATCGACACCTTTTCAAATGCCTGCAAACAACGCGTGCTTAAGTTTGCCGCGCGGCAAACCGAGCAGTCGATTCGTCTCGGTTATTGGATGGATTGGGACAGTCCAGAAGAGCTGCGCAAGTTGTCCGAAAATGTTGGCAAGGACGAGCCGGTCACGATCACGACACCGTCGGGCAAAACCGCGACCGGTCCGGCGCATCAACTTGTGGGGCGGCTTGGTTGTCCGGAATGGGGGGGAAGCTACTTTACCTTCTCGACCGAAAACAACGAGACAATCTGGACGTTTCTGAAGAAGTGTTTTGAGCGGGGCAAAATCAAGAAGGGGCACGACGTGATGCCCTGGTCGGGCCGCGCTGGGTCGGCCTATAGCCAGATGGAAGTCGCTGACGGCCGGAAGCTGTCGGTGCACAAATCGGTCTTTGTCCGCTTTCCCTTACGCGGCCGCACGGACGAATACCTGCTCGTATGGACAACGACGCCCTGGACGCTCACCAGCAACGTTGCCGCCGCTGTGAATCCCGAATTGGAATACGTCAAACTCAAATCCAAACGCGACGGGGCCGTCTATTATTTCGCCAAAGAAAACCTCGACTTTCAACGTCTGTCACGCGAATTCAAAGAAGGCTTCGGCCGCCCGGAATGGGAATGGCCCAAGGATGTCCCCAAGCTGAAATCGTTGGGGCAGATTTTCAAAGAGCAGGGCGGGTTCGAAATCGAAGCGACGATCCTCGGCGCGGAGATGGTCGGTTGGGAGTACGACGGACCATTCGATGATCTTGCTGCGCAACAACAGTCAGGTGGCGTGCCGACCGATGAATCGTTGGCCGACAAATCTGGTGTCAGCTGCCACCGCGTCATCGATGGCGGACGGGATTCCAAAGGGAAACCGAACGTCGTCGCTGGGGAGGGAACGGGCATCGTGCATATCGCTCCCGGTTGCGGTGACATCGATCACAAGCTCGGCGCGGAGCAGGGTATTGTCGGCATTGCCCCGTTGGAAGAGGATGGCACCTTCACGTCGGAATTCGGAGATTTCGCCGGCCGTCGCGCCAACGATCCGGAGACCGCTGAGTTGGTCTTCGAAAAACTGAAGGCCAAACATCTGTTGGTTGCGGTCGAGAGTTATCCGCACATCTATCCGCACTGTTGGCGGACCGGCGACGAGTTAGTGTTTCGGCTCGTCGACGAATGGTTCATCGATATGGATTGGCGGGACGAAATCAAAGCGGTCACCGAACAAATCCGCTGGCTCCCCGATTCGATCGACGGTAAGGAGCGGGAAATCGAATGGCTGACCAACATGCGGGACTGGATGATCTCCAAAAAACGCTTTTGGGGACTGGCGCTGCCGATTTGGGTCGATGAGGAAACCGGCGATTTTGAAGTCATCGGGTCATTGGCGGAGCTGAAAGAACGCGCCGTCGAAGGCTGGGATGAATTCGAAGGGCACACGCCGCACCGGCCTTGGATCGACAAAGTTAAAATCGCGAATCCGAAGAACGGCAACGTGATGTCACGGATTCCTGACGTCGGTAATCCCTGGCTCGATGCGGGAATCGTCCCGTTCTCGACGATGCACTACAACAGCAATCGCGAGGAATGGCAGAAGTGGTATCCGGCCGATTTCGTCACCGAATGTTTCCCCGGCCAGTTCCGCAATTGGTTTTATGCGTTGCTGGCAATGGGCACGATGATGGACAACACGCCCCCGTTCAAAACGCTGCTGGGACACCGGCTGGTGATGAACGAAGAGGGCAAGCCGATGCACAAATCCGACGGCACCGCTATCTGGTTTGAGGAAGCGGCTGAGCAGGTCGGTGTCGATACGATGCGGTGGATGTTCCTAGGACAAAACCCGGCGACCGACCTGCGGTTTGGGCATCGTAACCCGGACAAACCAGTCACGCTGCAAACGCCCAATGGGCCGGTGGATCAGACGGCCGAAGGGGTTCCCACCTGCGCCGTTGTGAGCGGCCCCGCTGATGAAACGCGGCGGCAGATTTTGATCACGTTGTGGAACACCTATACGTTTTTCGTCAACTATGCCCGGCTCGATGAATTTGACGCCGCTGCGGCGCCGGTTCCGGTGGCAGAGCGGCCGGAAATCGACCGTTGGGTGTTGGCCAACCTGCATGCCTTGGTCCAAACGGCCAATACAGAAATGCAAGACTTCAACGTCGCCGGATTTTTGAAAGAGGCGGCACGATTTATCGATGATCTGTCAAACTGGTACATCCGCCGCAACCGCCGCCGGTTTTGGCGTTCCAAGGATGCGGGCGATCGCGACAAATTGGCCGCCTATCAAACGTTGTACGACGTGCTGGTCACGCTGACGAAATTGCTCGCCCCGGTGATTCCGTTTCTCAGCGAACGGCTGTATCAAAACCTGGTTTGTGCAGTCGATAAGACGGCCCCCGAAAGCGTGCATTTGTGCGACTATCCCCAAGCCGATCCAGCGGTGCTCGATCCGGAATTGAGCCAGCGGATGGCATTGGCGCAACTGGTCGTGAATCTCGGCCACGGGCTGCGTGAAAAAACGAGCCTCCGCGTGCGGCAACCGTTGGCCGAATTGCGATTTGCCTGCGCGAACCCGGCGCATCTCTCGGCGATTGAAAATCTGTCGGATGTGATCAAGGAAGAATTGAACATCAAACAGATCACCGGTTGCGAAAACCTGGACGAATTGGTTTCGTACACCTACAAGCCGAACCTGAAAACACTTGGACCGCGGTACGGGAAACTGTTGGGTGTGATTCGCAAGGAGTTGCCGAATTTGGATGGTCACTTGTTGGCGCCGTTACGCAGTGGCGAGTCGGTGACGGTTACGCTGGGTGGCGAAGAGCTCGAATTAGGACCGGACGACGTGATGGTCGGCACCGAGCAAGCGGCCGATTGGGCGGCGGCGGATCAGGATGGCGTGCAGATTGCACTATCCACGGTACTGACGCCGGAGTTAATCGGCGAAGGGATGGCCCGCGACGTGGTGCGGCACGTGCAACAATTGCGTAAGGATGCGGATTTGGATATCGAGAATCGCATCGCGGTGACATATTGCACAGACGATGCGGAAGTTGTGGCGGCGATCGAGCAGTGGCAGGATTATGTCTGCGGCGAAACCCTCGCCGACGCGTTGAGTCGTACCGAGACATCGCCGGAGGGGGCTAAGAGTGTGAGTGTCGGCCCCGCGGATGTCGCGTTGGCGATTGCCAAGGTGTGATGCGGCGCTGCGTGATTTGGATGGTTTATTGATTCCCTATTGAGTGTGTGGTGGCGATGTCTGAGAAAAGTGAACCGCTGTTACACATTGTCCTCTATCAACCGGACATTCCGCAGAACACCGGCAACATCGGTCGCACCTGCGCCGCGGTGGGAGCCAAGTTGTGGTTAGTGCGGCCGTTGGGATTTCATCTCGACGCCAAACATCTTCGCCGGGCGGGGATGGATTACTGGAAGTTTGTCGATTGGGAAGCGGTCGATGATCTGCGGGAAATCCGCGCACGGCTTCCTGAGCGCACGTGGTGGTACATCACCAAATTCGGCCGCCGACAGGTGTGGGACGCCGAGTTCGGGCAAGGCGATGTCGTCGTCTTCGGCAGCGAAACCCGCGGACTTCCCGCCGGACTACTACAGGAAAACGAAGGGCATTGCCTGCAATACCCAATGCGTGAAGAGGTCCGCAGCTTGAATTTGGCCAGCACAGCAACAGCGGTGATCTACGAAGCGGTGCGGCAATTCGGAGGCTTGGAAGGGGCAGCAGAATGAAACGGACGCCGCTGCGGCAAAGTTTCGTGCACGCCTTTTCGGGAATGTGGCAAGCGTGGCGTCACGAGCGGAACTTGCGGATTCATGTCGTAGTTGCGGTGACCGTCTGCGGACTGGCGGGCTGGTTACAGATCCCGCCGCGGGATGGGGCCATCTTGGTACTCACAATTGCTCTAGTGATTTCCGCCGAGTTATTCAATACGTCGCTGGAAGTAATCGTCGATCTTGTCTCGCCTGAGCGACACGAATTAGCAAAAACCGCCAAGGACGTGGCCGCTGCGGCCGTGCTCGTCCTGGCGATTGCGGCGGTGATTGTCGGGCTGCTGATCCTCGGCCCGCCGCTTTATGGCCGATTTGCCTAAGAGATTCGTGAATAATCCGTGACAACCTGTTGGGTGAAATTGACCATGATTATTCACCATGTCACAAGGCAGCGTCTCTGCAATTTGCGACACAACGTGGTATGATCGGTGTGGCATTACTGCCGATCTTCTTCTTTCTAAGTTCGCAATACGGCCAACGGAGCGCCTCGTGAAGCCCAGCGACCACCTCGATGCCGTTACTCGCGCGGTGCTGTGGAATTCGATGTTGTGGACGGCCGGCAATGCGCTGACTTCGGGCGGGTTTTTGAGCTACTTCGCCTCGGAATTAAATGCCAGCCCATTTATTTTATCAGTGCTGATGGCAACGCCCGAAACGGTTGGCATCATGGCGCTCGCTGGGCGGCCGATTATCCGTTGGTTGGGTGACCGTAAACGGACGTGGTTTGTCTGTTCATTGATTTCGCGCGGGGCGCTGTGTGGAATTCCCTTGCTGGCCATCCCCACGCTCAGGCCGGCTGGCATTGATCCTGTCTGGATTATGATCGGCTGTTTGGCCATTGCTCAAGCGGCACAGGCGGTTGCATTCGTCGCTTACTTTTCGTGGTTGTCCGATTTAGTACCCGGTCGTCGCTGGGGACGGTTTTTTGCGTTGCGGCAAATTGCGACCTTAGTGGTGTTGTTGGTCGTACCGGTCGCCGCTGGTTATGCGCGTGGATATTGGCGCAGTAGTTATTCCGATCAACAAGCCCTGTGGGCGTTGATGGGGACCATGCTCCTCGGCATCGGATTGCTCTTGGCGTCGCTATGGCCCATGCTCCACATCCGGTCGATTCCCATACGGGAATCCTCAGCGGACTTGGAGTACCAGCGTCGGGGCTTCACGGGCGGATCGGTGACGCTAAAGGGAATTGGCCGGGCGCTCGCGGATCAGCCGTTTCGTCGGCTATGTTTTTATAGTTGGTGGTTGGCCTTTTGGTCCGGGCTGACGCAGGTGGTGATCTTCAAATTTTTGTATGGACCGTTGGCGATTTCGCTCGGCACCTATTATCTGCTCTCCAGCGTGATGAAGTTGGTGCAAATTCCGATTTCTTGGAAGACGGGAATCGTCGCCGACCGGTTTGGCAACAAGACGGCCCTGATCCTGGGCGTGCTGGCAACGGCTGCGGCGATGCTGTTTTTCTGTCTAGCGGGGATCGCGCAGTGGTGGTGGGTTTTTGGAGCCTATGTGATGTGGGGCGGATGGGGAGCGGTGAATATCGCAGCGCCCAATTTGATGCTCAAACTTTCGCCGCGTAGCGACAATGCCGCCAACATCGCACTGTTCCGGCATGTAGCGGGGTTGATTGCCGGTGTGAGCGGAATTCTGGGTGGATTTCTGTTCGCCAGATTGGCAGAGCAGGGAACTCTTGCGATGGGATGGGAATTCACGGCGGATCCTTATCAATTGTTGTTTCTCATTTCGTTTGTGGGACGTGCTTTGACGGTGTTTTGGATTCTTCCGCTTCGAGAACCGGCTGCGAATTTTATGGTCGACGTTGAAGAGATCGCTCCGAACGTCGATAATCCCAGCTAACCATCCCCGTACGCAATCCGCAATTCGATCCTCCACTCCGCACGGCGAACATGCATGTCCGATGATTTGATTTTTATGATGGGAAGCTACGAAGCTCGGTTTCCCCAAGATCGCAACTACGTGGAAAGCCACCTGTGGTTTCAACCCCAGGGTGAGGTGTACCGCGTCGGCTTCACCGCCTATTCCGTACGGCTGTTGCAGGACGTTTATTTTTTGGATTGGACGATCGATGCGGATACGGCTGTTCGCAAAAAGCAAGAAGTCGGTGAGGTCGAAAGTTCCAAAGCGCTCTCCACCCTCTACGCCCCCGCCGACGGACGTCTCGTGGCGTTCAACGATGCGGTGTTGGATGATCCGTCGTTGATCAACACCGACAATTATGGCGCGGGGTGGTTATTCGAGTTTGCGACCGAAGCCCCCACGCTGGCGCCAGCGGAGTATCTCGAATTGCTCGACGCGGGATGGGAGGCGACGCAGCGGATCATCAAGGGGCAAATGAACGACTAATCGGCCCCAAAACTGGTCAGGGAATGCGGTTTCTTTTTTGGACAATGACATCCGTAACAGCATTTGTCGCACCACGGGCTACAGGTTACGCTCACGGTTGTTTATAATCGAGGCAGGCGGCTGCGATGTCCGCAGGCGGAATTTTTACGACAGAGGCGGCGACTTATGGCAGGTCAGCGGATTACGGTGGTTATCTCCCAGGCTCAAAGCAAAAATCCCCAACTGCGGGCTTTGGAAGAAGATATCGCCACGCAACTCATGCTCGACGGCAAAGTGGAGGTGTCGCTGGTTCCTCACTTGTATGATCTGACCACCGATCATCCCGGCATGCTGTTCCTCAAATCGGTCCCCGGCGATCTGATCGTGCTCTCCTGGCTATACCCCCGTGCCTCGCGTTGGATTCTGGATCGCAACGGCATCAGCGGACAAGAGGGCAAAAGCGAGCTGAAGTCCGAGGAGGAAGAAGAGGTCGACGAGGAAGAATTGCAACCGTCAGCCAATGCCATCGGCGCTCGAGATGTTCCCAACCGAAAAATCTATACAATCGATCTCCGCGCCCGGGATCAAGCGGCCGATTTTCTGGGCGAGATCCAGCGGATCGCCAACAGCGCTGCTGTGCAAACCGTTGAGTTGCTGGACTGGATCGGCGGCACGCCCCGCCCCGACCAAATGCAGCAATACTTGAATCCGCAAAAAAATGAAAACGGCAACGGACAGCCGGTCAATGGAAATGGGAATGGGCACAGCCCCGCTGACAGCAATGGTCACCGTCCCATTGATCTCGAAGGTGGTCCGGTCAAACGTCGCTGGTATCCGGTGATCGACTACAGCCGTTGCACCAATTGCATGGAGTGCATCGACTTCTGTCTGTTTGGGGTGTATGGCGTCGATGGAGCGGAACGGATTTTGGTCGAACAACAGGACAACTGTAAAAAAGGTTGCCCTGCCTGCAGTCGTGTTTGCCCCGAGAATGCCATCATCTTTCCCGGTCACAAAACCCCCGCGATTGCCGGTTCGGAAGAAGGGGGCATTGGAAATCTCAAGATCGATCTTTCCAAACTGTTTGGCGCCCCGTCAGCCATGGAGTTGGCGGCGCAGGAACGCGATACCGAATTGGTTGCAGATGGACGGGATGCGGTGGGAATGACCGTCGGCATTCCCAAACGTCAAGATTCCCAACCGCAAAAGCGCGATCAACTCGACGACCTGATTGACGGTCTTGATGACCTCGATTTTTAAGTAGTCGTAGGGTCCGCTATGCGGACCGAAATTCCTTGCACGGTCCGCACAGCGGACCCTACTGTCTGCATGCGGCCCACCCGTGTTTGCACAATCCCCCCTGACTCTCGAACGCATCGAAGGCTGTTATCAAACGGCAGCGGAGAGACTGTTGTCCGAACGCAATGCCGCCGGACATTGGGAAGGAGAGCTGTCGACGTCGGCGCTCTCGACTGCAACAGCGGTCATGGCGCTACACATGGTGCAGCAACACAGCACACCAGCGACGCAGGACGATCAAAATTTGATTGATGGCGGGTTGCAGTGGTTGGTGGATCACCAAAACGATGATGGCGGGTGGGGCGATACGGTCAAAAGCCTCAGCAACATTTCGACCACGATGTTGGCCCACGCGGTGTTTCACGCAACCGGCACAGTAGATACGTTTTCCACGACCGTAACCGCTGCTCGCGATTACATCGACACCGCAGGCGGAGTCCCAGCGGTCATTGCGCGTTATGGAAAAGACAAGACATTTTCGGTCCCAATTTTGACGCACTGCGCCCTGGCCGGTTTGGTCGATTGGAGCGAGGTCTCCGCACTGCCGTTCGAATTGGCCTGCATCCCGCCCCAATTCTATAAGACCATACGACTGCCGGTCGTTAGCTATGCCTTGCCGGCGTTGATTGCGATTGGACAAGTCCGGTTTCAGCATCGCAAACCGTGGTTTCTGCCGTTGCGCTGGTTGCGGCAGGCAGCGATTGGGCGGAGTCTGCGATTGCTAAAGAAAATCCAACCGACCAGCGGCGGATTTCTCGAAGCAGCGCCGCTGACGAGTTTCGTCACCATGAGTTTGGCGGGCTGCGGGTTGACGGATCATCCGGTGGTGCGACAAGGGGTGAAGTTTTTACGCGACTCGGTTCGCCCAGACGGAAGTTGGCCGATCGATACAAATCTTGCGACATGGACCACGACGTTGTCGGTGAACGCTTTGCAAGACGATCTCTCCGTCGAGGACCAATCAGCAATTCGCGATTGGCTGTTGCAGCAGCAATATCGCGAGGTGCATCCCTACACCAATGCCGATCCGGGCGGATGGGCGTGGACCGATTTATCGGGCGGCGTGCCGGATGCGGACGACACGCCCGGGGCCATCTTAGCGTTACTCAAATTGCGCACAGAGGAAACGATTCCCGCCGACGAAGCGGAGGCACTCGCGGCTGCGGTCAATTGGTTGTTGGATTTGCAAAATCGCGACGGCGGCTGGCCCACGTTTTGCCGCGGTTGGGGCGCCTTGCCATTCGACCGCAGCGCCGCGGATTTGACAGCACACGCGATTCGGGCATTGCTCGCCTGGAAGTCACGGCAACCGGAGGCGGAGCCTGCGTTGTTGTCACGGTCCGCTCAGGCCATCCAGCGGGGGTTTGCCTACTTGAGCAAAGTCCAGCGGGCTGACGGCTCCTGGCTGCCGCTGTGGTTTGGCAATCAGTTTTCACCGGATGATGAAAACCCGGTCTACGGCACGGCACGGGTCTTGGCAGCCTACGCCGAGGCTGGGCGTTACGACTCGCCGCAGGCGCAACAAGGCCTGAAATGGATAAAATCGGTGCAAAATTCCGACGGGGGTTGGGGCGGCAATGCCGGTATTTCCTCAAGTGTCGAGGAAACAGCGCTGGCGGTTGAAGCAATATTGGCGGAAACGGAGATATCCCCTGCCGCTGGTCGCGGGGTGGGCTGGCTGGTAAGCTGTGTGGATGGAAATGAGTTCGCTCGCACGACCCCTATTGGTTTTTATTTCGCCAAATTGTGGTATTTTGAGAGGTTATATCCGATAATCTTCACCGTAGCCGCCCTGGGCTGCGCGCGGGCGAAATATAGCCAGACGACTCGCGACGAGACGTTCCCTACCAAAACTCCGTTACATAGTTCGCATTCAGATTGACCGACAGAGAAGGAGAATTCCTTGACGATCGCATCCAGCGAATCACACGGGCGAGATCAAGGTGCGACCACTGCGACGGTCAGCGAAACGAACAGTCCCTCGGCAAAGCCGGTCAAGCGGGCGAAACGACGCAGTACCAGCCACCTGAAAGCGGTTCCAGAAACGCTCGAACTGCGAGAATCGATGCGCGACGAGGCCGAGCGCTTCGTGGAGCGTCTCGACAAAAGCAAGCCGTTCAATAAAGGCGAGTTGGAAGCTTACGGCCACGAGCTGCTCAAAGAGATCAATCAGCCGGAAAAATTCCTCGGCTTTGTCATGGTGCTCATTGGCAATTTCTACTGGAAGCGCCAATTCCTCGCCTTACCATTCGACCGCCGTTTGTTATTGCTGCCGCACTGTTTGAAACATGCCGAAGGCTGTCCAGCCGACTACGACGAGTTCGGTCTCGATTGCGAAAAATGCGGCGCCTGCTCGATCGCTGATTATAAAGTCCGCGCCGAGCAACTGGGGTACAAAGTCCTGGTTGCTGAAGGGTCGCCGATTGTCCTGAAGATTATTGTCTCGGGCCATGTCGACGGTATCTTGGGAGTCGCTTGTCTCAACGTGTTGGAAAAGGCGATCGACAAAGTCCTGGTCGCCGGCGTCCCCTCGTATGCGGTGCCGCTGCATACGGGAGATTGCAAAAACACCACGCTGGACGAATCGTGGATTTGGGACTGTTTGGAAAAATACGAACCGCTTCCCGAACCGCAGACCAATGGATATATCCCGTTGATGCGGGCTTCGAATCGCATGTTTGAGGAACAGTTCGACGAGTTGGTTCCGCCGATTCGCAGTACGGGGGCCTCAACCGATGTCGATTCCCCATTGGCCTCGACCGAAGCCATCTCCTACGACTGGCTGGCGCACGGCGGAAAACGCTTGCGGCCCTTCATCACACTGGCTGCCTATGATGCGGTGAGTGGCAGCAGCGGTTTGGCGGCGGGATTCGAAGATGACATCGATATTCCAGTCGCAGTCCGTCGCGGCGCGATTGCGATTGAAGCGTTCCACAAAGCGTCATTGGCACATGATGACATCGAAGATGACGACCTGTACCGTTATGGCCAAGAGACATTGCATCGCCGCTACGGCACAGGCATGGCGATCAATGTGGGCGATTATTTGATCGGCCTGGGTTACCGGTTGGTGAGCCGTGGAGCTGCGGAATTGGGGGGTGATGTGGTTGCTGATGTGTTGGACAGCATGGCGAAAGCACATATCAAATTGTGCGACGGCCAAGGCGCCGAGATGCGGTGGCAAGCCAATGGCGAAATCGATCTCACGCCGATCGATGCTCTCAAAATCTATGCCCTCAAAACATCCCCCGCATTCGAGGCAGCGCTATTTGCTGGCCTGCGGATGGGGGGAGCGATCGACGAATACCGCGAAATGATCCCCGCATTTTGCCGGCACTTGGGGGTGGGTTTCCAGATTCTCAACGACCTGAAGGACTGGCAGGGCGACGACGATAATAAACTAATCGCCGGTCAAGACGCCCTCTCGCTACGACCGACGTTGTTGTTGGCCATGGCACTCGAAGCGGCCGATGCCCAGCAGCGGAGCGAACTGGAGGAAATCCTCACCGGAGAGGGCGACGGAGGATTTCGTTTGGGCCGCTTGCGGCGGATTTACGACGAGTGCGGCGTATTCGACAAAGCGCATGCCCTGGTCGAAAAATCCCGCGCACGCGCCGAGGCACTGGCCGACGACGTACAACCCGATGCGCTGCGGCAATTGTTGTATTTCATGGTCGACACGGTTCTCGCCGAAGAGTCCACACAGCAATCCCCCGCCACGACGGTCCTCGCTCCCCTGCCGATTCTGGGAACCGTCGGCGCCTAACGGCCCGTTGAAAATGCAGACCCTCTAGCGATTTCCAGTTTTTCAACTGGTTGAAAACGGCCGTTCTCCACCATGCCCGCGGAACCTTATCTCCTCGAACTAGGCAATCGCCTCAGCGCTGGATTGGCAGGACTGGATCCGCAGCGGCGCGCTCGGCATCGCCGATTTATTCTGGCGCAGCAAACCGCCGATGGCGGGTTTTGCGGGCGGGAGGCTCCCGAAGAACTGCGCGATCCTGGTGACGAGGACGCTCCCCGTGAATCGGACCTCTATTACTCCGCCTTTGCGGTGCGCAGCCTAGCAGTGATGGGGGCGATCACTGCTGACGACTGCCGGCCGATTGCCGGATATTTGAAAAGCATCGATCCGTTTGGCGGGTCGGTGATCGATATTGTCAGTTGGTTGTACTGCGCGTTGATCGTACAAACGACCGCCGGCATCGACGTACTGGCCGAGCACGATTCAGACTGGCCTGTGCATTTGGCGGAATTTCTAGAGAGCTTTCGCACCGAAGACGGCGGGTACGCCAAAACCCATGAAGGGGCTGCCGGGAGTACCTATCATACGTTTTTGATCGCCCTGTGTTATGAATTGATCGGCCGCACGATTCCCCATCCTGAGCGGTTGGTGCAATTCATCTATGATCGGCAGCGGGAAGATGGCGGGTTTGTGGAAATCGGTCCTATGAAACGCAGCGGCACCAACCCGACCGCCGCTGCCGTGGCCGTCTTGCGGATGTACAACGCCTTTGATGATGAATTCCACCAAGATGTCCGCGCGTTCTTACGGGAAGTCCGCGGCGACGAGGGAGGTTTTCAGGCCAACACCCGCATCCCGTTTTCCGATTCGCTGTCGACCTTTACCGGACTGCTGACTTGTCAGGACTTGGGCATCGACAACGTGGTCAAACCGCACACCGTCGAGCGATTTATCAATGCGCTAGAGTTTCCCGCCGGCGGTTTTCGCGGCGCCGGTTGGGATGAACAAGCGGACGTGGAATATACCTTTTATGCGTTGGGTGTCTTGGGCTTGCTCGGCACCGGTGACAAGCCATCGTAGCTTACTGAATCGAATTCGCGGTCCTTTGGGAGTTCAAATCATCCGCTATGTCCCCACGAATTGAATCTATTCAGATCGGCCGCCCTCAACAGTTCGATGTCGAGGGCGAATCCGCTAAGCCCTGGACCTCGGCTATTATCAAACAGACCGTTCCGGGTCCGGTCTTTGTAAGCCGTACCAATCTTGCCGGCGACGAACAGGCTGACTCCAAACACCACGGTGGACCCGACAAAGCTGTTCTGGCGTATGCGGCGAGTCATTATCCCACGTGGAATTCTGAGATCGAGGACGTTGAGTTTCCCGCTGGCGGCTTCGGCGAAAACTTGACCGTCTCGGGGATTGATGAATCGTGCTGTTGCATTGGCGACACATTCCGTGTGGGCCAATGTTTATTGCAGGTCTCGCAACCGCGTCAGCCTTGTTGGAAACTCTCGAAACGCTGGGGCATCCCCAATCTGTCGGTGTTGGTCCAAAAAACAGGTCGCACCGGATGGTACCTCCGCGTCCTGGAAGAAGGCGAGATCGCGGCCGACATGCCGTTTGATCTCGTCGAACGTCTCCACCCCGAGTTAACCCTCTCCTGGGCCAGTTCGGTCATGTATGCCAAGCCAAGGCGGCATGAGGACGACCTGCGATTGGCGAGTTGTCCGGAACTCTCAGAGTCTTGGAGAACCAATCTGGAAAATCGTGCCCACCGTGGCCAGTCGCCGAGTGATGCAAAACGGTTGTTTGGGACTTAAGCTTCTGTTTGAAGGAAAAAGCTGGGAGAGCGGACTTCAAAAGCAGAATGCCCTTCAATGCACGACTTCGCCGCCGTTCCAACGGTGGATCTGTTTCAGCATGGCCGGCTCGGTTTGAATGGTGATGCGGTCGGCGACGGCCAGTTTGAGATCGCCTTCGGGATAGAAATCTGAGCGGCCAGCGCGTTTACAGGTGATCACATAGATGTCGTGTTTGCGGCGGAGCGTGCGGATGTCGCGGCCGACCAGGGTCGAGTTGTCGGCCACGTCGACTTCAGCCACCACCAGCAGTTTGCCGTCGACGTAAAACGAGTTGGTGATCGAACGATCGGTCGATGCGGTGGCAAACAGCGGCGCCGCCACCGCCGAGGTGCTAAACACCAGATCGATGCCAAAGGCTTCGCGAATTTTAGAGGCGAGATCCTGATCAAACATCCGCATCACAATGCGGACATCGGGATTGAGCTTTCGGGCATCGAGGGCCATTTCCAGATTCGCTAAGTCGTCGTCCGTGGCAAGAATAATCGACTTGGCTGCGGCCAGATTCAATTCTTCCAGAATGCCTTCCTCGCGACCGCTACCTACAAACAGCGGAATGCCGCGTTTTCTGGCATAAGGAATGTTGGTTGAATCCGCGTTTTTCTCCAACACGATCACGTGCTCGCCGAGATGTTGAAGTTCTTCCAGAATCCGAAATCCCACGCGTCCCAATCCGCATAAAATGACGTGATCGTTGTAGGTCTTGGCCATGGCCTGCATCCACTCCTTACTGTTTTCGTCGCGCCGGAGAAGGTGGTAGCTGAATTGCACAATGCCGTCGAGAATCACCGCCAGTCCCAGCGGCGGCAATACCCAATAATACAACTGCAGCAGCCAATGCTCAGGATACTCGTAAATATGCTCCATGAAGATCAAGCAATACGTCGTATAGAACGCCTCGCTATAACTCATTTGCTGGTGGCGATAATAGTCGTGAAAGCACAATCCCCCCACCACGACCAGCCCCGCCGCCACAAGCAGTAACAGCGAAAAGCGAAACAGCGGCCGCCGCAGATAATAGAAATTTGCCAGACCGCGACGCATCAATGGTTTCATGATGTCTCGTCGGAAATTGAAAGAATGCCAGACGGTGTATCACCGGGTGCCCCCATGGAATTCCCGCGGGAGCCGAGTATCGTAGCACAAATATGGCTAGGAAACCCGCCGGTGCTATCCCACGGAATAAAAAACGGCCAGCCAGACGGTCTGTTCGTCGGGGGGCGTCCACTCCACTCGATGCCGACGGTGCGCGGGGATCTCAAGGTAGTCGCCCGCGTGCATTTCCACCGGTGCAGCGTCCCCTTCGAACAACAGCCGGGCGGCCCCTTGCAACACCAGGACCCATTCGTGCTCGGATTGATCGTACCAAAACCCGGCGGGGCTGGCTTGGCCGTGGGAGACAATCCGTTCGATACGAACGTTCGCGGCGTCGAGCACCGTTTGAGTGAGTTCGTCGGGCAATTCAGCGGGGATGCCCGCAAACAAATTCCGCATCGGCTGGTCCATCGGTTTGTGAAATTGTCAGATTGGCCGAGACACCCGCAGGGGCTAATACCGCTGCACGGGACGCCGAGTGAACCGGGATTTCTGTTCCCCGCGGTTGTTGAGATTTTCAATTGGGAAATTCGGGGAGGTTACCTGGAGGGGATTCCTTGACCAGAGCTGTTCACTGACGTTGTACGTCGTTCGTCCTATGCGAGAAAGGTGCGTCGCGACGCATCCTACGGGTTGGCGGTATCCTCTTTGGTGATGGTTTCGAAATAGCGTTCGATGGCGCGGCGGTATTGTTCCGGGGGGGTGTGGCCGCGGCCTTGGCGGAGTTTGTCTTCCAGTTCCGAGGCCAGCGTATTCCAGCGAATTTGATCGCGGCGATTTTTGCGATTCGCCTTTGACTGATCCACTTGTTTTAATCGCCGATTGGCTTTGCGCAGTTCTTGTTGCAATTTGGATAAATTCTTGGCGGCTTCTTGCCCCTGGGCCATGCCGGCCATGCCGCCGCCCTGTCCGCTATTCGGAGCGAGCCAATCTTTTTCGATGTTGATGTTATTGGGGCGGGGCGGAATTCCTAGATTTTCTGCCGCCAATCTTTCATCTTCGAGCATGGCCAGTAATTCTTCCAGAGTCTGCGCCCGTAAATTGTCCCCTCCCTCGAGCTTGGCATTCGCCGGAGCGGCGTCCAGCACTTTAATGATGCCGTCCATGATCTCGTCGAGTTGCTCTTCGGCTCGGGCGAAATCTTGGGAGACGGTGACCTGTTGCTCGACAGCTTTGGGCATTTGGTTTTGTTGCAGTGCCAATTGTGTTGCCACCAGATCGGGTAGCAGATATTCGTCGAATGTCACAAACAGATCTTGCGCTAGCTGAATCAGATGATCCGGCATGCCGGCCAGCGTCGATTCCAGGCTTTCCAGTTTGACAGCCAGATGCGCCGTATCGATGGCGATGCGGTTTTGCTCGACATCGGCCGCCAGATGATGTAAGCCGTCGGCGACTGTATTGGCCTGATAGACCCATCCGGAGGTTTGTGTGATGAGTTTTTTCACCTCCGCCAGGCGATTCGCGACGTGTATCGCCAAACGGTTATGTTCCGGATGGTCGTTCATGATTTCCGGCAACCGCGTTTGAAATTCCTTCAGTTGTCGGTGCAAGGATTCTGCTTGTTCCCGCGCGTCCGCAGCGTCATTGCCGGCGGCGGCATCGGTCAACGATCGTGCCGTGGTGGCCAACATCGTTGCCGCTTCTTGCATTTTTGCCAATTCCCCTTCGTTGACATCCAAGTCCAGCGGAATCCAAGTGACATAGTTATCGAGCATCGTCGCTGCCCCCGCGGCAATTTCGGTGGAAGAACGTAGTTGCCACGATCGAATATCCTGTTTGGCCAATTCGGTTCGTTCGGCTTCGGGCAGTTTGGCCCACGCAGCGACCTGTTTGTTCAATTCTTGTTGCCGCCGCGCGAGGATCGTCAACTGATCTCTGAGTGTGTCGGCCTGTAACCGTGTGGCCGCCATGTACCGCCTCAACAAGCGGGGATCGTTGGCCAAGGCCTTGGCCAGCTCGGCTTGAATGTCTCGTTTGCGTTCCAACAGTTCTTGAAATTTCTTACGAAACTCTTCGTCCATTTCGAATTCCAGAAACTTGCGACTCTTGGGATTCAGTGTCGGCTTTTTGGACTGCAGTAGCGCAAACGTTCCTTCGACATAAAACTGGTGCATTTTCTTGATTTGCGCCATGGTCTCATCGAGCTTTTCGTTGAGTTTTACTACCTCGTACTTATGCGTCAGTTGTTCCAGCAATTCGCGGGCGCGGCGGATATGGTGTTGGGCACGCTGCAAATCTTTGCCGCGCGTTTCCGCCGTTTCGGCGGTGACTGCCGCCAAGTGTTCGCGGGCCGGGCCCACGTGTTCCTGGCCGATGTTGATCAACTGCAGGCCAATAAACGCATACGGCGTATCGACCGACTTCTCACGCAATTTCAGAATCGTCGCTTCACCGGCGGCGAGATGTCCGTCAGCTTGACCGGCCGAATCGGCTTTGTCCGCGTCCCAATTCGTGTCGGGGCTGCCGGAGACCAACGGGTTGACGCGTTGTTCGGCAGCGGCGAGTTGTTCGTCTAATTCTTTTAAAACCGGGTCGATTTGCAGTTGCAGTTTTTCGCGAGCCTGCCCGGCGAACGAACCGGCCCATTCGTCGATCATCAGCCGCAGCGGTTTGCTGGAACTGCGTTGGCCGACATCCAACATTCGGCGGGTCATCTCATCACCCGGTTTGGGGGCACCGGCGAGTTGGCCGCCTGGTTTCTGCGGGTCGTTCTCCTCAGGTTTTGCTGGGGGACTTTTTGAATTCTGCGAGCCAGCTGACGACGCTTCGCCCGGCTGAGGAGGTTTCTTCGCTGCATTGGGCTGGGAATCTCCCGGTTGAGACGGAGCAGCTGGTTGGGACGGATCGGTTGGCTGTTTCTCTTGGGATTCGCCGGGCTCTGTCCCCGTGGGGTCTTGTGCTGGCTTGGATTGCCCGGTTGTTGTGTTCCCTGTTTTTTCACCAGCTTTTTTACCGTCGTTTTCGTCGGGCGTCTCGTTATTCGGTTTTGTCGATGCTTGATCCTGTGGGGATGAAGCATCCGGGGGATCATTTGACAATCCCGATTCAGTATCGGCTGCAGGATTGTCAGTGTTCGTGGCGTTGGGGTTTGCCGCTGGATCATTGCTGGCGACTTGATCTTGGTTTTCTGGATTGGTTGTCGGGGGGTGCGGTTTCTGGTCCGCGGGTTGTGCATCGGACGCCGCTTTGGTGTCGCTCGGTTGTTGGTCAGATTGCGTGTCGGCGACAGCCGTTTCCTGGTCCGGTCGTGTGTCGGTCATGGTTTGTTTGGTGTCGAAGACCCGTACGGCGTAGCTGATTTCCGTGCCGTGCTTGAGGTCGAACTCCTTGAGTTCCAAGTCGACTTCACCGGCGATTGCTTCGGCTCCTTCTTGGTCGTCGAGCGGGATTTCAATGACCTTCAATTCTTTTGCATCGGGGCCATGTCCGTCATAGACGACTAGCTCGGCTTTCGTGATGCCGAAATCATCTTTGGCGGCGAATTCCACGGTCACCGTGTCATCGGGGCGGACGGCGATTTCATTGTCGGGGGTGGTGACTTTCACACGTGGTGCGCGGTCGCGATACACAATCACGCGACAGGTCGGCGGGCTGTCGTTTTTCAAACCATGCTCGCTGGTCAATAGCGGCGAGAGAGTCAGCGGTTTGGTCAGCAGTGTGGAAAAAACATACTTCCCATCGCCGTTCGCCGACAACATGGCGGACTGGTCATCTCCCAGCAGCATTTCAAACGTCGATAAGGCTGTACTGGCTTGAAAGGAAACCTCCAGTCGGCTGCCTTCCAAGGCCTTGATTTTACGAGGCAGGCCCTGTTGGTGCACTGCCGCCAATTGACTATAGGCGGGCGGAGTGATACGGAAATCAATCGCCGCAATTCTTGGACGTTCGACCACCGTGACCTTGTGCCACGCCGTTTGGCCGTCACCGCTGCGGATGCGGTATTCGAACGATTCTTCGACCGCCGGCACTTCATGCGTGAAAGTCGTCTGGTCCCCTTTTCCGGGAGGAAACAACTTGACAGGTTCGGGCGCGTCTCCATTGGCATAGCGCATGAACAACAGCGCTGAGGTTTGCGGTCGGTTTTTCACGGTCGCCTGTAAGTGCAGCGGTTCGCCTTGGCCGACCAGCGTGTCGCCCGTGACGGCTGTGACTTGGGTCACACTGATATTGGCCGCGGGCATCCAAAAGCGGCGGATCAACACCGACGTCTGCTGCCAATCCATGGCCATGGCCAACAACAACATGGCGGAGATGCCGCCCAGAATATAAGCACCGTGCCGCACGCCGTCGGTTTTAGCGACTGCATCTGTTGTGACCACA
Organism: Symmachiella dynata; assembly: GCF_007747995.1. NCBI lineage: Bacteria > Pseudomonadati > Planctomycetota > Planctomycetia > Planctomycetales > Planctomycetaceae > Symmachiella > Symmachiella dynata. The sequence continues at coordinate 6,108,956 of NZ_CP036276.1, read as the reverse complement.
GAGTCCAGATCGGCCGCTTCGCTCGCGACTTTTTGGATCATCGCCTCTGCGCCCCGCATTTCCAGCGGGTCGTCATTTTCGGAATACTCCGCGACCGTTGACCAACGTTCTTCCAGTTCCGGAACGGCCTCATCGACTTCGCGGGCCACGTCGCCCAGTTGGTACCGCGCCAGCAGTGGACGCAGCCCCCAAGCGAGCAATAACACGCCACCGACAGACAACGAGATCACCGTCAACAGCGTACGCATGGAGGTGCTAAACAGCGTGAACAGCCAGTCGATTAACATGGCGCCCATCATTACCGCCAAGAACCCCGCGAGCGCAGTCATCGCGCCGGCCAGAAAACGCAACTTGGTATTGCGGCCCCGGACATCGCGCAACTTTTGGCGGACGGGAGCGGGAACTTCAACAGAGCGCGTGGTCGTCGACATCGTGCGACTCCTTCAACTACATACGTTGGGCGGGACGATTCATCTTAACTGTTTTTCTGACAGAAACTACAACAAGTTAAGGCCGGGACAACGTGAACGTCAGGTTAGGCCAAGCCGGTCATTTTGCGAATTGTCCATTCCACGGCCAAGCAAATAAAGATCACCCAAATACAGAACCAACTATCCCACATCGCCTGTCGCGACGTCTCTTCGGTCACGTGCGGCGAGAGATTGATTGTTTGCAACACTTCGCTGACCGCGGTTGGTGGGACCACTTGCCCGCCGGTCAATTCGGCGATTTGTGCCAACAAGGGGCGATTGGAGCGGGTGTCTCCCATTTCCATGGACAATGTGGGATCAATCGAAATCGGTGTCTCAATCGGGCCTTCGGCTTTTTCGGATCTCAACAGCTCCTCGACTTCACCGCCGGTGACAGCCACGGCATAAGAACCGACAGCCAACCCGTCAAAGCGTCCTGTGTAGCGGCCAGGGATGTTCGTGTCCTCGGTCAGCGACACAGATGCTGCGACTTTGCCATTTTGTTGTGCGCGTGCCTCAAGCTGTGCTCCGGTGAACGGCGCGCCATTCAGAGTTCGCAATTGCACAATCGCTTCAACACCCTCGCCGGTGTTGTAGGTCGATTTGTCGGTCTGAATGCGGACCGTTTTGGAACCTGTCGACAGGTCGCGAGCGATCGCCCAGCGAATGAGTTGCCCCCAAAATTGGTGGTGGTATCGATCGCCATTGCGAATCCGTAGTTGATAGGTCGTCGGCGCCGACAAATAAACCACCCGTCCGCGGCCTACCATTTGCCAACATAAAAAGGCCCGTCCCGAGTCCCCACTTTCCGTCCCGCTCGCCGCTACGGCGCGAATCAAAGTATGACTGGTCGGCTTGGGCTGGCTGTAGTCCGACATGGAATAGACCGGAAGTGAGTGCGACATCTCTTGCCAAATGCGGTCCCCGCTAAAAGCATCTTCGCCAATTTGCAGAGCGTCGGCCAATTTGCCTTCGGCCGTCAATTGCAGGTGGAAACCGTTTTTGCGATCCGCAATCTCCGACGACTCCTCGACGGGAATCAATTCTTCCAAGGGGTCTCCCCGAAAGGCGTGCGGCATTGCTTCCTGCCCGGCGATGATGACCAGCGTCCCACCTTGGCGAGTCACATATTCGCGCAGCGCCTCTTGGCTATCCTGGTCGAGTTGGCGGGGAGTGACATCCCCCAGAATCACCATCCGGTAGTAGCTCCACTCCTCCACTTTGCGAGGAAATTCTGGCAACCGCTGTAGCCGCCCGGTCCCGGCAATCTCTGGTGCAAACAGCAATTGTTCATATTCGAGACTTTTGTCGCGGGTGAACAGGTTCGACAGATAACGAAATTCCCAGCGCGGCAGATTGTCGGCCAATAAGACGCGGATCGAATCCTCAATCGTCTCCACCTCGAAGGCAGCGTAGTTGTTGTCGTTGTTGGTTTCGTCGACAAGTGGTTTCACACGCAACTGAAAAGCATGCCGCCCATATTCATCTGCGACTTTTGAAAACAAGACGCGGTGGTCCGCCCGGTCGGAAGAGACGGTGATTTGTTGCTGATCGATGACACGATCCTGGTGCAGCAGTTCAATATCCAGCGTTTCGCCTTCGCACTTATACGTGGTGACGATGGCCTCGATGGAGATCAGGTCGTCCTTAGCGACTGCCGGCGGCGCGTCGACATGGTGCACGATGACGTCCCGTAACATATCGGCCATGCCCAGGGGAACAACATGCACCGGCAGTTTTCCCAAACCTGCTGCGACGTCGCGGGGAGTCCGGCCTTCCACGGCGTTGTGCCGTCCGTCGGAAAAGATCAGTGCCGCCGCAACATCCTCGCCAGCGGCATCGCGGCTCAATTGCTCCAAACCGGCGGTGAGATTGGTAATCCGTTGCGCCGGATCGTCGTTCGCTTCAGCGGTTGCGGGATCTTCAGGAATCTCCCAAGTTGCGTCGGCGACCGCATTGGCCGCGTCGGATAGCAGATACCGCCGAATCCGTACCGATTCGGAGAGTTCTTTCAGCCAAGTCTCTTCGGCCGAGTTCAACAGCTGCATGACTTTGTCACGGCGACTGTAGGCCAATTCACTTTGTAGCGGGGTATTGGATTGCGAATTAAAAAACGCGTCTCCCTCCTGATCGGCCATAACCGATAAACGCTCCACACCGCGCGTGACCCGTTCTAGTCGCGGCAGCATGGCATACATCTTCGCCGTGCCGTCCTGTGGCACTAAGGGCGACGATTGCAGCTCCTCCGAAAGCGTGCCCAATTCGGGGATCAGCACGCCGATGTCTTTCAGTTGATCCTGAACGATTGCGGTAAATCGAGAGCTGGCGGGAAGATCTTTGACCGTCTCCAGGTATTCTTGCAGCCGCAGAGCACAGCGATGGGACGCAGCGACCGCACGACCGAGGGAATTGTCTTGGACGCCTCGGTCAAGAGCGTCGGTGGCACTGCGAAAATGTTGTTCGGCGGCCACGGCGGAGATCCGCGCCCGATCACACGCTTGTAGCGGATGCAAAGCAGCGCTCTTGCGGCGGGCCAAGGCCCACCGCCAATCCTCCAAGGCGCGCGGAGCATCCACAACTTCCATACTGCCGCTATTGTCGGCAAAGATGGCGATTGTGCGGGGGGTGGAATGTTGTTTGATTGTCACGTGCGTCGGCCCCAACAACATCCACAACACGACTCCCAACATCGCCGCCCGCAACACCCAAAACAGGGGGATCAACCATCGCCGCGTCAATCGTCCTTCACGCCATATTGTCCAACCAAACAGCGCCGCCAAGACAGCCGCCAACAGCACCGCTTGTGTGACGGTTATCGGGCCTTCGAAGGCAAATTTTTCAATCGTTTCGGTTTGCGGCGCTGTCATTATGTTTTTTGAACTTGAGAGAAATCGTGAACGTGTCTGCCGACGTGCTGCGGGTTATGTCTCTATCACACGGTCGGCGCCGCACGGTATGCGTACCGCCGGTTGGTCGACCAAGCGGAAATCAACATCTCCACAACGATGAACAGTAAAAACGCCGTCAACAACAGACTCCAAATCGGCTCGCGGCGGATTTCCACAGTCTGCCCCGCCGGTACCGACAATAACTCCTCCGTAAATCGCAGTCCGCCCGCTTGGGCTAAGAGTGCGTGCTGCGGTTCGTCCAGCGGCGTCAAATCCGATTCAGCGGCATCTCGTTGAACATGAAACGGCACCTGGACTTCGGAATTCGCGCCGGGATTGACCGTCAGCAGATAGTTGCCCGGCAAAAAGGCTCGGTGATATTCGAAAACTTCATGGCGGTCGGTCAATTCCGGTAATAACTCGATTGGCTCACCGACTGGCGGCTGCAATAACGCCTTCGATTCCTTTTGTCCCACGTCCTGAGAAAACAGGAGCGGTTCGCCCGGCTGCAGATTGCGTTTGGCGACTGCCGGTTCGGAAAGATACCACAGCCATTCGTGCACCATCGGCACATAGACTTGGCACAACGGCAGATTGCTCCAACTCAACCCAACCGGCATGCACTGGGCGATCACACGCCCCGCGCCTGAGTATTTTTCCGCCGCCAAAATCGCTCCACGGTCGGAACGCAATAACACCGAGATCCCGCTATCGGATCCCGGATTACGGAATTGGTGGCGACGATAGATTTTGACTTCGTCGACATCCAATCGCTGGGTATCGCCTAACAATTCCGTAGCCACATGCTCGGCTTCGGGAGGATGGACCAAGTCGAATTTGTCGCGATCGTTCGCATCGCCTGTCGGCTCTTCTAGCAGTAACGGCGCGATGCCTTGGCCCTCTTGATGCAGCAACGTATTGTAGGTCTCCGCATCAGCTTGCTCGCCGAGCGCAATCCACAATCCACCGCCGCTACGCACATAGTCTGACAACTGTTCGGTGGTCTCTTCGGAAAGCTTGGGGACATCGGCCAGTACGACCGCGTAATAATCGCTCAATGTCAGCGTGTCCAATTCGTCGAACCGGGCGACGGTTGGTTGAAAGACGGAAATCGCCTGCTGTTCGTCATCGTCAATTGATTGCACTTGTCCCAGAGCCGCCAGCAAATAACTCGATTCGCTACGGCCGTTGATCTCGTCGTCCTCTGGTCGCAAAATCAACAACGGCACCCGCTCGACCGCCTCAACGACCAGTGACCCCACGTTGTCGGCGTTCAAGTTGTCGCTGCCGTCGATGCGACATTGAATCGAACTGACGCCGGCCTCTTCGATTTCGTGTTGAAAAGGAATCGTGACCGATTGCCCTGACTCGAGCGGGTCAATGGAGGAGACGCCCAGAGGTTCGCCGTCGGACTCCCACTTCAATAACATCGCCGCAGTCGGTTGCGGACCACGATTGGTGAGCACCGCCCGTACGGTGAATTCGTCATCGACCCCGACCAACTTACGCGACGTTTGTAACTGGTCCACCGAGAGGTTCGTCCATTCGGTATCAACGTTCGCCAATTCCAACACATTCACCACTGTGGGAATCGCGGTTTGCTCGATGAGTCGTTCCACGCCGGTCCAGGCAGCGGTTGCGTCGCTTTGCCAACCATGCCGACTGCCGTCGGTCAAGACCGCGATGGTGCGTGATGTCGCACTGCTTGCCGGCACAGCATCAGCCGCCATTTGAACGGCTGAAAACAGATCGGCCGTGGCTAACGTCGGCTCCAATTCCGAGAGTGCATGCCTGAGTTGGTCGGTTGTCCCGGAATCAACCACCGCGGCGGAGGAAGTCAGCCAGCGCGGACGATTTCCGGCAAGCAACACCCGCACCGAATCTCCTTCGCCCAGCTCGGCCAACAGATTATTTGCCCGTTCAATCGCCCGGTCGAACACTGTCCCCTGGTCGAGTTCTCGCGACATTGAGAGCGACGTGTCGATGACAATCACCACATCCCGCCCCGCTGCGCTGCCGAACCATTGCGACTGCACCATCGGTTGGGCCAGGGCTGCCACGATCATCAAGATCGCCAGCGCCCGCAACACCATCAGGATCAAATCATCGACCCGCATGATCCGCCGTTTTTTAGTAAGGCTGTCGGACAAAAACTGCATGGCGCCCCACTGCACGACTTCGCGGCGGCGGCGATTGAACAGATGGATCAACAACGGAACCGCGACCAACGGCAACGCCCACAGAAATATGCCACTCAGAAAACTCATATTCGTCTTTCAAGTCGTTTCAAAACCCACTGACGCATCTCACTGGGTGCCACTGGGTGCCACTGGGTGCCACTGGCTCCGCCAGTGTTTTGCAGGGAGTGCCAACATTTGATTTCGCACAGGCAAAACCAACGGTACTCAAAGTGTCACTTAGCTAGCCTCACACAAAAAATTAGGGAAATCATTTCTTGATCCGGGCGGCGCGGCGGTTGAGGTAATACGCCAATGTGTCTCCCAGATTATCTTCCGTCGAAAGCGGCACGTAATCGCACGCCAGCCGCGCGCAGCTTTCTTGCAGGTCCTCTAAGTAGACCCGCATCCGCTCCAAATAGGCTTTCCGTACCGAGGGGGGATCGAGATCGATTCGCAGGCCGTCTTCTTCGAAACATTCAAACTGCGAAAAACGATCAAACGGAAACGTCCGTTCCTCAGGGGCTAGCACATGAAAGATCAACACCTCATGCCCCCGCAGCCGCAGGTGGTGGATCGCCTTTTTCAAAGGCTCCAATTCCCCAAAACAGTCGGAGAAAATCACGATCAGGCCGCGGCGTTTGATACGGCGGGCGACTTCCTGCAGGTTGCTTGCCAACGAGGTCATGCCCCCCGCTTCGTTCCTGCGCAGGGCATCGAGAATCGCTTGCAAATGATGGGCGTGCGCTCGTGGAGGAATGTATTGCCGCATCTTTTGATCAATCAACGCAATCCCAACCGCGTCGCGCTGCCGTAACATCAGTCGCGACAAACAAGCGCACGCCATGCGCGCGTAGTCCAGTTTGGAGACCGTCGAGTGCCCGTATTGCATCGATCCGCTGGCGTCGACCACCATCACCGCCTGCAGGTTCGTCTCTTCTTCGAACTGCTTAATGTAATAGCGATCGCTCTTGGCATAGACCCGCCAATCGATCAAACGGATTTCATCGCCAGCGGAATAGGCGCGGTGCTCGGCAAATTCGAAACACCCCCCTTTAAGCGTCGAACGATGCAACCCGGACAAGACGCCATCGACAACGTTCGTCGACAACAATTCCAAGTTTCCGACTTTGCCCAAGGCTTCGGAATCCAAAAGCTCAATACCGTTCGGCGCGGTTGACATAGGGAAATAGGCTTTAGGTTGTAGGCTTTAGACTGTAGGTGAAATGGTCACCGTCGCTTTTTACTCTGGCCACCGGCCACTCTCGTAACTATCTCCCCGCCACAGCGGCTCCTTGACGTTCTTGCCGTCCCTGCGGCGGTTTCAACTGGGCGATCAGTTTGCGGATGATATCGTCGGTCGAAACGCCTGCCGCTTCGGCGTTAAACGTGGGAATGATCCGGTGCCGCAAGACTGGCAGTGCCACGTGGGCGACATCCGAGGCGGTCGCGTGATAGCGTTTGTGCAGAATCGCCCGCGCTTTGGCTGCCATTAAAAGAAAAATACTAGCCCGCGGACCGGCGCCCCATTGCACCATGTCTTGCAGATCGCCCGGAAGTTTCCCTTCCTCAGGCCGCGTCATCCGTGCCAACGTGACGGCGAACTTATAAACATGATCTGCCACCGGCACTTTGCGGACCACGTTTTGCATCTGAATCAATTGCTCGGCAGTCAGCACCGGTTGGGTCTCGGCGGCGTATTCGGTCGTCGCTCGCTTGCAGATTTCGATTTCGTTTTCGAAGGAGGGATAACCCAACTGAATCTTAAATATGAAGCGGTCCAACTGTGCTTCTGGGAGCGTGTAGGTCCCTTCTTGTTCGATGGGATTTTGTGTGGCCAATACGAAGAAGGGGTCGGGGAGCGGATAGGTGTCGCCGCCGATGGTCAATTGCCGTTCCTGCATCGCCTCCAACAGGGCACTTTGCGTCTTGGGCGGGGTGCGGTTGATTTCGTCGGCTAGAATGATATTGCCAAATAGCGGCCCCTTGATGAATCGAAACACCCGTTTGCCGGTCGTGTGATCCTCCTCCAGCACGTCAGTCCCGGTGATGTCGGCCGGCATCAGGTCGGGTGTGAATTGAATGCGGCGAAACGACAGGTGCAACAGCGACGACAGCGTCGAGACCAACATCGTTTTCGCCAAGCCCGGCATGCCCTGCAAAATGCAATGACTGCGACACAGGATCGCGATCATCGTTTGCTCGACCACATCCTCCAACCCAACAATCACGCCTCCCATTTGTCCGCAGATGTGTTGGTACTGCGCATTCAATTGGTCGACGGCTTGGATTTCCTCCGGCGACGCGGAAATATCCGGGGTTTCATTCGCTGCGGTCATGAGCGGCCTCTATAAGAAATTACAGGAGGGGTGTTTCAAGGATTCGGAAATTGATATCTCAAGAACTAAGATTCTTGTCGTTCGCGAATTGTCTAACTTTCTTCGACGGATTTAGGGTAAACCATAGGTTTAGCGGCAATTGCGCAACGGTCTGTGAGAAAGCCAGGCCGAGAGAATGCGAGCGCAAAGCGGCGAGGCGCTGACAAATCGATCGCTGACCGAGCTGGAAGTGCAACGGTTAGCAAGCCGAACGGACATCATGACGAGCACCTCATGAAAGGACGGGATGTTGAGTGGCGAACTCCTGAACGCATTGATCCGGCGCATCGCCCCCCAATACGCAAAGGCTTACACCTGAACGCCATCGTACCGAACTTTTTCACGCAGTCAAATTTTTTTCACGCCGTCTGGCGATTGCCCGAAATCGACCGCACGTTCTCAATGGTCGTCGAGCCACTTCGAGCTGACATCCAACGACCAGACTTCGTTATTCAGCGGCCGCGCGTGTCCTCCCGCAATCCACAGTTTGTCCTGAAACACGTAGGCGGAATGTTCGTGCCGTGCTTTCCAAATCATTTCTGATTTCAATTCCGTCCAATCCCGGCCGTTGCGCGAATACCAGACGTCCCCCAGATTAGTCGAGGGATTGTTGGACCACCCGCCCAGTACCCAGATGCGGTCGCGATAGGTGACTGCGGAAAACCAAAGTCGCGGCCCCCAGGGCGCTTCTGCCGTGACCTCGGTCCAATTCTTGCCATCTTCGGAACACCAGACGTCGTTGTTCGCGGAATACTCCGGCACGTAGTTCCCACCCCCCAGGACCCACATTTTTTCGTCATGAACGACAGCGGCGTGATACGAACGCGGCGACCAGGGTGCGTTGTCCGTGGCCAATTCCCAGGTCTTGCCGTCGCTCGATGACCAGACGTCGTTTTTCAGGCTCTTCTCGTCACCGAAGTAATAGTTTTCGGAGCCGCCCAGAATCCACATCTTCCCTTTGAATTCGACAAGCCCGGCCGCCAGGCGCGGCGACCAGCCGGCGTTGTCGGTCACCTGTTCCCATTTTACTCCGTCGCTCGTCGACCAAACTTCGTTGCTGGCGGAGTGGCCCGGCAGGCGTCCGTTGTACCAGCCTCCCATCAACCACATTTTGTCGTCAAACACCACCGTCATCGGCAAGTCGCTATGTTTCCAAGGTGCCTGCTTGTCGACCAACGTCCAGTTTTTTCCGTCGGGAGATTTCCAAACATCGCGGGGCGGCGCTTCAAAGGAACCGAACCAGCCTCCGAGGACCCAGAGTTGATCCTTGAAGACGACCTCCCCTTGCGAATCACGCGGCTGCCAAGCCGCATGGTCGGTGACCTGGGTCCAATTCGGCACATCGCTTTGGGCGAGTACAACACCGCTGCTGCAGGACAGGACGACGAGGCTGAGTAGGATGTATTTCAAAGTTGATGTCTCCTTAATGTGTGCGACCTCCGCGCCACAGTTGTGTTCCGTTAGGCGATAAGTTTGGCATCGGTACAGTTCGCTAACATAACACGCAACAGTTCGCGCAGCGACGGTTTCGGCTCAATTCTGGGGATCTGCCAGGAGGTCGTTCTAGGACATTCAAATGCAAAATTGGGCGAATCTTATTGACGTTTGCACATGTGACGGTAATAATGCGAGATGAAGAGCTAATTTGAGTCCTTTAAAGTTGAGTAGCGAGGTACGAAGTCGCGCCGTATTTAAGCACCCTATCTTGAGAGAATTCTTCTCTATCGTAACGGCGAAAAACGCGTACTGAGCATTTCGTGGCGGCACCCTTTTCTTGGGCTGCGCCATGGGCACGTCTTTTTTTAAAAGCCAGTCTAATCGTTTTTCACCAATCCTAAAGATTCCCTCAGGGCGTCCACCTTGTCTGTACGCTCAACGTTGTGATGCGCATTTCCGGGCCAACTTTTGGTGCTCGTCGCATCGTTTTTACCGTTCACTCGAGAACCATGCCGGAATCGCTGGTTAAATGTTCTCACAGTCTGAAAGCTAAGAGGAGATTATGATCTCCAACGTCATCCCCCACGACGAAACCGCTGTCGATGATTCGATCTCCGACACCGACGCTCCGCAACTTCCTGAGCAACTCGAAAAAGACTTGGTTCAAGTCTTCAAGTTGTTGTCTGACGAAACGCGATTGCGGATTCTGCTGTATCTCACGCAGCAAGGCGAATTACACGTCACCGCGTTGTGCGACCGCCTGGGCCAAAGCCAACCGGCTGTCAGCCATCACTTGGCGCTGCTCCGCGTCGCAGGATTGATCGAAGCTCGCCGCGATGGAAAGCACAATTTCTATCATGTCCGTCGGCAACACTTCTATCGCCTAATGTCCGAAGCCTTTGCCGGCCTGTCGGGCGACGGTGAAATTCGCTTCGAGGATTTTGTCCTCACGCACGCCGAAGGCTAACACAGCACGGGGCAGGTCTGGACGAGCACGGCAAACGTCCTCAAGCCTGTCCCCTCAAGCCCCGAGCCTATTTCTAAGGTGGGAGTCGCTTTTCATCCGCACGGCGGTCTGCTAAAACGGAAGCGTTTGGCAGATCGCCCGGTGTCCGCGCCAAACCTGCAGAAATGCCGATGTCAGCGACACCCGCCCGGATGATGAACTGAGCCAGACTCCGCCCATGCCCGCCGCTAAACTTGCACTGGAAGATGGGACCGTATTTACTGGAGAAAACTTCGGTGCCGTTGGGGAAATCTCCGGCGAAGTCGTTTTCAATACCAGTATGACCGGTTACCAGGAAATCCTCACCGATCCCTCCTACCGCGGTCAGATCATCACGATGACCTATCCGCTGATCGGCAATTACGGGGTCAATCCCGAGGATGTCGAAAGCTCCGGATTAAAGCTGTCAGGATTCATCGTTCGCGAACTCAGCCGCCGCCGCAGCAATTTCCGCTCTTCCGCTGCGCTGGAAGATTACCTGGCTGAAGCCGGCGTGATTGGCATGTCCGGCATCGATACGCGGGCCTTGGTCAAACATATCCGCACCGCCGGCGCCATGACCGGCGTGTTGTCCACAACGGATCTGGATGACGCCTCGCTTGTCGCCAAAGCCAAAGCTAGCCCGGGACTCGTCGGTCGCGATTTGGTCAACGAAGTCATTCCCGAAAAATCATACAGCTGGGACGAGAAACTCTCCCCTTGGGCCAACGTTGCCTCGACGATCGAAAAACAACCAGCAAGCGGACCGCAACCACATGTCGTCGCTATCGACTACGGCATGAAATGGAACATCCCGCGACATCTAGCGGACCTGAACTGTCGCGTCACGGTTGTTCCGGGCACAGCCACCAGTGCAGAGGTTTTGGCACTCGAACCGGATGGCGTGTTTCTTTCCAACGGCCCAGGTGATCCACGACCGCTGGATTATGCGATTCGTACCATCCAGGAATTACTTGGCAAAAAGCCAATCTTCGGGATTTGCTTGGGGCAGCAATTGCTCGGACTGGCCACCGGGATGGAGATTTACAAACTGAAGTTCGGTCATCGCGGCGCGAATCAACCGGTGATGAACAAACAGTCCGGCTGTGTAGAAATCACGTCGCAAAACCACGGATTCGCGCTGGATGCCAAGACGATGCCCGACGACGTCGAAGTCACACATGTGAATCTCAACGACGACACCGTCTCAGGCATCCGCCACAAAACACACGCCGCCTTCGGCGTCCAATACCACCCCGAAGCCTCCGCCGGCCCCCACGACAGTCGGTACCTGTTCGAGCAATTCTATCAATCGATGCTCGTCGGTTAATCCGAGTGAGGGCGACGCACCTTTTTAAGTCTGGCATCAATGACAGGGTGGCAGCGATTGCCCACGGCGACCGGTGGGCCGCAGGCACAAGAGACAGCAATTTCAACCGTCCCCGCCAACGAGACATTGATCGTTCAGTACCCGAGAATTGTACCTTCTTGCGGACTGCGCCCGCCCCGAAGCCCCTGCTGAGCCGCCGCGGGGAATTGTGCTCAAGCCCGCGCGTCTTCACACGCGGACCCAATCCTTCAAATGCGCGTGCTCGAAAATCATCTCGTGTTGGATCTTGAGGTCCTGCCCCATACCCGCTTCTGCGGCTCGCTCGTACATGGCGACGGCGATGGCGACGTCGACGTAGGCCAATCCGACCGCGTTGAAATAGATCCGCTCTTCGTTGTTTTCGCGTCCCGGTTTGCGGCCCATTAAGATGTCGACCAGATCGGCATGGATATCCGCATCGGTCATTTCCCCTGCTTGATAAATGCGGCTGAGGGTCTGTGTGCGGTGTTTGACGGTTTCCCAATCATCGCAGACAATTTTGTCGCACAGTTTGGCCACGGCGAATTCATCCTCCCAGCCCCCGACGTGGCTATAGAACGCTCCCGGCTTAATCCAGCCTGCTTTGAGCAGCGGGGCCTGTGCGCTGGTGGCGGTCACAATCACATCGGCATCGACGACGGCCCGCCGCAGATCGGAGTCGCACGCGACGATCTCCATGTCGGACAAAATCGGCGACATCTCTTTCAGAAATTGTGCTTCTTCGCTCGGGAGCTTGGCAGCGACAAAACAGCGTTTCAGCGAGGGCAGGGCGGTCTTCATGGCGATCAAATGCATTTTTGCCTGCTCGCCGGCACCGATGAATCCAATCGTTTCCGCATCCTGCCGCGCCAGATGTTTAGCAGCCAGGGCACCCATACTCCCCACGCGGACGTTGGAGCACAGGGTCCCTTCCATGAAGGCGATCGGAAATCCGTGTTCGATTTCCGAGAGAATAATCACTGCCGAGAGGTTTTGAATGCCATGTTTGACCGGGTTGGGCGGGAAGACCGACACCCACTTCACGCCGCAAATCTTGCGGGTTTTGAACGTCGCCGGCAAGCAGTTGATTCGCTCCTGGGTGTCGTCGTTGAATATCTGCACGATTTTATCAGGAAAGATCACGTCCCCCTGATCAAACGCAATGATCGCCTCCTCCGCGGCCTGCATGGCCATGCGAATGTCCAGGCACCCTGCTCCCAAAAGGTCTTCTTGGGAGTAGTATTGGCAGTGGATTTCATGAGAAAACATGATTTGTCTTTCATTGTAGGAATTGGCCGCTGGCAACTGACGCAGTAAATCGATTGGGTGTTATTGGTCGTCCATGCATTTCCGCAGGAACTTGGTGACCCGCTGCGGGCTGACGATGCCGACGATGTTTTCATCCCCGTCCACCACTGGCACGTGCCGATAACCGCTAACCGCCATTACCGCCAGTGCCGATGCGGCCGAATCCGATTCGTCGACATAGACCGGACTGGCCGTCATCACTTCTTGCACCGATTTGTCCTTCACGTCGGCGTACTCCAGTGCCACTTTTTCCAGTATGTCTCGGTCACTGACCAACCCCACCAGTTTTCCTTGGTTCTCAATCAATACACAGGCAATGCCCTCACCGACCAACGTTTGTAGCACTTCCTGAACGGTCGTGTCGATAGGGACGCAGGCATAGGGCCGCGACTGGATCGCCATCACGGTTTCCTCATGCAAGGCCTGCTCGATGGGATCGTCAAATGTCGGTGGATCGTAGTTTTCCAATGGATCTTGGAAGGGCGTTTCGTTTTGTTTTTCGTTGGCCATGATCTAAGCCCCCTCTCGTTGTTCGGGATAGCCTTTGGATCCGACGCGCTGCACCAGCACCTCGCCGGGAAAGTGTTCCGCGACATACTCCATCAGCCCTTTTTGGCCCGTGATTCCGACGACCGCGTCGTCTTCATCCACGACCACAACGAAGCGAATATTTTTTGTTTCCATCGCTGCTAAGACGGTTTCGATTGGGTCACTAGTTTTTACCCAGGGAAAGGTCTTTGCCAAGTGCGACTCGATGGGATCGTTGATCGTCGCCGGGTCCCGCGCCAGCAGACCGCGGAGCATCGCTTCGGTAAACATGCCCTGCGGCTTTCCGGAAGCATCGACAGCGACGGCGCATCCCAACTGGGCCGCGCGCAATTGCTGGACAACATCGCGGACCGTTGCCCCTGTCTTGATAGTCACCACCGGTCGCAACGCCAAGCGGCTGACCGTCTCGTTTTTGACGTTTTCAAAAAGCCCCATGATTGCTCCTTTTTTAAACCCAGATCGGTCAGTCCAACAACTTTGGTTCACCCCACCCCCGACGACTGTAAGATTCCGGCAGTTCCCGCAGTTGCCCAGCTCGAAGTTAGACGCAACAGACGGGCCAACACAAGGGGCTGAAAACGCATGACGGGGGCGTGACCATTGGTCGAATTTGCCATCGCGGCAAAACAATTCAGCGGGAGCAAACGTGCTCCACAATGCGGCGCTCAGCAGCGAGCCAACGCGTGCGGCCCATCATGGGCCAACTCCATCACCGATCAAAATCGCGATCCAGGAGGAGCCTGTGGTAGAGAATGGAAACTTGCCTAGCAAGCCCTTCGACCACCAATGCAGATTATAGCTCACAAATGCGTTTTAGGGCAAGCTTGTTGTTTTGAACGGTCGTCGTCAAACCGAATGATCCAACCGCACCGAAATTGCGTTCCTGCTGAGGGCGGATGTCATAGACCGGAAGATTCTCGGTCGACTCTGGCATCGTTGCCGCAAGATGGTTAAAGTTTGAAAATGCCGTGGCTACTGCCGCGGATATCCTGCATAGCCTCTGCTTACAATTGGAAGGACACATACTCATGGCAGATGAAGCGACATCACCGTCACCGGAAATCAGCCAAGACGCACCAGCCGCGGGCAGCGGCATTCCTAAGAGCATCTTTTTGATTTCGTATCCGAAAGTGGTCTTTCTTTATCCAACGTTTTTGGCGGCCTTGTTCTGCGGGCTGTACATGACCTTTTCGGGCGCCGAGCCGGCCGACCCCAGCGGGGCGGTGATTACGACTTTGTTTCTGTGCGTCTTGGCGGTCAATATGATCGTGCTCAGTTTCGACTTCCCCCGCACCACGTCGTTGACCTTGTTCTTCTTTGTTGCGGCCATCATCACCGGCGGTGTGTTGTTGTTTCGCACCTACCCCGACTTGGTCCCGGCCATCACAGATTTTCTCAAACTCTTCCACCCCTTTGCTAATTCCCACTTTTTCTACTTCTTTGCCACGATGATCGGAATTATTTTCATCGCCGTAGCGATCAACGTGCAGTTCGACTACTGGGAAGTCCGTCCCAACGAACTGTTGCATCACCACGGTATTCTCAGCGACTTGAAACGTTACTCCGCTCCGAACTTGCGGATTGACAAGGAGATCAACGACGTCTTCGAGTATGTGCTGCTGCGGTCAGGACGACTGATCTTGCAGGCCCGCGGTGAAAGTCGAGCCATCATTCTGGAGAATGTGTTCTTCATCAATCGTAAGGAAGAACAACTCACCCGCATGCTAGGCGCGTTGCAAGTGCAGGTCCGCGACCAAAACGCAGCCCATTGAACGCCGGAATAGCTCGTTGATAACGAACATAAGGGCGCCGAGGCGAGTAGCCGCCGGCGCCCTTATTCACTTCTGCCCCACCCAACCCTTACGGCAGAATGACTGCGTCGATCACATGGATCACACCATTGCCACACTCGATGTCGGCTTTGACCACTGTGGCCTCATCGATGCGAACCTTCCCATCATCGACAGCGATCGAAACCGATTCGCCATTGACCGTCTTGGCCGACTTCAGCTTCACAACGTCGGCAGCCATGACACGACCGGGAACAACGTGATAAGTCAAAATCGCCTGCAACTGCTCGCGGTTTTCCGGCTTGAGCAAGTCTTCGACAGTCCCCTTCGGGAGTTTGGCGAACGCTTCATCAGTCGGTGCGAAGACTGTAAACGGCCCGTCCCCTTTGAGCGTCTCCACTAAGCCTGCTGCTTGGACAGCGGCAACCAGTGTTTTAAACGAACCTGCAGCGACAGCGGTATCTACGACATCCGCTTTGGCTTTTGACGTATTCGATGCTTGCGGAGACTTCTCCGGAGGCAGAATCACGGCATCGATGACGTGAATGATCCCGTTGCTGCAAACGATGTCGGTTTTCACAACGTTCGCGTTATTAACTTTGACCTTGCCGTCCGCAACAGCGATTGCCACATCGTCACCTTGTAACGTTTTGGCTTTGGAGAGTTTGACGACATCCTTCGCAGCCACCTGACCGGCCACCACATGGTACTTCAGGATCGCTTGCAGTGTTTTTTTGTTCTCGGGTTTGAGCAGATTCGCTACAGTCCCTTCGGGCAAGTTAGCGAAGGCTTTGTCGGTGGGAGCGAATACTGTGAAAGGCCCGTCGCTCTTGAGTGCGTCCACAAGTCCAGCCGCTTTGACGGCGGCGACCAGCGTCTTGAACGAACCCGCCTTGACTGCCGTGTCAACAATGTCAGCTTGTGTCGACTTCTTGCTCGCAGCAGGCGGTGGGGCGGGATGGTAGTAAGCCACGCGCTGCGGTGAGGTGTGTTGAACCGGTCGGCTATTGGGGCAGTTACCAGCGACGGCAGTTGTGCAGATCAGCCCGACGAATGAAAGTGATAGCAGTGTGCGCATAACGGTCTCCAAGAAATGTGATGTGGACTCGCGAACGTCGGTCCCAGATTTCGCCCCGGTTCCAAACTTCGCAGAGGCTGGTTTGCTGAATCCGTACAGCTGTCGGAATCGCGCACTCAGCAGAAGGTGATGTCAGCGACTTTTGAAAACAAGCGGCTGTCTCACAACCACTTGTCTCCCATCGCTCGACGGCTTTCTAGGCCGGAGGATGTCATTGACAACGGGTGGCGGCCCGGTTTTTTACGATCCCACCAAAAGAATTGGTCGGTTTCACCACGGTGATGCCAGACGTGCTTTCCGCGTCACCAAAGTTGTGTTTCCAACGCAGGTCTCGGGGGATAGGCATGGTCAACCAAGCCACATTTCTTGGGCCGCCTAGCGGCGGTGGGTCATCGCCCGGCGGATTTCCATTTGGGCGGTATCCTTTTTGAGCTTATCCCGCTTGTCGTGCAGTTTGCGTCCACGGGCGGTGGCCAGTTTGACTTTGGCAACGCCCTTTTTGAAGTACATCGCTGTGGGCACGAGCGTCAGACCATTTTGACTAGCCGTTTCGGCGAATTTGCTGATCTCCCGGCGATGCAACAATAGCTTGCGCGTCCGCTTCGGCTCGTGATTCATGAGGTTGGCTTGCGGGTACTCCGCGATATCACAGCCGACCAGATAGACCTCATTCCCCTGTACCCGGCCGTAGGCCTCGTCCAGTGAGACCTTGCCACTCCGCGCGCTTTTGACTTCGCTCCCTTGCAGAACGATGCCGCACTCCATTTCGTCCAGGATTTCGTACTGATGCCGCGCTTTACGGTTGCGGGCGATCGTTTTGAAATTCGGATCTTCGGTCGATTTCTTCTTTTTGCTTTTTTTACTCTTTTTACCCATGCTGATATTCCCAAGTTGCGCCGTCCGCGGGTTCTTATTTTGTCACAGATCGATTACAGGTTGAACTCAGGTTGAGTGGTTCTCGCTGTTTTCGTGATCTGCGTCGGGTGTCCTACCTAGAAAGGTGCGTCGCGACGCACCCTGAATTCAAACTCCCTCTCCCTCTGGGAGACGGCCGGGGTGAGGGTTTTTGCATGACATTTGCTAGTCTGGAGACAAGTTCGATTCAACCAGGTTCGTTATTATAGGCGACCGAGGCGCCGAATAGCACCCCGAGCTGACCGGGCTGGAAAGTCTTCTTCGTGGGGCATAAACTATTTGGTAGATCATATTTGTCGCTCTATAAGCATAGCCCCTTCTCGGCCGCATGCGCACAATCAGCACACCTGCTGCCCCTACTGAAAGCAAACTTATGGCGAATTCACGTCGTTTCCTTAGACGGTCGGCTAAGACGCTGCTGTTCTTTTTTGCCTGGTTGCTTTTCTTTTATCTCTCAGATCGGCCCGCCCCGGCGGCGGCCTCGGATTTTTCGTTTGAAGTCAGTTTCGATAAGGCCATCCACGACAAACCTTTTACGGGCCGCGTCTACCTGTTTTTCAGCAAACGCGAAACCCCGGCCCCTCGTTTTGGTCCCAACTGGTTTCGCCCAGAGCCATTTCTTTCAACGCAAGTCAAAGATTGGCAACCCGGCACACCGCTCAGGATTGCCCCCGGCGACCTGGAAGAATTGCGGACATTCCCCAAATCATTTGCCGAAGTCTCGCTGGATGGCCTGTATGCCCAAGCGGTCGTGCGGTTCAATCCCCATGAGCGCGAAGTCGGCCAAGGCGCTGGGAATGGATTCAGCAACGTGGTGCGAGTCGATGCCAAGGCACCGGCCAAAACATTGCATCTGCGCGTCGATCAATTGGCCGAGCCCCCGAAATTTAAGGAATCAAAGTGGTCCAAAGAAGTCGTCATGCGCAGTCCGTTGCTCAGCGATTTTTACGGACGCGATGTCGAAATGAAGGCTGCCGTGATTCTGCCGGCCAGTTACTACGACGAGCCGCAGCGGCGCTACCCGGTGATCTATCAAATCCCCGGATTCGGTGGCACACACTTTCACGGTCGACGAAGCAAACCGGTCGCGGAGAAGAACGAGGAAGGGGTGGAGTTCATGCGCGTGATGCTCGATCCCAACTGCCCACGCGGACACCACGTCTTCGCCGACTCGGCCAACAACGGGCCGGTTGGGCAGGCGCTGACTGATGAATTGATTCCCCACATTGATGACGAATTCCGCACCATTGATCAACCGGCCGCGCGGTTCCTCACCGGGCATTCCTCAGGAGGTTGGTCGAGCCTGTGGTTGCAGGTGGCCTATCCCGACTTTTTCGGCGGCACCTGGAGCACTGCTCCGGACCCGGTCGATTTCCGAGACTTTCAGCAAATCGACTTGTACCGCGCCGGCGAAAATATGTACGTCGATCAGGACGGTCAAAAACGTCCGCTGGCCCGCCTCAATAATCAGCCGGTGTTGTGGTATCAGGATTTCGCCGACATGGAATGGGCGCTGGATTACGGCGGACAACTGCACAGTTTCGAAGCTGTCTTCAGTCCCCGCGACAAAGCAGGGAAGCCACTATCCGTCTGGGATCGCGAAACAGGTGCGGTCGATACCGAGGTGGCCAAAACGTGGGAGAAGTACGACATCCGGTTAATTCTTGAGCAGAATTGGCAAACGCTCGGCCCCAAACTGGCGGGAAAAATTCACGTCTTCATGGGAGACGAGGATACGTTCTACCTCGACGGGGCGACTGTGCTCCTCAAAGAAGCACTGAGCAAACTTGGCAGCGATGCCGTTGTCGAAATCTATCCCGGCAAAAATCACAGCAGCTTGATGACGCCTGAGTTGATGGCCCGTATTCGCGGCGAAATGGTCGCCGCCTTCTTGCGAGAATATCCCCTCGGGGGACCGTAATTGCCGTCGCAATTCCAGGCTTAGGCCCAATTGTTGACCACCGGAATGAAATCGGCATCCGCGCGCAGCTTGGGTTGGATGGGTGCCTTTGGCGACTGGACAGGCGGGTCGATGATGTGGGCTTGAATGCGGCGGTCGATTCGCTGAGCGATTTTACGATGCTTGTTCGCCTCGCGCCGTCGCACGCTTTCCTGACGCACGAGCGCAATGCCCAAGTAGGAAATCAGGCCAACCGTGACTGCCAAGTACATCATGGCCGAGAGCGTCGTCGGAATTCCGTTCCCAATCAGCATGCCGGCTTGATAGCTGAGTAGAATGACAATCGTGCTGCGGCTGATTAAGGGACGTTCGTTGGCAGAGGGCTTTGCCTTTGAGGATTGAGCTGGGTGCATGTCTCTGACTCCCGGGGGTGGGAAATTGCCGACGCGCCGAGTTCTTTCGAAAAGCGGCGGGAGGCGGTGAGGAGAGGGTTGGGGGAAGGAATCTCCTCGGGGTACGCGTCAAAGTGTAGCCTCAAAAATCACGCCGTGTCGGAATTCGCCCGATTCTATTCGCCGTCCAACACTATCCGGCACCGCTTAATCCGAATGGTCGGATTAAGCGGGCGCGACCCAGACGTTCTAGCGCGTTTTGCCGCACATCAGTTTCTGATTATTGCTTGTGCAGAATCCCCAAATGTTGGGGTTTGACATCTCTCTCCTTGTATCTATTATGTGAAAATCACTGTCCCCTCTTAGCACTGGGACAATCTCTTCAGGGGCCGCTGACGATCGGCGGACGCCCGGCGGATGTGTCGGCTTGCATCCATATCAACGAATAGGAATACGTTCACACATTCTTTGGAAACTCCCGACACAGCATAGTCAACAAGGATCATCATGGTCATGGACGTCGATCTGAATCAGTACGGTATCACTGTTGAAACCATTCATCGAAACCTGGCCCCCGCTGAATTGTATGAAAAAGCGATCACCCGCGCGGGCGCACAGATCAACTCCACCGGCGCCTTAGCAACACTCTCCGGCGAGAAGACCGGTCGCAGTCCCAAGGACAAACGCGTCGTCGAGGATGCGGAGACGAGTGAAGATGTTTGGTGGGGCGACGTCAACATCAAGCTCCAGCATGACAGCTTTACAAAACTTCGCGCTGTGGCAGTCGAGTATCTGAACTCGCGCAAATACCTCTACGTGCTCGATGGTTACGCCGGCTGGGATCCGGAGCATCAGTTGAAGGTGCGGGTGATCTGTTGCCAGGCGTATCATGCGCTGTTTATGCACAACATGCTGATCCGTCCCACGGCGGAGCAATTGGCCGACTTCGGCGAGCCCGATTTCGTCATCTATAACAGCGGCGCCACCGACGCCGATCCCGACATCGAAGGCGTGACCTCCAAGACGAGTGTCGCTCTCAGTTTCAAGGATCGCGAATTTGTGCTCTTGGGCACGCAGTACGCCGGTGAGATGAAAAAGGGCGTCTTCACGGTCATGAACTATCTGATGCCCAAAATCGGCGTGCTTTCGATGCACTGTAGCGCCAACGAAGGATCCGAGGGCGACGTTTCGCTGTTCTTCGGGCTGTCCGGGACAGGCAAGACCACGCTGTCCGCCGATCCCGACCGAGCCTTGATCGGAGACGACGAACATTGTTGGTCCGACAACGGCGTCTTCAATATCGAAGGGGGCTGTTACGCCAAAACGATCGACCTGTCCGCCGAAAAGGAACCGGCCATCTTTTCCGCGATCCGTTTCGGAGCGGTGTTGGAAAACATCGTCATGGATCCCCACACGCGTGAGGTCGATTACCACGACTCGTCCATTACGGAAAATACACGCACCTCCTACCCCATCGAGTTTATCCCCAACGCCAAGACCCCTTGCGTGGGCGGACATCCTCGCAACATCATCCTGCTCACCTGCGACGCTTTTGGTGTTTTGCCCCCGGTCAGCAAACTCACGCCGGAGCAAGCGATGTACCATTTCATCAGCGGCTACACCGCCAAAGTTGCTGGCACCGAGGTCGGAGTCACCGAGCCGCAAGCCACCTTTTCAGCTTGTTTCGGAGCGGCTTTTTTGGTTTGGCACCCGGCGAAATATGCCGAATTGTTGGCCGAAAAGATGCAACGTCACGGCAGTTCCGCCTGGCTGGTCAATACCGGCTGGTCCGGGGGAGCCTACGGGACCGGGGCGCGGATGCAACTGGCCTATACCCGTGGCATCATCGACGCCATCCACAGCGGCGAGTTGTCCGACGTTCCGTGCGAAGCAGACCCCGTTTTTGGGTTTCAAATCCCCACCACCTGCCCGAATGTGCCGGACGAAATCCTCTTGCCCTGGAAGACCTGGGACGACCCGACCGCTTTCAAGGAGACGGCCGCCAAGTTGGCGACGATGTTCGCCCGCAATTTCGAAAATTACGCCGCTGGAGCCAGTTCAGAGATCCTGAATGCGGGTCCTCAGATCTAAATTCTGCCCCAATCAGCCTATCCGTAGGCTGAGAATCGTGCCTCTGATCAAAAACGCGAACCAGAGTTAAAAAAATCGTGTCCCAAACCACCAACTTCTGGCGTCGGGTCCCTTTTAGAATTGTCTTTCGATTGCTAAGCTAGCGACCCGTTTGGCGGATTATTAAAAAACCCGCCAAACGACGCCAAATCGCGTCAGCAGACGCCGATCGAAGCGCATTCGATCACCCCAGAGGGCGTAGCTCAGCTGGTAGAGCAACGGACTTTTAATCCGTAGGTCCAGGGTTCGAGCCCCTGCGCCCTCATTTGCATAAGCCCATGTCTTGCATGGGCTTATTGCGTTCTTTGGGGTGGGCTGCTTGTCATCCGCTCCCCGCCGGAGTCTTGGTGGAAATCCGATCAGCCCGCGCGGCTATACATCGCAAGAGTCGCTTGCTGACTCATCGTCATGCTGTGGCTCCCGAACTCGATGATCGCGCGTCGACCATTCTGGTTGAAGGGCAGGCTGCCAGTTGGTGGAGTGCTGCTAATTCGCTGCGAAAATTTCGCTTTGTGGCGATTGCCGGTGATTTGGCTCGCAAATTGCCTGTTGTGGTCTCGACCGGATGCAACTTGGGTGTGACTGAAGGTTGTGAACGCCGCTGTTTCCCTCTGGTTGTTTGATGCCTGTGGCTGAACTTGCAATGAAACGACCTGTTCGGAACGTCCATTGCTGCGAGCCTGGTTACGTCACGATATTGCGATTTGTTTAGGCGGAGTTTGGGAAGGGTTTGAAAACGATGTACGACAGGTTCACGTGCGGATTTCGCCGGTTTATGTTCTGGTTGGGAAGTCACGAGCTTTCGACGTTGGTCGGTTTTGTGCTCTTGACCGCGGGACTTTGGCTGTTCGTCGAGCTTGCCGAAGAGGTTCGTGAAGGGGAAACCAAACAGGTCGACCGTGCCATATTGCTTTCATTGCGTAACCCAAGCGATCTCTCCGATCCCTGGGGACCGCAGTGGGTCGAGGAACTTGTCCGCGACATAACGGCCTTGGGGGGCATTGGCGTGCTCACGTTGATTACTCTGGCCGTCGTCGGATATTTATTGTTGCAGCGGAACAATTCGGCGGCGCTGCTGGTGCTGGTTGCTGTCGTCGGAGGACTTGTTGTGAGCTATTTATTAAAGTGGCAGTTTGCACGTCCACGCCCGGATCTGGTGCCGCATGGTTCCCATGTCCTCACAGCCAGCTTTCCCAGCGGTCATGCCATGATGGCTGCAACGACCTATTTGACACTGGGGGCATTGTTGGCGCGCGTGCATACCGGGCGACGGCTCAAAGCTTATTTTCTACTGCTGGCAGCTCTGCTGTCGATCAGCGTGGGCATTAGCCGCGTTTACCTCGGCGTGCATTGGCCGAGTGATGTGTTAGCGGGTTGGACGTTGGGAGCATGCTGGGCGATCTTGTGTTGGATGGTTACGGCCTATCTACAACGCCACGGCAATGTGGAATCGACCCAACCAGAATCGCCAACGCCAGACTAATCGCTGCGGTCCTGGGGCACATGAATTACTACAAGTAATTTCAAAACCCTCTGACGCGTCACGTAATCTCTTGTATTATAGATTCCTGAACAGGCACAACCGGGTTTTGAAACTGGTTCTAGTGCCGTTTCTTTTAGGTGTCATTGGTACTTACCAGGACTTCTCTGCTCCGTCTAGTTGTCGACCGCGCTGATTGATTTTTGTCACACTCTATGCGGTAAGGCACCGTCGGGCCATAATCCCGCAGTTTGGCATGGGGGTTGCTGTTTGTTCTCGGGATGGATATTGAGAAAGGATGGCAACCATGAAACCTTGCCGAATTGGGAAAATGGAAACCGCCGTTCGCGAATCTTGCCTGAATGAGAGTTCTGCAGATGGTGAAGCCGAAATCATTTTCGACAACGTCCCCTCACGGTGATCAGACGCCGTCTATTGACGAAGGCAAAGCCACTGACGGAGTGGTTGCATACAAACGAAACTGGAAGCTCATGTATTTCGTCCTGTTTATCTCCGCAATATTGGCCGTCACAGCATTCGCTCCGCTTTTGCCAGTCGATTGGTGGTGGGTTCGGATTGGCGACTTCCCGCGCGTTCAGCTACTCGTCGCGTATTTGGTTTGGCTGCTGGTCTTGGGGGTGCTGTACAAACAGCCCTACGCGAAGCCGGCGGCGGGATTGATGGTGGCGAGTATCGCCATTCAGTTGTACTGGATCTTTCCGTATCTGCCCGTTGCTCCGAATCAAGTTGAGTGGGCCGAGTCGCAAGACCAGGATGTGCGGCTGCGGATCATGATGTCAAACGTTCTTCAGGAAAATGAAGACTCAGCCGCACTGCTGCGTTTGATTGACGAGCAGTCCCCGGATCTCGTTGTTCTCTGTGAAGTGAACCAACGTTGGATCGATGAGATTGTGTCGCTGCGCGAAAAATTTAAATTTCATGTCGAAAAACCGATGGAAAACACATACGGTCTCGCCATGTATTCGAACCTCGAAATCGTCTCGTCTGAGATTCGAGCCATGGTTAAGGAATCGATCCCTTCGATCGATGCCACGATCCAACTCCCGTCCGGGCAACCGGTCAGATTGTTTGTGATCCATCCCAATCCCCCGCGGCCGGGGGAGGATACGACTAAGCGAGACGGTGAATTGGTGCTGGTTGGGCGAGAAATTGGTGACGGTGAGAGCGCAATCGTCCTGGGGGACATGAACGACGTTGGTTGGTCACGCACGACCGACCTGTTTCAAGAGGTCAGCGGGTTACTCGATCCGCGTAAAGGACGCGGGCTGTATCCGACGTTCAATGCGAATTCGTGGATTTGGCGTTATCCGTTGGATCACTTGTTCCACTCCGACGATTTTCGCGTTGTCTCGTTACAGACATTGCCAACAATCGGGTCAGATCATCTGCCGTTGTCGGTCGTCTTGAGTTATGAACCCAGTGCTGAAAATACGCAGTCGGGACCTGATCTTGATGCCGATGACCAAAAGGACGCAGCCGCAACAGTCGAGGCGCTGAACCAACCTCATGCGACCGACCAACCAGAAGAGTAAGTCGCCGGTGATCGTCGACAATAAGCTTGTGCAGGCAATCAGCCTGTTTCCGAAAGAGCAAGATCGACAATCTGAGCCACGATCGCCTTCAAGGGTTCAACTCCCTCCTCCTCAATCGATTTGTGTATCTCCGCAAATTCTTCGGGGTCCTCCCGTACTAATTCCAAGGCTTGCATCCCCATCGTCACGACGCCGAGATAGGATTTGATGTCGTGTGCGAGTCGCCGAAGTGTTTCTGGGCGTTCTTCATCGGATGAGGGTGGCAAATCTTGTTCTAAACTCATGCAATTCTCTCCGCTGCAATATTTTCATGGTTTGGGATTCGAGTTGACGTTTTCAAGCAATTCCTGAATGGCAGCTGGCTCGGCGGGTTTGACCAAGTGGTGGTCAAAACCTGCTGCTTTCGTTTTCTGTTTGTCTTCATCCTGACCCCACCCCGTTAGGGCAACCAACATGATCTTATTGCCCCACGGTTGTTGGCGTATGTAGCGGGCAGCTTCGTAGCCGTTCATTTTGGGCATACCAATGTCCATCAGGATGACATCCGGCAGAAAGTCTTCGGCGACTTCAATCCCTTCTTGTCCATCGTAGGCCTTGCGGACGTCGTTGCCGAGCATTTTAACGATCATACTCAACATCTTCGCACCTGCTTTGTTGTCGTCCACGACCAGCACTTTTCGGTTGGTGCTTTCCGTGGCGGTCTGGTCGATCCGAGACAAGGTTGGTTCTTCGGCATGCGTTTCGATGTGGATAGGTAGTCGAACACTGAAGAGACTGCCTTTGCCAATGCCTTCGCTGTGAACTTCGATCTGGCCCTGGTGCAACTCGACCAGTGATTTGACGAGGGAAAGACCAATGCCGAGCCCCGTGTAGCCTTTCTCTTGTGGACGGTCGATCTGGGCGAACATCTCGAAAATGCGGTCGAGCATCTCGGCAGGAATACCGAGGCCGTTGTCCTCAACCGAAACAACGACATCATTTTCTTGCCGCTCTGCGGACAATCGAATGCGTCCGCCTTCGGGAGTATATTTGATACTGTTGTTGAGCAGATTGGACACGACCTGCGCCAAACGATTTGGGTCGGCATTCAAGTAGATTGGCTCTGAGGGAATGTCCGTAATCAGTTTGTGGTTGGACTCGTCAATGAAAGAATTCGAAGCTTCGACCGCACTCTGGATGACATCGGCCAGTTTGACCCGGCACTTGCGAAGTTTGAGCTTACCTTTGCTGATACGTGACACGTCAAGGAGATCGTCGACCAACATGATCAACTGCTGCGTCTGCCGTTCCATCGTGCAGCGAATGTCTTCCATGGTTTCGGGGTCGTCCATCACGGACTTCATGATCTCCAGCCCAGTACGAATCGGGGCCAGCGGATTACGAAGTTCATGGGCCAACGTCGCCAAAAACTCATCTTTACGACGGTCGGTTTCGGCCAAACGGGACGCAAGCTCACGGAGTTCCTCCTGCATTTTCCGCTGCTGAGTGATGTCCATCAATGTACCGTCGAAGCTGACGAGTCGCTGCCCCGCGTCGGTTGGCTCAAAGTTTGCACGTCCTTTAGCAAACACCCAGCGATTGGTCCCGTTTGGTTGTACAATCCGGTATTCTTGAGCGTAACGAGCCGGGTTATCGGGACGAATTGCCTTTGCCACAGCATCGCGGATCCGCTGTTGATCGTCGGGATGGATGGCGGCAATTGCCTGGTCGTAAGTAATGGGATCGGCGCAGCCGTGAAAAATGATACGGAACCGCTCGTCACAGGTGAGATGATAGGTGGCTGGATTGACACTCCAAGTGCCAAGTTCAGCGGAATCGAGTGCTAAGCGAAATTGTTCTTTGCTTTCTTGGAGTGCTTTTTCAACCTGCTTGCGCTCTGAAATATCCATCGCGACACCAGGGAGGCGGATCGCCTGCCCGGTGTTGTCACGTTCCACTCGACCACGAGCGACAACCCAGCGAACTTCATTACCACTGCCAACGATCCGAAATTCGTTTTCGTAAGTTGATCCTGCTTTTATTGCCTGTTCGATTCCTTCTGTGACCCGTTTCTGATCATCGGGATGGATTGCCTTGAGATAACTTTCAAGCGCATTGCTGGCCTCGTCTTCAAGACTCACGTCAAACATGCGTGCCAGGTTGGGGTCGGCTCGAACAGTGTTCTTGACCGCGTCAAACTCCCAGGTTCCAATCTCAGCTGCCGCTAAGGTGGATTCGAGACGCGAGCGCGCTTCGCGCAGTTCGTCTTCGGTCCGCTTGATCGCACTGATGTCTGTGTTCGTCCCAAACCAACGGGTGATCTTGCCTTCGCCATTGCGAAACGGCAGAACCTGAGTGAGAAACGGCCGGAACTCGCCATCTGCTCCCCGTAAGGGAAAGACCATGTTAAACGGTTCGCCAGATTCTAAAGCCTTCTGCCAGCGCTGCATGACTTCTGGCAACACGTTAGGGGCAGGCACACTTTGCCAACCCCAACCTTCCATCTCCTGAAACGTCGTGCCGGTATATTCGTACCAGCGGTCGTTATACCAATCGATGTGTCCATCCGGCTGGGCCATCCACGCCATCTGAGGGATGGCATTCCCCAGCTGGATAAATCGTTCTTCGCTTTCTCGCAGTCGCTCCTCAGCCTTCTTCTGTTTGGTGATGTCTCTGGCGATCTTAGAGGCCCCGATAATTTGCCCTTCTGCATTTCTGACCGGAGATATTGTCAGCGAAACGAAAACCCTTTGGCCGTCGCTCCTGAGCCGTACCGTATCGAAATGCTCGACACGCTGCCCTTTTCGCAATTGGGCAATAATCCGGTTTTCTTCTTCGGCTCGTTCGGCGGGGATTAAAATGGAAATGTGGTGACCGATTGCCTGCTCTGCAGTAAAACCAAAGATTCGCTCGGCGGCGGTGTTCCAACTCTGAATCATGCCATCCAGTGACTTGCTGATGATCGCATCATTTGAAGATGTGATGATGGCTGCCAAGAGCCGGGAGGTCTCTACGCTTGTTGCGCCTTCCCGTTCCAGTCGTCGCCGCTCGGTCACGTCCCGATACACAATCACGCACCCAGCAAATTTTCCGACTTGAGTGCGGATGGGGGCGACAGTCCCTTCAATCGCTTTTTCCGTGCCATCGTCCGCGATCAACAGACTCTGATCGGACAGACCGATATCGTGCCCCTCCCTGTCTGCCCTGTCGACGAGATTCTCAATTGGCTGTCGAGATGATTCGTTGATCAAGCGAAAAATGACATCCAGCGGCTTTCCCTGTGCAGCAGCGTTGCCTGTGCCTGTGATGCCTTCCGCCACGGTGTTGAGGAATGTGACCTGCCCGTTGCTGTCCGTGACGATCACGCCATCTTCAATGCTCGAGAGCGTGGCCAAGAAACGTTCGCGTTCACCTTGGAATTGCTCCGTTTTGTGTCTTCTTCCGTCACTCAAAATCGCCACACAGATTCCGAAGAGACTGAAGAGCATCAATCCCAGCCAACCAGCTGTGTCGGCCGGAAGAAGCGAATCTGGCGGCGGAAGAAACCAAGCAAGGACTGCCAGGTCGCTCAAGAGAATAGCAAGTAACGTGGGGCCCGCTTTGGCTATTAAGGCAGTAGCAAAAACCGCTAGACAAAAGGGAATGTATGGGACAGCACCACCAAAATAGGGATGAGCCAGAAGTTGTAGTCCCGTGGCCAGTCCTGTGAAGACTACCGCCAAACCGTAGCTGGCGAAGGTGGACCGTGGTTTGATTTTCATTGGCGGCGCATTTTCAGCAAAGAGATCCCACATATTCAAGAGGGCCCACTCCCCTAATTCTATCGCTCCTGAGAAATCGATTCCAACGAATTCATAAAATACTCACGTCCGATTCGAGTGCAGTGCTGGAAAGACTGCTGCTGATTGAAAACGGGGTAATTCAAGTACAACTGTCTGACAAAACAGACCACACATCCCAAGGGAAAATCTGATTCTGGCCGAACGCCATTGAATTCTGGATGTCCACTTTTTGGACATCCAAAACTTCACCAAACGGTATCGTTCCGGTCATGCAATAACTCATGGCAAGCTGGTTGGAGGAATCAGTTTGTTCTCATATAGGTGGTGTAAGCGAATAGATGACACTGTCGCCGCTCGCTTTAGGTCAGATCATTGATGCTAGCCATGGGAACGGATTCATGATATTTGGGAGCTGCAATTGGGGGGCTTTGACTGGACTTTTCCCATTGCCAGATGCGCAGTGGTGGAATGTTCCAGAAAACGAACGAAGTCTGGGGTTCGCCGAAGACTTCGTCGGCCAGTTCACTGATTCGGTCGCGAAATTGGTAGGCGAGAAACGTGCCTTGCGGAGCAAGAACAGAATGGATGATCCGTACCAATTCCCGGCCTTCTGTCAGCGAAAGGTGAGAAAAGGGAATCCCGGAAACAACGGTATTGGGCATCGGTAAATTCCGCTCGGCCAAAATCTCGGCAAGGTCTAAAGCATTCCCCTGAACGACATTCAGTCGCGGATCGCGGATCTGCTGTAAATGTTCGACAAATTCAGGAACGATCTCGATGCACAACAACTGACTCGTTGGCGGCATCCGGCGGAGCAAGGCCAACGTAGTTTCGCCCGTGCCCGGGCCGAGTTCGATAACAAATTCTGCTGATTGAACGCACGGCAGCAAACTAATCCGGTGCTGCAGATATTGTGAGCTCGGCACGATGGAGGCCACCTTATTGGGATTGGCAAGAAACCCACGTACAAATCGCAGCCAATCCGCCGGCCACGACGCTTTGTTTGTGTGCAATTCAGACATGCGAACCCTTTGTATTCAATTCTCCTGACGGCGACCGGCCGGTTCTTAATCGGGCATACTCATTTTATGCAACTTTTTTGCCAGCAACAATCAAAGGTAAATCGAGGAATACATCAAGGCGGACTAGTCGGTTCCCGCTAAGCGATCGTCAGCATCATTAATACAGGGGATTCAATAGCTGCTGGGATGGTTATAGACCAGCTTTCATTGAGGGGAAGGGCCATGACCACCTGGGCTGCGGATTGGCCAGATTATGGATTTTGCGGCGATACTTTGGCTTGGGTTTCGAGGAGGTCAGTGCTTCCATCTTCTGGGTCACGTGACTGACGCGCCTGTTGCCTGACTGTTTCTTCTTCACTGGCCAACGCGCCCTCGGCTGAGTTTGTCAGTTGTTCGGATTCAGTTGCGACTAGCCGCTGAGGCTGACCATTGCCACGGGATTCTGGCAATTTGTGCGGATCGTCATCTTGGGAGGCTGTTACCGCTCCAAGAATCGGGACACCATTGGGAAAGATGACTTCGCGCTGTTCATCGGGCATTTCAAATCCCTGACTTTCAAAGCCGCTTTTGACTAAGCGGATCAGAGACGACCTGACTTTAATCCAGCTATGCTTCTGCGCATTCACCCAAGCAAATACTCGCAAGTTCACAGTCGCAGCACCGAGTTTTTCCACGAGTACCTGCGGCTCGGGGTCCTTCAAGACAGCGGGATGGTCGGCGAGGATATTCATTGCAGCTTCTTGAGCGCGCGTAATCGGTACGTCGTATCCAATTCCAATGCCGAAATCGAAACGGCAATTGGGGTTCGCTGAATAATTCTTGATGGTTTCCTTGTAGATTGTCGAGTTCGGAATTTGTACATGATTGCCTTCCATGGTCATCAACAACGTTCCCCGGGTGTTAACGCGTTGGACATATCCCAGATAGCCGGCCACTTCGATGAGATCGCCATAGCGAAACGGGTTTTGCACGCTCAACAAAATGCTGGCCAAAAAGTTTTCGGCGATATCCCGAAATGCAAAGCCAATTACAAGTCCAACCAGGCCGGTCCCGCCAAGAACCGTCATTGCTAGGCGGGTCATGCCGGAAACCTTTAACACCAGATACAGACCCACCAAAGCAACCGGGATGGCCAACGCCTTGCGCGCGACCTC
The DNA here is from genome assembly GCF_007747995.1 of Symmachiella dynata. Taxonomy (NCBI): domain Bacteria; kingdom Pseudomonadati; phylum Planctomycetota; class Planctomycetia; order Planctomycetales; family Planctomycetaceae; genus Symmachiella; species Symmachiella dynata. The sequence continues at coordinate 6,078,241 of NZ_CP036276.1, read as the reverse complement.
GCGCAAGAGATTGTTGTCCACACGTTTCAGCACAGATTTGTCGGCGATAAGCACTGTGAGTTTCAGAAGTATCCATGTGATGCCGAGAATGAGCACAGCAATGATGAGCAACGGTATGGATTGCACAGTGGTGCGGGTGAGATCCTTTAAAACCACCCACATGGGAGACATATCCCAGATTGAGGGAGTCACAACATTGACGCGATTGACGACAGCAACGACGTCTTGCGTGTTGCCGGCGACCTTCCCAGCCCATTCGCGATACTTCTCGTTTTGCGTCGATCCGGCGAGAAAGACAATTCCATCTTCGACTTGGACTTGCGGGTTTTCAAACCATTCCGTCGCTTCGAGGATCCGTTGCAGTCTCGCTTCAATCGCGTCGTCACCTACGATTTGCTCCACATTGACTTTGTCAGGCGTGGCGAGTGTCGCCTCGTCGGTCTGGGGTTCTTCGACCGGTGGCTGTGGGTCGGCGGGCTGTGCTTGGTCGATTGCCTCGGTTTCCTGTGCCGAAAGACCGTGTGTGGACAATGCAATCATAGCGACCACACATGCCAGAACGTTTACCATGCAGCGGTAGGCGTACCGGTGGGTGTCGATTGCAATGCTCCGCTGAAAAACCGCGGGCAACAGTCTTGGGGATGATTGTGGACTAAAGTGACACCGATAGAACAACTCGTGACCCTCCCGTTGGCTCTGCTTGCGCAGCAACCGTTAATTGGCTTTGAGATTGGCTTGATAAAATGCATCGATATATTGAGACCACATTGGTTCGCGGATGTTGGGCCATGCTGATTTTTCAAAGCTAGGCGCTTCCGCAAGGCGTTCGCGTTCCATGGTTAGAACAAAATGCGGCGACTGCGAGCCGTTTTGAAACTTTAAAACGAATAACGGGATGGCAAACAACTTGTGCTGTTTGTTTTTCTCTTCGCGGGAGCAAATGGCATAACGGGCTGAGCCAGTCGCGAAATCCACCAACAGATCGCGAACATGGCCGACCGTCTCACACTGGGAATCGTTGATCGGCATGTCGAGCATCTGTTTTGAACGGATTAAGTAGGGGACCTGATCGAGCGGTTTAACGTCTGTCCCGAAATTCGACTTCAAATCTCCTTCTTTGATGATAACCCCGTAGTAAACGGCGATCTCATCGGCCCACTTGCGATTGCCCACGTTTGGCCAATGCTCCCGGTCGAATCCTGGCGCCTTCTTTAGTTTTTCGAGGGGGATATTGACGACGAAGTGCAGGCGACCATCTTCGTTTCTATGCAGCACAAGCGAGTTCCAGGGGATCGCCAGCAGTTTTTCACGACCGAGCAGCTTGGGCAATTCCACAGCTGCATAGCGCACGTCGCCGTTACGAGCGTTTATCACCAGTTCATCAACATGCCCCAAAGCCTGCCCCGACTCGCCAACGACGGGGGTGTTAACAATAGCACTGGTGCGAAAAATCCAGGCGGTTTTGGATGAGTCCTTCTCGGAGTCAAATTTCACTGGCCCCTCATGGAGACCTTTTCCGTCGTTGTCGACGGTGACTTCACTGTCAGCCAATCCACGCCTCGGAGTGTTGGCAGCAGTGTCTGCCTCTCGCAACTCATCTCCCAGCAGAAACGGCGTGCCTAAGATGGCGAGTCCTACCGCGAAAACAATCGTTTCGTGCCAATTGGAGAAGCGGAAGTGGGGAAAAAATGACCGACTCTTGGGATGTCGATGTTTCAGATGGTTCATCAGGTCCTCCTTTGTGGACGTCTCTCAGTTTTTGATAGTTGCCGACCAACGGTTGGTGGTCTGAGAGCACACCCTAAAGCCGGTAAGTGGACAGCGGTGATTTTGAAAACTCAGGCGCTGGGGACCTTCCCGCTACGGGGCGTTGTTACTTTGTCAACGGCTGGCTTTTGCATTTCCTGATCACAACAGGCTGGGACTGCGCGACCTGACGGCTGCCGCAGGACCTCGCCACATTTTTCGCAATGGTAGATCTCGACTTCGTGGGTTTGCATTTGTGGGGGCGGGGCGGGGGCTTTGAGTTTGCCTTCTAAAGCGGCCGCCAACTCCGACAACAGTTCTTCGATGTTCAGCACCGGTTGGGCAATCCCTTGTTCCTGATCGTCGCGGACAGGATTGACAGCTAAATAGTGGGTCCCTTTGCTGTGAATCGAGGTGAGCCATTGCAGGAAATCAATGGGTGTCAACTCGGCAATGGTTTCTGTTTGGTCCCAATCGGAATCGGTGATGTAGACGTGTGCCCGATCGTCGTTTGTGAACACAGCAACCGCTTCTTCTTGACCATCGTCGTCAGCGTAGAAAACCGCTGTCTGAAGCTCAGTAACATTTTTTTTCGCAATGACATAAATACCCATGATTATTAACTCCATTGACTGCTTGGTGAACGAGACTCGGGTGAACGGAACCCGAGATATGCCGATTCGTCTGCTGCCCATCGTCACGGACCAGTTGCCACCGGCTCGCAAATTTTATCGAGCGACTCACCGGACATTTTCCAATCGTGTGCGTGTTGAGCGATGTCGCCCAACGACACGACGCCCACGTAGCGGCCATCGCGATCTTGCAGTACCAAACGGCGAATCTGCTTTTCTTGCATCAGTGCCGCCGCCTGTTCGACATCCTCATCGGGTGACAATGTCTCTAGGCACTTCGTCATGATTTCGTTGACTGGGGTTGTAGTCGGATTATTGTTCTCGGCCAGACCCCGGACAACGATGTCGCGATCAGTAATGGTTCCGACCAATTTGTCCCCTTCGATGACTGGTAGAAAACCAATGTCGTGCCGCGCCATGACGTTTGCGGCTGCTGATATTGTGGTTTCCACCGAAACGGCTTCGACGTTCTTGGTCATGATGTCTATGAGTTTCATCTCGTGCTCCTTGCAACTGGTTTCAAAACCCTCTGACGCGTCAGGCACGCACTTGTATTCTAGGATCTCGAACAGGCGCAACCGGGTTTTGAAACTGGGTCTAGCGTTTTGGATCTATTGAGAATTCGGGATAGAGATGGCCGTGGCTATCTGGACAGAAAACGTAATATTGCCGCTAACCGTTGTTCTTGAGGCATCCGATGTTTGGGCAACGTATAAACCGTCCCGCCGGTGGCGAGTGTTAGCACGGCCGAGTAGTTTAGAAGTTCTTCCTTTTTTATTTCCACTTGACTGGCAACTGCTCCGGAGTCGCCCGGCAGGCCCCACAACTGCTCATCTTCGGCCAGCAATAAGGTCTCGATCGCCCCCTCTTGTGCCGCACTCACAATCTGGTTCAGCTTGGTCGTTGTTTTTTCATTGGCGACAAACTTATTGAACTGCGTCAGCGCAGATTCACGATCGCGTAAAAACATCGGTTCAACGAGTCGCCACGCTGCCGTATGCAATTGCTTAGCGGAGACATCATCGGGATTGCCTGCGACCGGCTCGTCGAAGATGCCTTTGTGCTTACACGTCTCACGAAATATCGGAAACAGATATTCGACGCCGGCAAACACGAGCGGTACGCGATCGTCGTTGAAATAGTTACTCAGCGCTCGGTTGATGACCTGGAAGTATTGCGAGATTTCGTTGTTCTTTTGGACATCCAGGTCAGCCGCTCCTTGCCCATGGAAGATCGTTCCCCCAGACGCCCGCGAGGCACCCGCGGTATGGTGCTGCAAAGTGCTGGTGTATTCGTCGATATTCAGAGCCGAACGTAGGTCCGAGGGGAGTTCGGCCGGTTGCAATTCAGTGATGTCATAACGCGTACACCGAAAAAGACGGACACTGTTTTGACTGACTGCCAAGACATGGAATTGTCCATCCCCTTGCAACAACCGCACCAAGGGCGTGATCTGAAACCGCTGACCCACCAGGACCAATTCGGGCATCTCAGCAGACAGGCGATAAGTTTCCATCAAGTCATCAGCAAAAAACATGGCGAGACCGTCACCTTGATGCTGCCACCATTGATCATTTGCCGCCAACTTCAACGCCTCGTCAACGCGTGCGTCGATCTGCGTTATGTTCACAGCTTGCTCATCGAGTTTGTGCTTGACCTGTTTGATCAGGTTTTTGAAGCGGACGGCGTTTTGTTGCACCTCGCGGCCAGAGCGGACGGTGGGCATGTACAACGAAGCCTTAACGCCATCGCTGTGAGTGACGAGTTGCAACAGGTTGTGATGTGTGAATGAATCCATGATATTTCAACTCAAAGTGCGAGAAGGGTGAAATTGTCGAACTGCCCGATCGAGTGCGCTGATTCGCTCAACCTTCACTCAACGGCAAAGATGAGGCGCCACTTTCTTCAAGTATTTGGCCAGCCTGTTTCAGACGGCCCGCTTTTTGAGGGTCGTCGTCTGGAAGGTCGACGGCGACGAGAATATTCCCCTGGGTCACTTCCTGGTCGTAGAAGCGGGCCAGTTCGTTCTCGACGCCACTTCCCACAAAAATCCCCAACAAGGTTCCCGTTAGCCCGCCGGCGAAAATCGGGCCTACGGCGACGATTCCCATTCCCCCCGTCGTTGCCACACCGGCCAGTGAGACCAGTGCCCCCAGCGCGCCGCCAATGACTCCGGACTTGCCCACACCCTGTTGGTCGGTTTTGGAAATTCCCTCGCTTTGGCGCATTGAGCCGAAGTGCTGTTCCTTGCTTTCATCGGAACAGATCACCGTGATTTCTTCTTTTTCAAAACCGGCGTCCAGCAACTTGGTGACGGCGCGGTCTGCGTTTTCGACGGTTGTAAATATTCCCGCGCGGATCGGCTCGTGGTTGATTGAAGTCGACATGTTTTCACCTATTGCTAAGACATTTAAAATTCCGTCGCGTGGGCCGGTAATTCTCGTCACCGTCTTGCCCTCAGCGACGTTCGATGCCAATGAATTCTGCACAATTGATGCCGAACGGAATTAAAGTCCCGATTCCCCCAAAACCATGCCAATTCGATGGTTCGGCTGATCGTTCGGCGTACGATGTGGTCGACCGGCATCCACGGGCGAGGCGGCGTTATGTATGGCAGCGCACGGTGGGAGCGGCTTGTTTACCCGCAAGTGAGAATGCACCGCTCCCAGCCACGACGAGGAGATCGTCTAACCCCTGGCAGAGAGACTGCCAAACAAAAAGTCGAGGTCTGCGATGAAGCCGGTGGGAGCGCAAGGGGAGAGGGCGTATTGCAGACCGATGTCACCAGCCTGTTGTTACGCAAGGCGAGAATGGTAAAACGAATTAGGAATCTTTGAGTTGTGACGAAGCGCAGGCGGTGCATGATGCACTGCGGTTTAGGCTACGAATGAGCCAATCGTGCCGACAATTAATCGCCGACACCACGATCGCGATCATACGCTTCCAACAGCCAAGTATCGATTACCGTTTCTTGCTTGCGGACTTCCGTCACGAATTCCAAGCCGTGCTTGACGACATTTTCAATCGGTTTCTCGAGCTGTTTTTCGTCGGCCCCGACTGCATCCGCAAGCGGTTTGAGTTTGGCCAGTTTTGCGAGGAGGACGGCGGATCGCTGGAGGTTTTCTTGATCGGTTTGTTGCATTTCCCGGACACGCCCGAAAAGTCCCGGGTCTTCGCTGCCGATTTGTTGGAATTCTTTGGAATGTTTGGACTCAATGCACGTGCGCAATACACGCACTGTACTTTCCAATTCACTTTGCACCGTTTCCAACCATTGCCCCAATTCCCCTGGAACGAGCGGCACGTCCAGGCTGCGTTCTAACGATTCCAGGTGTTCCAACAATTCGTTGTCTTGCGGTTTCGCAGTTTCCATCGGGCACCTCAAATCCATATCGATGTTGATTTTGGAATTCGTGAGTCTATCACCAAATTGCAAATGTTAGATGAAACGATTACGCAATCTGGTTCATTCCAGCCTATTCAAAGTTATAAGCATCATTCGCTGGATCAAAGTCCTTGTCGGTGAGGTTCTGGCTAGGCTTGAGGTCGCGGTATTCATACCGTTCAACGAGTTCACCTGGTTTGCGGTCATTCCATCCATAGCTGGCGATACAGACCGGCAGCTTTGAGTCCTCACAGATGTGCAGCACGGTCTTGGAGTATTCCGGGTGCACCTCAGGTCCGGAGAATTCGATCGTGTAACAAACGCACTCCATGTCATCGACAAGCTCATCGTGTATTTTACACGTGGTCTTTTCTAATTCCAAACCTTTGTTTTCTTGGAGCATGCGCTCCACCAGTTTCAGGAGACCAATTTTTGTAATTGGATACCGCGAGTCTCTCATCGCTTTTTTCTCGTCGGGTTGCAGCGCCAGCGTTCCGGCAAAGCTCAGCAAACCTTCATCAAGCTTGACGAGCAGTTTGTCGTCGTTTTGACCTTGGACGTACAACACTTCTTTGCCGGTCGTTTCCCAACGCAGATAAACGCTCATGGGTTGGTGACGCAGTTTTAAGTGAATCTCCTCCGGGTCACGCAGTTCATCGTCTTTACGAATTTGGCGAATGAAACGCGCCTCATATCCATGCATTTTACGCACAACCGCGCGTGCCTGTTTGAGGTCGGCGAGCAATGCTTTTTGATTTTCTTGTGACTGTTTCGAATCCGCTGTGTCGAGTGACTGCGACAAGCGATTATTTTCGTCGGCCATTTCTGGCACGTCAGCGCCCGCAAGTTCGGAGTGGTCGCTGTTGTAGCTAATAGCCAACGCGGTTAGAACGAGCCCCAGGCCGCTTGAAAGTGCGATACGGTAAAACATGGTGATCCCCTTTGATTGGCAAAAACCTGCCGCCCCGATTCCACAAGTTGGACATCTAAAGAAGGGCTGGCTCATTAGGAATCAACACCACTCGCAAGTTGTGTACCGTAAGCTGCAAAGAAAATAACCCGAGAGCGCAAACCGTTTCATTCAAACGGCTTGCGGCTAGTGACTCAGTAAAAACAGCGGGCAGACTCTCCCCACGGAAATTTGGGTTTTGAGACCAGATGGTCGCTGAACGCTCAGCTTGGCAGGCTCAAATCATCCCCACAGAACCAGCCGAATGACAACATACGTATTCGATCAGGCCAAAGAGAACGGCCGCATTACGGCGCTAGAATCGATGTTGTTGTCTGTTTGGGGCTACTTGTCAAACGGGTAAATGCGATTCCAGTCGTTTTTCATGCTGATCACAAACCATCCTCGTTTATGCGCTTTGTCGTACAGGGCTTGCGGGAAGGTACCGACTTTTGTTGCGGGCAGTCCCTGGGCGGGACCGTAGGCATACTCGCGCTTAGCATCGTCGTGCAGGACCAGCATTCCCAGCCGAGCACCCTCGCCGGCGGTGGTGTATTCCAGCATCTCTTGATCGCCCGGAGTATTGCCGAATGAGGCAAACGGGCGACGACCGATCATCATGTGGATGCCTTCCGGTTTGCCCCCTTTGTCGTCATTGAGGATCAGCTTGGGCTCTTTGGTCAGAATTGGCTGGCCCTCTTTGCCATAGCCGTACTTGGTTTCCCCCACTGTGCCGACCACTTGTTCGGGCGGAATCCCGTACACCTGTTCGGCGTAGACGCGGACGAAATCCTGGCCGCCGCCGGTGACGATGTAGGTCTTGTACCCGTGCGCCCGCAGATACTTCAGTACTTCGAGCATCGGTTGAAAGACCAGCTCGGTATATGGCCGATCAAACTGCGGGTGACGGGCCGTCTTAAGCCACGCTTGCACTTCGCTTTGAAACTGCTCGGTCGTCATGCCCGACAGCGTTGCTAAAAGAATGGCCTCCAGGTCCTTCAACTGCAATTTGGCAATGGCGGCTCGGTCGCCGGAAAGGACCGTTTTAAATGGTTCGACATTTTTTAATTCCGGCTTGGCCTTCACGACCGCCGGGACGCGCTGCAAGCAATAGACCACCTGCGTATACATGGGGTGTTCGGTCCAGAGCGTGCCATCCTGGTCGAAGGTGGCGATCCGTTGTTCGATCGGCACGTACTGCGGACTGGACTTGTCGGTGGTGACCTGCACGAAGTTAAGAATCGCTTGCTTAGCCGGACCGTCATTCCAAGACGGCAACGGATCCTGTGCCTGAGCGCTTGTGAAAGTAATGAGGGCCAAAGTTACAGAGGTGATGGTAGCGAGTAGCGACTTCATGGTTGGGACTCCATAGATCTCACTTATTGGCCCTGGACTGGGCAACTTCTGATTGGCAGGCTCTCCATTGGTTCGCGACATAAGTCGCTCCATTGTTCTCTGCGAATGATAACCAAGATCGGGGGAAATTGCGCTGAAAACAAATGGGAATCGCCGCAGTTTTTTAACAGTGCAATATGGGCGTCACGGCTGGTCAAGAAACGGGTGGAGTCTGAAATACTTTTGCGTTTGTTCCACCCCGTACGATATGATCCACCAGCATACTTTGGTGCGGTATGACGCAAGATCGTTTCAGCGCCTGCACCGCACGGGCGGATGGTTCAAACATCGAAGTGTTTTTCAACGATCCGACTTACTCGGCTGGACAATGATTTGATGAACGACGAAACCCCAAAACCGCGCTGGTGGACGCGACTCCTCCACCGGCCGGGCTGGTTGGCAGTGCTGGCAGTTAGTTTACTGTTGGCTGCGGTGTTGGTGCCGTTTGGTTGGCGGTACTATCGAACGCAGCAGTTGGTGGCGGGGATTGAGGCATGTGGTGGGGGAGTGGGATTTGAGCCAGGTGGTCCGACTTGGTTGAGGAATATTGTTGGAGATGAGTGGATGAAACCGTTGGATATTCCCAACGAACTCTATTGCCAATTGCCGTCGCCGATATCTGCGGGGGGACCATTCCACAAGGTAGGGGTTTTTGATGATGCTGGTTTCCTTACGAACGTCGTGCCCCTCAACAACCTCTACGGCCTCAAACGTGTTGCCCTTTGCAGGCAGCAAATGACGCACCGAAGTTTTAAAGCATTCTTGCAATTCGAGGATTTGGAAGCTCTTTTAATTACAGGAAAATCCTTTGACGACGAGGCGTTGGGGTATCTTTCCCCAGCATCAAAGCTGCGTAGTCTCTCCCTCGGTGGTACATCCGTCACCGACAAGGAAGTCTTGGGATTACAGAGGCGGTTGCCAGCATTGAAGGTTTCAAACCACTAAACGCTGTTGGTAACGGCGGCGAAAAGGCTAATCAAATGGATACTCAATCACCAAAACCACGCTGGTGGACGCGACTCCTCCACCGGCCCGGCTGGCTGATTGCGTTGGCGGTCTGTTTACTGCTCACGGCGGTGTTGGTGCCGTTTGGTTGGCGGTACTATCGCACACAGCAGTTGGTTGCGGGGATTGAAGCATGTGGAGGGGCGGTGAATTTTGAACTGGGCGGTCCGACTTGGTTGAGGAATATCGTTGGAGATGAGTGGATGAAACCTTTCGATGCCCCCAACCACGTCTCTTCGTTTCGACTTGTTTTTGATGCTTCTACCCCTTCTCAATCTCGTAATTCCTCCTGGACTCCAAGGGAAACCCTTGGTGACGATCAGTTTCTCGACTATATCCTCCCCCTGAACGACCTTGTTGGAATAAAGTCTTTAGAGCTTACGGAAAACGATCTCACACAGCTGAGTTTTGAAAAACTGGGACAATTCGAGCAACTGGAAGTTCTGGTTTTGTGGGACAAGGCGTTCGACGACGACGCCTTGTCACATTTTTCAAAATCCTACAAACTGCGTTCGCTCGATCTCTCAGGCACATCCGTCACTGACGAAGGCCTGCGGCACTTGTCGGGATTGAAGGACCTCACGGATCTGTCGCTGTCCAACACCGATGTCACCGACGAAGGGGTCTCGGAATTGCAGCGGCATTTGCCGGGGTTGGATGTTTCCGACGATTAATAGCTGCCGGCCACGGCGGTGAGGGGCGGAGGAGATGAACGACGAAACTCCGAAAACGCGATTGTGGAAGCGGCTGCTCCACCGGCCGGGGTGGTTGATTGCGCTGGCGGTTTGTTTGTTGCTCTCGGCGGTGTTGGTGCCTTTTGGTTGGAGGTATTATCGCACGTGGCAGTTGGTGGCGGGGATTGAAGCGCATGGCGGGAGAGTTGGATTCAATCAGGGTGGCCCGCAATGGTTGCGAGATGTCGTGGGTGATGAGTGGATGAAACCGTTTGATGCTCCGGAGCAAGTGAGTTGGAAAAAACCTCGAACATCGGGGGCTTGGACGTTGCCAAGTATCTCGGGTGTGGGGTCTGGCCCACCAAAAGAGAAACTAACCGACGCCGTGTTTATTCGTTACGTTGTTCCGCTGGACGATCTCCACGGAATCAGGACCGTTGTGATTGACCGAAGCAATCTAACGCACCGGAGCTTTAAAGAACTTGCGCAATTCGAACATTTAGAAGTCTTGTCGTTGAGCGACAAAGCGTTCGACGACGAGGCACTGGGGCATTTCTCCATGTCGTTCAATTTGCAGAAGCTTTTCCTTTCCGGAACTTCGATATCTGACGAAGGCTTGCAGCATTTGTATTGGCTGGAAAACCTAAAGGTGGTTTCGTTGTACGATACAAACGTGACCTCACAGGCCGAATGGCGATTGCAACGCCGTTTGTCCAGCCGGTTCAAATTGGACGAATGAGCGCCGCGCACGTCGGCGGAGCCGTGGGATTGGGATTCGATTAGCCCAGTGGAGGTTGGCGGTGGTGCCAGGCGGTTTCTTGTTGGTATTGGTGTGCGACGCGCAGTAGCATGGCTTCGCGGAAGGGAGCGCCGACCAGTTGTAGGCCGATCGGCAAATCGTCGTCGGAAAATCCGCAGGGGACCGTCAGCGCTGGTTGGCCGCTGAGGTTAAACGGCATCGTCATGTCCAGATAGGCGTTCAACAACGGCGTGTCGCCGCCGGGAAGTTTGACCTTCGATTGCCCGTAACTTGTCGCCACCGTCGCCGATGTGGGGGTGGCTAGGCAATCAAAGCGTGCAAACTCCTTGGCCCAGTCCCGTCGCACAATCCGCCGCACCCGCTGGGCTTTGAGGTAATCGACCGCCGGAATGAATTGCCCCCCTTGCAGCAGCGTGCGAATATCGACCGAGAAATCTTCCGGCCGGTCGCGCAGATACGGTTCAAAAGCACTGGCCGCTTCGGAAAGGATAATGGCCCGATGCGCACCGAGGACTTCTGGTAGGTGCGGCAAGGTGGCTTTCACCCGCTTCGCTCCCAGCGCCGTCATCCGATCAATCGCCGTTGTGACCGCTTGGGCGACCTGCGGTTGCAGCGAATCGAAAAACCAATTGCGGGGGACGCCGATTTTTAGGCCGCGAATTTCTTGGCCTAACTCGGCCGAGTAATCCGGCACACCGCTGGAACTGCTCGATTCATCGAGACCATCCGCCCCGGCCATCGCCCCCAACACAACCGCGGTTTCCTCTGCTGTGCGTGCGAGTGGGCCGATATGATCCATCGACCACGACAGCGGGATCACCCCCGCGCGGCTGACGCGGCCGTAAGTCGGTTTAAGGCCCACCAGATTGCACAGCGCCGCCGGCATGCGGATCGAACCGCCGGTATCGGACCCCAACGTGAATCCGCAAATTCCCAGTGAAACCGCGACCGCCGACCCGCTGCTCGATCCACCGGCAATCCGCTCGGTGTTCCACGGGTTGGGGCAATTGCCGTAGATCGCATTTTCGCCCGTAAAGCCGAACGCGCATTCGTGCATGTTCAACTTGCCCAACAACACAGCTCCGGCGTCGACCAGTTTCTTCACAACGGTGGCATCGGCCGCCGCTTTGTGATTCGCAAACGCCTGCGAACCACACGTGGTCGGCACGCCGGCGACGTCGATCAAATCTTTGACAGCAAACGGCACGCCGGCCAACGGTAAGTCGTCCCCTTTGAGCACGCGGGCATCGACGGCTTTGGCTTGTTGCCGCGCCAGCTCGGGCAAGATGGCCGTAAACAGATGAAACGGTTCTTGAAAACGGGAGATGCGTGAGAGAGCTTCGTCAATGATCTCGCGAGCCAGTGTCCGCCGTTCGCGTACGGCGGTTGCGATTTCAATCACATGGGGAGGCTGAAAGATCATGCGTCCCCTTCTCCCGGCCCGTCCCCCGGTCGATAGAGCGTTGCCGGTTCGGCCGTGGTGATATCCAACCGCCGCAGCGCCCGCATGTCCTTGTGGAGCGAATTGAGCAGTCCGGCAACCATCTCCTGTTCGGATTCGTCTAGAGGCAGCGCGAGCAATTCAGCTGCCATCTGTTTCACGGTTTCAGCAGTGATCTTGGGATCGTCGGCCATGGGAATGCTCGAATCTTGTGACAACCGTGGGATGACGGGACACCGGCAAAGGATTGTATCACCGGGCGTCGGCGCTGCCCATCATTCCGCCGGCGCTTCGGCACAGGCGAACTCGACCCGAGCAGCGACCTTGCCGGCAACGGTCGCCTTGGCGGTGAAAAAATAGGCGTTGCTAAGCCGTTCGGTCAATTCCGCTTCAATATCCAACGTGTCTCCCGGACGGACCATTTGGCGGAATTTGACGTTGTTCACCCGGGTCACCACCGGCACCATCCCCGCATCGATCTCAGCGGTGCGGCTAATGAAAATCGCCCCAGCTTGAAAACAGGCCTCCAAAATCAACACGCCCGGCAACACCGGAAAGTGTGGATAGTGCCCGCGAAAGACATCCAGCGCCGGATCAATCACTTTCGTCGCCCGAATCCCCGTCTCAGTGATCTCGGTCACATGATCAATCCACAAAAAGGGATCGCGATGCGGAATAAGTTTTTCAATCTCAGAGCTATCCACGGGGGTAAAAAACCTCTGTGTTGGGGGAATGAGGCTGTGGGACGATTGGCATGAGGCGTGAGGGAACAGGCTTGAGGAAGACCAGGGACGCCCCAACCAATATCTTTCTGCCTACTGCCTACCGTCTACTGCCTACTACTTCTGGCCACCGGCCACTCAAATCAAGTCATCGCCGGTGTCAAATACTTATCAACTTCATTGGACGTAATCACGCCATAATTGACCGCTCCCAGCCAGCCGGACATGATGATGCCCACGGAGCCGGCATGGTACAGGCCGCTGATTTGCTCGGACAATTCCTTGCTGGCTTTGAGGCCTTCGAATTTGGTTCCGAACGATGCGCCCTGCATGTGCCGGGTATAGTGTTCGAAGGTCCGCGGTGTTGAGGCTTCGACGTGCGCCACTTTTTCGTGGATGCCCGGCACGTATTGATTCAGGCAGTCGAGCGTGGTGTCGCACAGGTCCTGCTTGGCCGCTTGGTATTCCTCTTCCGACAACTCCGCCCAATCCTTGTAGTTGGCGTTTGTCGAGGAGACAATCAAATGCCGGTCGCTGCCGGGGCGGGTTTCGGGATAGTAGAACGAAAACGTCCGGCTGCTGACATCGCGGCTGAGCATGGCTTCGACATCGAATCCGCGGTGTTCGGAGTGAAATAACAAATCTCCGCACGGCTCAAATCCAACCCCCGGTTTTAGAGCAATGTAAACTTGGCAGCTACTGTTGTTCAGACGAACCGCTTTGACCTCTTCGACATAAGACTTATCAAACTTGTCTTCGCCTACAAGGTTGAGGATTGTCGATTTGACGTTGGCGTTGGAGACGATTGCGTTGCAGCCAATGCGTCGCCCATTCACCACAACCCCGGTGACTTTGCGGTCGGGGGAGACTTCGATTTTTTCCACCAGGCAGCGAATCCGCAAATCGACGCCATTGGCCAACATCTCGGCCTTCATTTGATTGACTAGGTGGTCGGTGCCGCCTCGAAAGGTAAAGACCCCTTTACTCATGAAATTCGAGAAGACAATACCGTACGTCAGTGCGGGGTCTTCGAGCGTAGAACCGTTGGCGTAGGTGATCGGCTCCATCAGCAGCCGCACGACATCATCCCGTCCGGGGAAAAACTCGTTGAATAAATCCCGCGTGGTTCTGGCTTGATCGTCGAAGAAGTTCATCTTCCGCGCCGTGTCGAAGAACCGCGTGACGGTCTCGGGGGTGATTTTGAATTCTTCAATTAGTAGTTTGGTGAAATCTTCGCGATTGAAAGTCGTCGTCAATGAGAATTGCGGATTCTCAAAGCGAATGCCTTTGAGCTGCACGATCGAATCAGCGATTTCCTGCGTCCAATACTTGCGGCAACTTTTGATCATGCCGACGGGAAAGCCGTGCAGTGAGATATCAAAAATGTGGCCGCCGGCGCGTTTGAACCATGTCGCCATTCCGCCAAGTTGGTAATGGTGCTCAAGCAACAAGACCGAATGTCCGGCGCGGGCCAGAATATTGGCGGAGGTCAGACCGGCCAATCCGCTGCCGATGACGATCACGTCGTAATGATCTCGGGCGTCTTTAAGAAAATCGCGGGCCATACGTTGCGTGTGCTCTCTGTGAATCGACGGTTGGTCGCCGACTCCCGTATTAAGGGGGTTGGTTCACGGCGGGACATGGGCGCAGAGCGATCCAGCCTCGTCCGGGATACGATTTTTGTTCGGTGATGAATAGTTCGGTGGTGAATAAGCGACAAGCTTAGCGGCTGACGGGAGGGCTGTTCAACTCTGCAGGGCACGATTTCAGCGGACCACAGCCGATTCCACCCCGTTTTCACGAGAAATGCCGCCCTGGCGATGGTGACTAGCAGTTCCTGATATGTTCTCACAATCGAGAACCACCGTCGCACTTCGGCCGCAAGCCTCGCGCCAGGGCGAACTTGACGTCCCCTTTGCCTGCCCGCTAGGCTGCCTGGGCTATGTCAACACGCTATCCATTATTTGTCCGCCGCGATCTTGATGGCTTCTTCGGGTTGTTTGTCGACAACCTGGTGCAGTTGTTGTTGATCATCAGTCTGTGTACCGGTCTGTGCGGAATGTCGGGTGAGGATGCCCGGTATTTGTATCAACATATCCTCCCCGGCGCTGCTGTCAGCATCGTTTTTGGCAATCTGTTTTATGCTTGGCAGGCCCATCGACTGGCAGCACGGACGGGGCGAGATGATGTTACCGCTTTGCCTTATGGCATCAATACGGTCTCCCTGTTGGTATTCGTGTTCTTCGTGATCAAACCGGTCTATGACGACACGCAGAGTGCCGAAGCGGCTTGGCAAATGGGATTGCTCGCCTGTTTGGGGAGCGGGTTGATTGAATTTTCAGGATCGCTCGTGGCCGATACCGTTCGCCGCAACACGCCTCGTGCTGCATTGTTGTCGACATTGGCAGGGATCGCCATCGGTTTTATTTCGATGACCTTCGCGCTGGAGATTTTTCAATACCCGCTCGTGGCGATGCTGCCGTTGGCGGTGATTTTGATTACCTATTTTTCTAGGATCTCGTTGCCCTGGGGTCTGCCCGGCGGATTGATTGCAGTCACGCTGGGCACGCTGATTGCCTGGGTACTGCCGGCCGACATAACGGGAGTGACCGTCGGGCTGCATGAAACAACCCAGGCATGGGAGGCACGTGGCTGGTGCCCGCCGCAATTCGCCGGCGCGGAGATTTGGAAACTGCTGACCGCTGATAGTCATTGGTTGAGATATCTCTCAGTGATTGTGCCGATGGGACTATTCAACGTTATTGGTAGTTTGCAGAACATTGAATCGGCCGAAGCCGCCGGCGATTCGTACGACACGCGCTCCTCGTTGGCCGTTAATGGCGTGGGAACGATGTTAGCGGCGGGGTTTGGGAGTTGTTTTCCGACGACGATCTACATCGGACACCCCGGTTGGAAAGGGCTCGGCGCGCGGGCGGGTTACTCGACGCTCAACGGCGTGGTGATTGCTTTGATGTGCCTGACCGGAACGGTGGCGCTGGTCAATAGCCTGATTCCGATGCAAGCGGGGATTGCGATCGTGTTGTGGATCGGCATCATCATTACGGCCCAAGCATTTCAAAGTACGCCGCGTGAACATGCACCGGCCGTGGCGGTCGGACTCTTCCCGGCCATCGCCGCCTGGGGCGCCACGGTCGTGCTAGGTGCTTACACTCAAGCGGGAGGCTCGGCGCAAAAAGCGTTAGAAGCCAACCCCACAGTCGCCGTCAATGGTTTTTTGCTGCATGGCATGTTCGTGATGGAACGCGGTTACATTTTTACCTGTATGATGCTGGCTGCGATCTCCGTGTTTTTGATCGAGCAGCGTTTCTATACGGCCGCCATCTGGTCGCTGTTTGCCGCAGCGTTTGCCTATTGCGGATTGACACATGCTTATCAAATTAGCGGTAATGCGCTCGATTATTTGTTCGGAGCAACCCAACCGATGCAAGGGGCATTGGCATTTCGTGCTAATCAGATTGCGGTGGGATATTTGTTGTTCGCCGCTGTATTCTTTATCATCGGAGTTTTGCAAAAACCCCAGGAGACCGTGGAATGAGTCGTGCCGTCGGCGTACTGTTGGCCTTGTTGGTAGTCAGCGGATTCGGACGGCCGGATTCCGTCTGCCGTGGTGAGGACCCATTGCCCATGCTCGAAAAAATATCCGTAACCAGTTCACTCGACAGGACGCCGCAAACATCCTTGTTGTGGGCGCCCGAGACGGCCCGCGAGCAACCCACGCCGCTACTGATTTGGTTGCACTCTTGGAGCGCGGATTATCGGCAGGAAGCATCGCTCGAGTATCAAAAGCAAGCCGTCCGTCGCGGATGGATTTTGTTGTTGCCCAATTTTCGCGGACCCAACAAGCGCCCCGAGGCGTGCGGATCGAAATTGGCACGGACCGACATCATCGATGCGATGAATTATGTCGAACAGCACTACAAGGTCGACCCGCAGCGGGTTTACTTGGCCGGTGCCTCCGGCGGAGGGCATATGACGTTGTTGATGGCCGGATACTATCCGCAGCGTTTCTCAGCGGTTTCGGCCTGGGTCGGAATCACGGACCTGCCGCAGTGGTACAACTTTCATGCACCGGACGGCAAACCCGCAGGCTATGCGCTCGACATCCTCAAAGTCCTGAAAGGGAAACCGGGCGAGTCAGAGGAAATCGATGCCGACTATCGTGCGCGGTCGCCGATTCATTTTCTGCATCAAGTGGGCGACCTGCACGTCGACATTGCTGCCGGGGTCAAAGACGGGCATACCGGGTCGGTCCCGATCGCGCATTCGCTGAATGCCTTCAATCGCATTGCAACAACCAACGGCGACGATGGGGTCTCCGACGACGAGGCTGAGCAATTGTGGACGGCGCAAAAACTGACCGCGCCGCAAGCGAGCGATCAGGTGACCGACGAGACCTATGGCCGCGATATTATATTGCGGCGCAAATCAGGCAACGCACGGGTGACCATCTTTCAAGGAGGTCATGAAGGGTTGCCCGAAGCATGTTGCGCCTGGCTGGCCAAACAACGCCGGGCGACGACCGAATAGTCTGCGGGGCAGGCAGGGTGGGCCAAGAAACCGTTGAAAAAGGGGGCCACTGGCGGCTTATTGAGCCAGTGCAAACTGAGCGACCGGCAATACACTGCTGGACAAGCCAGCAGTGGCACCCGATTCTCGTATGTTTTTGTTTTTCAACGGTTGGCTAAACGACGCATTCTCCAGACCTGTCCCGCCAACCATCCGGTTTGTCGCATCAAATTACGCGGCTTGAGGGAGCAACCGTTGGCGGAGTTTGACTTTTAGGTAACGGATGCCGCGTGCGTCGTAAAAATAAATGATATTGTGGTCGGAGGCCCAGATGGCTCCCAAGCGGACGCTACGGGGGCCTTGCAGCGAGAATTGCAATCCGCAGTCGCGGCCCCGGCGAGTGAGTTGCATCTCACTCATGGAAAATTGTTCGAGAACCAGGTTTTCGCATTCACACAATTTGTGATGGATAAAGTTTCGCAAATCATCCAAACAACGAATCTCGTCAACGCATTCTAACATCGTGTATGGTACCTCTGAGTCATTCGGAGGGGCGTGTTTCTCAAACGCAAGGAGAGTTCGGTTTTCCAACCGAGAATCGCGCCGGCGTGCATGCCGATCGCGATTCCTCCCCGTCGCGTTTTGCTGTGATCGTCTTGACTTAGCGATACGGGTATCGGCGATTCCGTTGCTTGGGCTTGGCGATGATGGAGACCGGCGTTTCGACCGGTACCCGTTGCGCGGACGTTGTGGTTTGCGCAATTGGATCTCTAAAATTTTAGCTGCAGGAAGCCGCTGTCGGGCACGCTGAACGACGAGCTCTGTTGACTAGACTGCACCAATTGCACAAATTGCCCTATACTCTCATTAGCGGCGGAAGTATTACGGAGGGAAAAGGGCCGCAGCATCGGTGCCGTAAGCCCTTCAATGCATCTGTTTGTCTGGTTTAGAAGAGTTGTCGAGGTTGAGAGTCCGTTTCGGATCGTGCTGATCTTAGCGGTCCGCGCGAGAATCGGGCGCCTTGCTAGGCGCCGGTGGGTACGTTTTGAGATGATGACCTCGGCAGAACCAGTTGTGCAATTTTTCGCCGCACAAAGATTTTGATTTACTTCGGGAGTGAGGCATGGCTAACAGCGACCACGACGGAATAGTTCTTGAGGATACGCAACCGGCGGTCGACGAACGACTATACGTGCCCCACTCCACAGGCTGGTCGGCGCATATCAAACATTCCGGCGGCACAGAACGCTGTTTTGCCCAACACCCCGGCCAAGATTTTTTCCATTTACTGATCACCGGAGAAATCTATCTCGAAAATGGTGGTGAGCGATTTTGCCTAACGTGCGCCATGCGCCGCGGCATCATCAACCGTGATCGGAAATTTTTGAAAAACGATTCCCCGATGCCGACAATCCAGCCACTGGACGACATGTCCGACGTGCCATTACAAGGCGAATCGGGCGAGTCATAAAACGATAAATTTCTAGCCGTTTGTGAAAGAGATTCCAACTTATGTGGTCGGTGTCAACTTTCGCCAGCGGACACATCTTGACCCATTTCACCTTCCGCCGTAGGATTCCACCGCGCACTCTCGTCCGGTTGGGGCGACGCGCGGCAATGCACATCATTTTTTGACGAACTTCACAGCACGTTGCCATTGCATTTTCCGGTGTTCGCATGGGCGTACACCCGTTTCTCATCGCAATCAGTCACAAGTTCAGTCCCCTCTTTTTTAGTTGAGGCATTCCCGCCTCACACGGCAGTCGCCAAGTCATCGGTGACAGGTCGGCTGACGTTTGTCTCCATATCGTGATCCCTCAAACGTTGGATTTTCGCGGAGTCCCCCTGAGTCGTCTTGCCCAACCTATCTGGGCCTCATTGTGTCTCCCTGCGCCGTGCGGTGTCAGGAAGCAATCGACTCCACGCAAAGTCAAATTCGGCAACGCGGTGCAAAACCGACTTTACGAGTTTCGGCGATAGCAAGATACC
The DNA here is from genome assembly GCF_007747995.1 of Symmachiella dynata. NCBI lineage: Bacteria > Pseudomonadati > Planctomycetota > Planctomycetia > Planctomycetales > Planctomycetaceae > Symmachiella > Symmachiella dynata. The sequence goes on along the minus strand of NZ_CP036276.1, from coordinate 6,059,016 downwards.
GCTGATGTTGACACGCGTAAGGCAGTTTTGACGACAGTTCGACGCGGACTTCATTTTGACATGGCGTCCGCGGGGAGAATTGCTCATGAAACGATCACATGCATTGATCGGCGGTTGTTTAGTCGTCCTCTTACTGACCGCGGTCGCCGCGGCCACGGGCTGGTCCTTTCACCAAGTGCCCCGGTTTTACCAAGACGCCTTAAAGCAACAAGCCGATCCCCAACAGCGGCAACAACAAGCCCAACATCTGGAGCAGCGGACACTGCGTCTGGTCGATGACATTTATCATGCCGATGAATGGTCGCAAGAATTCACAGCGACCCAAATCAACAGTTGGTTGGCCGAGGAACTTCCCCGACATCGCGCGCATTGGTTGCCGATCGGTGTGAGTGAACCACGGCTACATTTTACTGAGGATACGATCCACCTCGCGTTTCATTATCGAGACGAATATTGGGACACGGTCATTAGCGTGCAGTTGAAGCCCGATATCGAAACTCCGGATTGTTTGGCAGTCGAATTTGCTAGTGCGCGCGCCGGCGGGATTCCATTGCCAATGGACGATGTGTTGGCTGAAATGTCGCGAATGTTGACCGAATCGGGGTGCCTGCATGTCTTCACGCAACGCGACGGAAATCAGGTGATTCTTGTCGAATTAGGTCAGTTTGGTTTTCAACAGCCTGTCTTGGAATCGCTGCAAGTCCGTCCCGGTTCGCTCTCTGTTGCAGGTCGGCGCCTCAACTCCGGCGACATCACATTGGCGGAATTATTTCTAGGGCAAGCGGAGCGGGAAGCACTTTCCGTCCGCTAACGCATTCTCCCTCCCCGCCAAACAGCATTGTGACGGCCCAAATTGTGCAGTACGATTGAGATTCGTTGTGCCAACAGCGATGTCGTGCGGTCGCTCAGTCGTCATCGCTGGCTGGTCTGGCAAGTCTAGGTGACCAGTGGGGGGAGAGATTGGGCATGGCAGATCCGCTGGACGATTCGGAGTCCGCGCTCGCACAACAGATATTCCTAAGAGCCGTTGATGAGATTCCGGCTGATCAATGGGACCAATTCGTGCGTGATGCCTGTGGGGAGAACACCTCGCTTCAAGCGCGCGTTGAGGAACTGCTTGCCGCTCACAAGATCGTGTCGGGATACTTCGACAAACCTCCAACGATCTTGGCGTCCCTCGGCAAATCGCAGTCCATGGGCAATCTCACGGGGACCGTTGTCGATGGTTATCAGTTGGCCGAGCAGATTGGCCAAGGCGGGATGGGCGTCGTCTACATCGCCCATCAATCCCAACCGGTCAGGCGGCGGGTGGCATTCAAAGTTGTCAAACCAGGAATGGACACCAAGCAGGTGATCGCCCGTTTCGAAATCGAGCGACGGGCGTTGGCGATGATGGATCACCCCAACATCGCGCATGTTTTTGATGCGGGTGAAACCGAATCGGGCCGACCATATTTCGTCATGGAGTTGGTGCAGGGCAAGCCGATCACCGATTATTGCGATGACGCCAAGCTGCGCGCGCGGGATCGTTTGCGGCTATTCATCAAAGTCTGCTACGCGGTCCAGCATGCGCACCAAAAGGGGATTATTCACCGCGACATCAAACCCAGTAACGTGATGGTCACACATCACGATGGAACTCCCGTTCCTAAGATCATTGATTTTGGTGTCGCCAAGGCAATCAATCAGGAAGGTAGTGAGGAGACCGCACATACGTTGTTCGCGCAGCTTGTGGGGACGCCGCTGTATATGAGTCCCGAACAGGCGGAATGGGGCGGGGCGGACGTCGATACTCGGACCGACATTTATGCGCTGGGCGTCCTGCTGTACGAACTATTAACCGGCACCACGCCATTTGACCGGCAGGCTTTGTATCAAGCGACTCAGGACGAAATGCGGCGGATTATTCGCGAGGACGAACCGCTACGCCCCAGTAGTCGCATTAACACGTTGGACGAAGGAACGTTGACCGACGTTTTGGAATGTCGCCGGACGGATCGCAAACGATTGGGCCAAACCCTCACTGGCGATTTGGATTGGATTATCGTTCGTGCGATCGAAAAAGATCCTCAGCGACGGTATCAAACAGCGGGCGAATTTGCCGACGATGTGCAACGGTTTCTTAACGATGAACCGGTCGCCGCGCGGCCTCCCTCGGCTTCGTATCGCTTGTGGAAATTTGCCCGTCGGCACCGGACAGCTTTGGGGTCCGCCGCTGCGATTGCATTGAGTTTAATTCTAGGCATCGCCGTCAGTACGTGGCAGGCATTGGAAATGCACCGTGCCTGGAAAATTGCTGACGAACGCTCAGAAACTGCCGATTTGCAAAGAGAGCGGGCAGAACAAGCGAACAACCGCATGCAACGGCTGCTGTATGTCTCAGAAATGAAGGTCGCAGCCGACGCGCTGCGCCGCGAAGATATTCCCTCGGCGGTCGATTTATTGAATAATCATCATCCAGCGAAAAGTGAGGAGGATCTGCCCGGTTTTGAATGGTATTACATGAACCGACTCGTCGAACTCCCCAGCCATGCTTCGATCAGTTGTCCTGCTGGCGTTTTTTGTGTGCAACCCTCTCCCGATGGATTGCTCTTGGCGGCCGCTTGCGGCGACGGCAATATTTACATCTTCGATACGCAGACGGGCCAGGAGGTCCGCACGATTCCGACCGGGGCGGAATCCGCCAATTACGTCTGTTGGACCAGCGATCAAGCGGAGATTGCAACTGCCGATTCCAGCGGCCGTATCCAATCCTGGAACGTCTCTGATGGAATGCAAGTGCAGTCGATCGATGCACATGATGGAGAGGTGTACTGCCTGCATTATCTGCCTGATGATGCGGCGATCGTTTCCTCCGGCGATGACGAAATGATTTATCTGTGGGATCGCACCACAGGCAAAAAACTGGGAGAGTTCGCCGGACACGAACGGGATCCAGAACAACTTGCGGTCTCTCCCGACGGTCGATATGTGGCCTCCGCGAGTAGTGATCGCACCTTGCGGTTGTGGGATCTGCAGAATCAACAAGAAAAACCATTTGTCTGGGATCTCAAAGATTCACGTGTGTTGTGTGTGGCCTATTCCCAAGACGGTCGCCACATAGCCGCTTGCACAGTCCACGGTGGAGTGTTCCTGATTGATACAAAAACCATGGAGTACCGAAAGCTGGGCAGCCAACCCGATGGTGTGGAGTCGGTGACGTTCTTGGCCGACGGCGATTGGCTAGCGACCGGCGATCGCGGCGCGACAATTCATCTTTGGCCGGTGACCGCAGGCGCCAGTCAGGAGAACTCGATGTCAGAGAAGAAAATTATGCCCTACTGGATAGCGCACTCTGATCGCGTTCAAGCGTTGGCTGTCAGTACTGGGAGTAATTTACTGGTCTCCGGCGGACTCGATGGTGTGATCAACATGTGGGCAACCAACCCACAGTCCGCTGAATGGAAGATCGCGACACCGGGACTGAATGTTACAGAAATGGCGATCGGGAAAAACAGTCAGCTGTATCTCGCTGATAAAGACATTATTCAATACGATCTAGCCCGGCGCGAAGGGACTAGCGCCTTTACAACCCCACAACCGCGTTGGATGTCGATCGGGACCTCGAAGGACGGTCGCCGGATGGCGGCGACCGACAAGAAAAAATTAAGCCTGTTTGATCTCGATTCACAACAGCTCATCCATTCGTGGCCAATTTCTCCTGAGCTTGATGATCCACGTATAGCAGTCTCGCCCGACGGGCAAAAAATTGCCACCGCTTGGTGGTCAAGCGTGGACTACATCGAGATCTACGATTTGGATCAGCCGGATGAAATCCAGCGTTTTCCCGCCACGCAAAGCCACGCGATCGAGTTTTCCCCCGATGGGGATCGCTTGGCATACGGAACAATGAATGACCTGATTGTTGTAGACATCGTTCACAACAAGGAACTCTTTACTTTGAATGAGCACTCCAGCACATTGTCAGACTGTGCCTATCATCCGAGCGGCGATTTGATTGCCACGGTCAGCCATGATCGAACGTTAAAACTGTGGAATGCTCACAACGGCGAGAAGCTGTACTCGGTGATCGCCCATGTCGATAAAATCAAGACCGTCGCGTTTTCACCGGACGGCAAGACGATTGTCACCGGTGGCAATGACCAAGTGGTGAAACTGTGGGACTGCCAAACCGGTCAACCGTTGTTTGATTTCGGCACCGAAGTGGATGGGATTGATCAAGTCCTGTTCACAGCCGATAGCCAGCGTTTGCTCTGCCTGTTAGGCAACGGCACGATCATCGTCTACGACATCTCCCGACCCGCTGATAAGGATACGTAGGACACAGCAGCGCTTGATCACCGCTGATGCGGTATGATCAATACCACATGATCAGCGGAGATTTTGGCGAATGTCAACAAAAGAAGAAAAGCGGAAGAGGTTTTGTTGAAGGGATTCAAAAAAACAAAACCGACCGTCGACTAATTGTTAGGCCAAACAGACATGCTGAATATGAATGCTCGCTGCATTTTCCTGAGCGCCTTTTTGACTCTCAGCGCATTGATACCTGCCTGGGCTGGGGAGCCACAGGAAGTCACGCCCCCATTGCCCACACAGCTCCGCCGCCCCATCGCCTTGGGGTGGCTTGATGACGCAGCGCGGCTTGCCGTTGCCAACCGTCGTAGCGGCACTGTCAGTCTGCTCAACACCGACACGTGGAGCGTGATCAACGAGTTTCCGGCGGGCAAACAATTGTCGGACCTGGCCGTTCTTCCCGGTGGAAAACAACTATTAGTCACCGACGAGGCGAGTCATGAATTGATCGCGCTGCGCTACGACAACGATGCACTACAGGAAACCGCACGCCTCCCCGTTAGCCCGTCTCCCGTAGAATTGATTCTCAACGACGACGCAACGCGCTGTTACGTCGCATCGCTGTGGTCGCGGCGGCTGTCGATTGTGAGTGTCTCGTCGCACGACGATTCGAATGTCGAATTGCAAATCTTCAAAACCGTCGCGTTACCGTTCGAGCCGCGAAAGCTGCTGTTACTCGGCGATGCCCGGATGCTGGTTGTCGCAGACGCCTTCGGCGGACAGCTTGCGGTTGTGGATGCCGAATCCGGCGAAGTCGCATCCGTTCGTGACCTCCCCGCCCACAACTTACAAGGCCTGACACTCAATCACGCGCAAGATGCGGTGTTGATCACGCATCAACAACTCAATCCGTTGGCCCGTGCGACGTTTAACGATCTGCACTGGGGGATGCTCTCCAACAACGTCGCTCGCCCGATTTCAGTCCAGCGGTTGTTGTCGCCGATGGACAACTTGCTCGACGGGCGGGGGGCTGTCCGTTTGGGAGACGTGGGCCATGGCGCGGCTGACCCGTCAGATATCGCCCTGCTGGACAAAGGCCGCATAGCCATTGCCTTCGCCGGGACGGGCGAAGTGGCGATCACCGATCTTGCTGGCCGCGACATGCGGCGCTACAAAACGGGGCGACGCCCCACAGCCCTGCTCGCGACCGTCGATTCCGGTGAGGTGGTCGTGGCCAACACACTTTCCGATTCCATTTCCGTGATCGACCCCGCCGCTGATCCACCCGTGCGAGACATTTCCCTCGGTCCGTCACCTGATCCATCCCCGCAGACACGAGGCGAGTTGTTATTTTTTGACGCCGGTATTTCGCACGACAGTTGGATGAGCTGCCACAGTTGCCACACCGACGGACACACAAACGGATTAACAGCTGACACATTAGGAGACGGTTCGTACGGTGCCCCGAAGCGCATTCCAACCTTACTCGGCGTCTCGCAAACCGATCTGTGGGCCTGGAATGGCAGCATGAAAGAACTTCATGATCAAATCGATCAATCGATCCGCACCACGCTGCACGGCGATCCTCCCAGCGGGGAAGACGTGAACGATCTGGCCGCCTACTTGCAGACCCTCAAACCGCCACCCCCTTTACGGCCGCAAACAATCGATGCGTCGGATGAAGCCAGTCTCACCCGCGGCCAGACGTTGTTTCATGAGATGATTTGTATCCAGTGCCACGTCCCGCCGGTGACTTATACGACTGGCGGAGTCTTCGATGTGGATCTGGTCGATGAGGTCGGCAACCGAAAGTTCAATCCACCGTCCCTGCGCGGTATCGGCCGACGCCGAGGATTTTTTCACGACAAACGTGCCGCAACGCTCGGAGCTGTGTTCACCGAGCATCAGCACCAATTGGATCGCGACTTGGGGGCACAAGAGTTCAAAGATCTAGTTCGGTTTTTAGAAAGCCTGTAGTGTTCAGGGTACCTTTTCATTTCCCTGGTGACTTCCCTAGAACCAGTTTCAAAACCCGGTTGCGCCTGTTCAGGAATCTATAATACAAGAGATTACGTGACGCGTCAGAGGGCTTTGAAACTACTTGTAGTCGAGAAATTCAAAATCATGTTGGTGCAATTCGGTGAGAGTCGCTTGGAACTCGCGCAAGGGGACATTACCACGCAGCAGGTCGACGCTATTGTCAACGCGGCCAATAGCGGGCTGCATGGCGGCGGCGGAGTCGACGGTGCTATTCACCGCGCCGCCGGTCCGGAATTGATGCAGGAAACAGACCGAGCCTATCCCGACGGTTGTCCCACTGGTGAGGCAGTCGCCACGGCAGCCTACGGATTGCCGGCCAAGTTTGTCTTCCACGCGGTCGGTCCGATCTGGCGGGGCGGCGGACAGAACGAGGCCGATTTGCTCGGCGGAGCCTACCGTCGCTGCCTGGAACTAGCGGTTGAGCACAATTGTCGCTCGATCGCTTTTCCCGCCATCAGCACCGGCGTCTATGGTTATCCCATCGATCTAGCGGCCGAAACTTCACTGGCCGTTGTCCGTGACTTTCTGCAACAGCAGGGGCGACCGGAGTTGGTCCGGTTTGTTCTCTTCAGCGGCGGGAGTTATGGTGCATTTGCCCGCGTGTTGGAATTGATGGCCAATTGAAACGGTGCGCGTTTCTTGCACGCCGTCCCGAGCCCGTTAGAATGCGCGGCACGCACGTCCTCACCTGAATTGAAGCATTGATATTCCATGACGACTGAATTTGCCGTTGGCATCGACCTGGGTACCACGAACAGCGTATTGGCCTATTCCTCACTGGATAGCGAGGATGCGGAGATCCAGTTGCTACCGATCCCGCAACTCGTGGCGGCCGGAACCGTGGACGCCAAAAAAGCGTTGCCATCGTTTCTCTACATCCCCACCGAAACGGAAAAATCCGGAAAAGCATTCGCACTTCCCTGGGAGGACCACCCAGCCGTAACGACTGGCGAATTGGCCCACAAACAGGCAGCCGACCTCCCCACGCGGACCGTCGTCTCGGCGAAATCTTGGCTTTGCCATAATCGCGTGGATCGTCACGAACCCATCCTGCCGTGGGGTGCGGGGGAGGACATTCCCAAGGTCTCGCCCGTCTCCGCCGCACAGCAATACTTGGCCCATCTCGTCGCCGCCTGGGACACCGCCCATCCCGACGCCCCTTTAGCCCAGCAGCACGTCGTACTCACGGTACCTGCCTCATTCGATGCCAGCGCGCGGGATTTGACCCGCGAAGCAGCCTTGGCCGCCGGTTTGCCCGAAGACTTTGTGCTGCTCGAGGAACCACAGGCGGCACTCTACGCCTATCTGGCCGCTGCCGGTGATGCATGGCGTAAAGAGTTGTCGGTCGGCGACATACTATTGGTGTGCGATGTCGGTGGTGGTACGACTGACTTTACGTTAATTGAAGTCAACGAAGAGGAGGGTGAGCTAACCTTAGAGCGCCGCGCGGTTGGCAATCACCTGTTGGTGGGGGGCGACAACATGGACCTCGCCTTGGCGCATCAGGCGGCTGCCCAGTTCGCAAAAAAAGGAACCCAACTCGACGCTTGGCAGTCCGTCTCTTTATGGCACGCCTGTCGCAACGCCAAAGAAACAATCTTCGCCGCCGAGGGCCCCGACACGCATCCGGTCACTGTGCTGGGGCGCGGCAGTAAGTTGATTGGCGGCACCGTCTCCATCGACATGGACTGCAAAAAATCAGCGTCGCTGCTACTGGACGGTTTTTTCCCCAAGTGCGACATCACAGAAAAACCGCAAGCGGCGGCGACCTCCGGATTTCAAGAAATCGGTTTACCTTTCGAAGCAGACACAGCAGTAACGCGGCACTTGGCGGCATTCCTCAGCGCGCAGGGCGACGGGGAAGCAGTACAGCCGACACGGCTGTTGTTCAACGGCGGTGTCTTCAAAGCGGCTGAGCTGCGCAAACGCCTACAACAAACCATCGCCGGTTGGTCCGAGGTGAAGCCGAAGCTGCTCGACGGTGAACACGATCTCGATTACGCCGTAGCGCGCGGTGCTGCCTACTATGCCCGCGCCAAACAAGGCCGCGGCATTCGCATTCGCGGCGGGACGTCGCATGCGTATTACGTCGGGATTGAGACCTCCGGCCCGGCGATTCCCGGCGTCCCCCGTCCCTTACGCGCACTGTGCGTCGCTGCCCTGGGAATGGAAGAAGGCACCGAAGTCGACGTGCCTTCCGCCGAAATCGGTTTGGTCGTCGGCCAGCCCGCGCAATTTCGCTTCTTCAGCTCCGCCACGCGCCGCGACGACCAACCAGGCAGCGTGATTGCCTCTTGGACGACCGACGAAATCACCGAAACCGATCCACTGGAAGCCACATTACCAGCATCCGCCGAGACCGACGAAGGCTACGTGCCCGTCAAATTTCACGCCAAAATCACCGAGCTTGGAATGTTCGAACTGTGGGGCGTCAGCACCACCAACGACGGACGCTGGAAACTAGAATTCAACGTCCGCGCCAACTAGCGGCGGCACAGCCGCTTGGTGCGAGCTTCCGCTCGAGGGGCGATTGTCGCTCCCGTTGGTCGCTGGGATTTGGGAATACAGCATTCCCGGGAGGGCGAGGCTCCCGCCGAGCCGCGCGCTACCGTAACCTGTCAATTGTTCAATGATTCCCGCATCACGCCCAACGCAACGATGCGGCTCAGCAGGAGCTTCGCCCTCCCGGAAACACCTCACCACCTCTCAACGCGCAGCGACCAACGGGAGCGGCCTATACAAATTGAGCGGAAGCTCACACCAAGCGGCTGTGCCGCCGCATTAGAATGGTTTGGCTTGTCCTGTGCCGTCGTCTGCGGGGGTGGCGAGGCCGAGGTGTTGGAAGGCGGATAGGGAGATCATCCGGCCGCGGGGGGTACGTTTGATGAATCCGCTCCGTAACAGAAACGGTTCGATTTCATCTTCCAGCGTATCGGGGGGGATGTTCATGCTATGTCCCAGCGCTGCCACACCGGCTGGTCCGCCGTCGAAGACGCGGATCAGCGTTTCCAGGTAGCGGCGGTCTTGGCGATCCAGACCCGTTACATCGATTTCCCGTTTTTTAAGAGCCTCGACAGCTACTTCGGTGGAGATGCGGCCGTCCGCTTCGCTATCGGCGAAATCCCGTGTCCAGCGGAGGAAGCTATTCGAGTTGCGAGGTGTCCCCCGGCTGCGGCGAGCGATCTCGATTGCAGCATCGTGCGTGATTTCGACGTTTAGCTTTTTCGCATTGCGGGTGACGATTTCCGTCAGTTCCTCGACCGTATAAAACTCAAGGTGTTCACGATTGATGAAACGATCTCGCAGCGGCGCTGTCAGCATGCCGCTCCGTGTGGTGGCACCGATCAGGGTGAAGCGTTTGAGCTTCATGTTAATCGTCCGCGCATTGAGCCCTTCGCCCAGAGTGATGTCCACGCGAAAATCTTCCATCGCCGGATAGATAAATTCTTCGACCGACGGAGGCATGCGGTGGATTTCATCGATGAAGAGCACCGAACCGTGACTCGCATTGGTCAGATACGGCAACAGGTCTTTCGGGGCGCTGAGCGATGGCCCGGAGGTGATTTGACATTCCGTGCCCAGTTCGCGGGGGAGCACGGTCGCGAAGGTGGTTTTACCCAAGCCGGGAGGGCCGTCCAGCAACAGGTGACTGAGCGGCTCATCCCGTTTGCGGGCAGCGTTCAGCATGATCTGCAACCGTTCGACGACAGCCTGCTGCCCCACGACGTCTGCCAGCCGTTGAGGCCGAAGGTCGTCCAGGCCGTCCTCGTCAAACAACGGGGTCCCTAACCCACCGCTGTTGTCTTCGCTAAGTTGATTCTCATGAACGTCATGTTGATCGTCATTGTCGCCGCCGATGATCGGTTTCCGCACCATCCGTGACCTCGCAAGTAAAACAGGCTTCCCGCTCCGGTTTTGTCAAAAGGACCGGGATCGGGCGTTTTTCGCCAACAGTGTTGCACTCGCGAAAGTATACCTTTGTAGAGGGGATCACCATAGCCCCGTGGTTTACGGGCCGAAATGAAAATCTGAACAGATTGGTCAGAACCGTGCGTTTAGATGTGATGGCTGAAACTCAATTGACTGAGTTATCAGCATGAAGGGATGAGACGCGGTCCTTCGAAAAAAAATCTGCACCGCGACTCAAACGGCTCTTAAGCACCATTTGAACGTGTCAGAATTATGCCGCAATAAGAAAAACTCTTATCGGCCAGTAAGTTTGTAGAAATTCGGCGTTTCCTCGTGGAAAAGCGTGGTGAGAGCAGGGGGCGACGAGCACATTGCCATCGCAGTTTTCTTCACATAGAAATCGGGAGAATTGCTGTATCTGCATCGAATGCGCTATTGCAATCGGTTTGCGGCGTTGCCATAATCAATGAACGGCGAGTCGTTCATGAAGCAAAAACGTAAGCCGCAATGAATCGTATTTTTCCATTGGAATTTCAGTGATGGTCCTTCGCTACGTACGCAAATGCATTGCCATCGTCGCGGTCACCGCCTATATCGGGCTGGCCGTGGGCGGGCATGCATTGCATGACGTCACCTGCGATCACGACCATACGGCCCATGCGGCAGCTACGCCGGAATCGGTCACGCAATCGGAGCATCATGGGCATCACCATGGTCATCATCATCACCACGATGGCCCTGTGCACAAGACGGCTCAGGCGGAGGCCAACAAGACATCGTTGCCTCACAGCAATCATGACCATGCGCCGCAACCTCGGCACGATCATGATTGTCTCATTTGCCATTTCACTGCTCTGACGATGGCCATTGTTGCCGACGCAGTGGAACTGCCCGAGGCGCCCCGGGATGCAGTGTCGGTAGCGACAGCGGCGCCATTGCAAACGGTTTATCAACCGTTTGGCGGCAACCCTCGCGCACCGCCAGCATAACTTCGCCCGTTGAATCAGGGTGCCACTGGCGGCTTGTCCGCCAGTGCCTAATCGCGACCTGCGTAAACACCGGTGGACGATCCACCGGTAGTACCCGTTTCACCAGTTTCTGCTGGAAATTCAACAGGCGACTCCCCGCGAGCCGACAGCGCCAGGTGCGATGCGTCGATTCTCTAAAGCGTCCGCGTTTCTGTCATCGCCCCAACAGGGCAGGCCGCCGTGTGATGTATTGAATCTGCACGTATCTCCTTCGCGATGTTCGGCAGCAGCGGTCGGTTCAGACCATCAGGCATCTTGCTGATATCGGTTCGCGCCTGCGCGAAGCGGACTTCGATGCGCGGTTATACACACAGATTATTGCGTCATTATTTCCTCATAAAATTTCTTCATAAGGTACGTCACATGCATTCCAAACGCCTCCGCAGGGGTTTTACTCTGATTGAACTTTTGGTGGTGATCGCGATCATCGCCATCCTCATCGCACTGCTTCTTCCCGCTGTCCAGCAAGCCCGCGAAGCCGCACGGCGGACCCAGTGCCGCAATAATCTCAAGCAAATCGGCTTGGCGCTCCACAACTACCACGACATCCATTTGACATTGCCCCCAGGTTGGATCGGCGTCGATGGTTCCACGAACCTGCCCTGGGTCGAAGGGGATGGCGGTTGGGGCTGGGCAACCATGATTTTGCCGATGCTCGAACAAGACCCGCTGTATAAAGCAATCGACTTACAGGCTCCGCTACTGGATCCGACCAACGATCCGGAGCGTGTGTATACGCTCAGTGCCTTTCGCTGTCCGACCGACCCCGGCCCTCCCACTTGGACGATCAATAACGAAGGAACCGGCATGCCGATTACGGAACTGGCGACATCCAATTACGTCGGCTGTATTGGGACCATTGAAATGGAGGACTGTGAAGGCCAGGCTCCCGGTTTTATCTGTAGCGGAGACGGGACCTTCTACCACAATAGTTCGGTCCGACTGAAGAACATGTCCGACGGGACCAGCAATGTGATCATGGCCGCCGAACGGAGTTCGGCAATCGATATGTCCACTTGGTTGGGAGTCGTGCCGGAAGGGGAAGAGGCTTTTGCCCGGATTTTGGGAACAGCCGACCATACCCCCAATCACCCCGACGCGCATCTCGACGATTTTAGCAGTATGCACACGGGGGGGATTTTTTGTGTCTTCGGCGACGGCCGTGTGAAGTTTATCTCCGAATCGATCGACCTGGGCGTCTATCAGGGACTCTGCACGATTTCCGGCGGAGAGATCTTGGGCGAATTCTAAGCTATAAAAAACGTCTATCATGCGCGGATTCGATGTGCCCGCCCTCCCGGCTTGGTTCCGGGGGGGCGGGTGATTTGTTTGAGCCTTGATTCAAACGCCCGAATCCGCGTTAATAAACAAGCGATAGCGTCATTCTGCCCCAAGGAGTAGCCCCATGAGTGAATTCACAAACGATCCCCGAAGTCGCCGCCGTTTTTTGAAACAGGCAGCGTCGTTAGCGACTGCCAGCAGCATTGCCCTGCCTGCGGTCATTCCCACTGCCTGCGCCGCATCGAATAGCCCCAACGAACGGCTGCGTGCCGGAGCGGTCGGCACATTCGCTCGAGCCCGCGCCAACATTAACGGCATTTCCAAGGCCGGTGTCGACATCGTCGCCATGGCCGATATTGATGCGAACCGCATGGCGGAAACCTCAAAATCGTTTCCCAAGACCAAAACCTTCGAGGACTTTCGCCACGTTCTCGATTACGAAGACCTAGACATCTTGATCGTCGGCACCCCCGACCACACCCACGCGATTCCGGTTGCCGAGGGATTGCGACGGGGCATGGCGGTATATTGTGAAAAACCGCTGGCGCATTCCGTGCATGAATGCCGCGTCATTCGCAATTTGGCCGCCGAGAAAAAAGCGGTCACGCAGATGGGATCACAGATTCATTCCGGCGATAACTACCGCCGCGTGGTCGAAGAAGTTCAAGCAGGAACCATTGGCGATGTGAAACGCGTGCATGTCTGGTTAGGCAATGGGCCGACCGTCGTGGGGAAACGTGTCAAAAAAGCCGAAGTTCCTAAGGGCATCAATTACGACTTGTGGCTCGGACCGGCACCTTATCGTCCCTTTCACGTCTCGCACTTCCATTTCGATTGGCGTTACTGGTGGGATTTTGGGGGCGGCTGGTTGGCTGACTTCGGTTGCCACTACATGGACTTGCCGTTTTGGGCTCTCGATTTGCGCTACCCAACCAGCGTGGTTGCTAAAGGAGAGAAGGCGCACGAGGGCGACAACGAGGTGCCGCACAAAATGCAGGTCGACTACCAATTCCCCGCCCGCGGCGACCAACCCCCGGTCCACCTCACCTGGTACCACGGCGGCTGGATGCCCGAAGGGGCCGAGGTGTACAACAAAAAATCGGCCGTGCTCTTCGAAGGAGATAAAGGCCGCATCCTCGCCGATTATGGGTCCAGAAAAGTCTTTCTCGACAACGGCAAAGAAGCCGAACCGGTCGAACAGACGATTCCCAACTCGATTGGCCATCACAAAGAATTCGTCGAAGCTGTCAAAACCGGTGGACCGACCACCTGCAATTTCGACTACTCCGGCGCACTGGCCGAAGCGGTCCTATTGGGCAATGTCTCCTACCGCACCGGCGGCAAGGAACTGCAATGGGACGCAGAAAACCTAAAAGCCACCAACGCCCCCGAAGCCGATCAATACATCCAACGCGAATATCGCAAAGGATGGACTCTTTAAAAAGAGTGGTCAGTGGCCGGTGGTCAGTGGCCAGTCTCCGTAGTTTTTAATCCATTTTCAGGCTGCCGGTTTGCGACCAAGCCACCCCCATGGCGGTGGCATTCCGCAGCTTTTTTTCTGGCCACCGGCCACTCGCCACTGGCCACTGCTTCAACTGGAAACCAATGAAAGCCATCGCCGTACGTCCTGGTCAAGCCAATAGTGTTCACATGGCCGAGTTGCCCAAGCCTGCTGTCGCGGATGTTCCCGACGGGCGGGGGGTGTTAGTCCGTGTGCTGAAAATTGGCGTCGATGCCACTGACCGAGAAATCAACGACGCCCTGTATGGTGCCTCGCCGCCAGGATACGACTTTTTGGTGCTCGGGCACGAATCGTTCGGCATTGTTGAAGAAGTCGGCCCGGCCGTCAAACATGTGCAGCCGGGCGATTATGTGACCTGCACGGTGCGGCGTCCCGGTGGCTCAATCTTCGATCAAATTGGCCGTAGCGACATCACCAGCGAAGAGGTCTACTACGAGCGGGGCATTAACCTGCTGCACGGTTATCTGACCGAATACTTCGTCGACGACGCGGAATTCATCGTCCGCGTCCCGGTCGGGCTTAAGCACCTGCACGTACTGGCCGAACCGATGAGCTGCGCCGCCAAGGCGGTCGAGCAGGCATTCGAAGCGCAAAAGCGATTGCAGGTCTGGAAACCAGAGCGGGCATTCGTCACCGGTGCCGGGCAAATCGGCCTGTTGGCCACATTGATCCTGCGACTGCGGGGCATGGAAGTCTACACAATCGCCCGCAGCGGCAAGCCCAGCCTGAAAGCCGAAATCGCCGAAGCCTACGGCGCGACCTACGTCAGCACCCGCGAGATATCGCTCAAGGAGTTGGTCGAACAGGTCGGCAAGCCGGACTTAATCATCGAAGCCACCGGCAGCAGCCAAGTCGCCTTTGAAGCAATGGAAGTCCTCGGCCACAACGGCGCGATCGTCTGGACCAGCATCACCGGCGGCCAACGCAACATCCAAATCCCCTCCGACCACGTAAACCTCAACTGGGTATTAGGCAACAAACTACTGTTGGGCTCAGTGAACGCCAACTACCGCCACTTCGAATCGGGCATCGCCGACATGGCCCTGGGCGAAGTCACCTACCCCGGCGTCACGGAGCGCATCCTAACCAACCCGGTCGATGGTTTGGAGAACTACGCCGAGATGATGCGGTTGCTGGTGGAAGAGAAATCAGCGCTGAAGGTGTACGTCAACGTCGCCGAAGGCTAACGGGCCCCCCAGCCCCCGGCTCCGCCGGGGGGCACCACGCCATACGCCAAACAGCCGAACTCTATCAAGGCTCGACACGGCGCAAATAATACACGCAGCCGACGATAAACGACGCCACCCCCACCAAACTGCAGGCGGCCCAGATTGTCTGAGGGAACCAAGCATCGCTAGGAACCCCCATTAGCATGTTCGATACGCTTATCCCGATGGCAATGACCAATGGGACCAGTAGCCCCAGCCCTACCGGTCCGCCGTTACTCGAAAGCATTGAAGACGCGCACCACCCCGTGCCGGCCGCCGCAATTCCGAATGCCCCCACTGCCCCCATTGTCCATAAGAATTCATAGAATCTTCCTGCCCATTCCATGTCACTTTTCAGAAAGATCCCCACTCCAATCGCTGTCAGATTCCAGCCAATCATGATCGCCGCCACCCCGAACAACAAGATTCCCTTACTGACGAGAATTTGCCGCTTAGAGGGAGGCAGGTAAGCGAGAAATTCCGCGGAACGGTCTGCGCGTTCCGTGGCAATGATATTACCACCCAGCAGTGCCATGCTGATGTAAAAACCAGCGAAGCCGAGAGAGCCTCCCGACATCAGAATGCGTGGCCAAAACGACGTCGGCGAACCCGCATTCGGTACGAGAGCGACAAGCACATATGGGGCCACAAGAGAAAACAGTCCCGCGATCAGCGGCAGGCGGTTAATGCGCACGTCTTTCCAGAATAATGCCTTCATATCGTTGTCTTCGCTCCTTTGACATAATCCTTGAACAAATCCTCCAAACAGAGGTCGGCGACGTCGACCACTTCGACCGAGTTTTCCGCCCGCAATTGGGTGAGGACATCTGTCGAGAACCCTGCGACGGTCAATGACCATTCGCGCCGTTGCACGCTTTGCCAAATTGTTCCCTCGGGTAAATGCTGCGGCAGGCAGCCGTCGCGCAGCACCGCGCGGACCCGTTTCGTCGAACCCAGCAAATCATCCAACGGGCGATTCACGAGTAATCGGCCGTGATACATGATGCCCACATCATCGGCCAGACGTTGTACATCGTCGATTGAATGGCTGGAAAACAGCACGGTACTATCGCCGCGGCAAATGGTCCGTAGTACGCCATCCAAAAACTCCTCGCGAACCAGGGGATCCAACCCAGACATCGGTTCGTCCAACACGAGCAACTCCGGTTCGTGGGACATCGCCAACAACAACGACAATTTGGCGACCATGCCCTTAGATAACTGGGCGACTTTTCTATCGATCGGCAGCTCAAATAGATCCAATAGCTCGTCGCACAATTCGTCGTTCCAGGACGGATAAAACGACTTTACGAAACCAATGACTTTACGAACCGTCATCCAGCGATAGATGTGGTGTAATTCCGGGACGTAGCCGACGCGTTGTTTCATGGCGGACGGAGAATCCGCCACGTTGATTCCCAACACAGTCGCCGTTCCGGCATCAATCGAGAGCATGCCCATCAACATTTTGATGGTGGAACTTTTACCCGCTCCATTTGGCCCCAGCAGGCCGAACGTGCTGCCACGGGGGATGACGAGGCTCAGGTCTTCGACGGCGGTCGTCTTGCCGTACCGCTTTGTCAGGCCTTGCAGTTGGATGGCTGCTTCGGTTTGATTGATCATGATTTGATTGGATTTCCTGGCTGGTCCAAGGATTGGCTGAGAGCGTTCTCAAAGAGCATCCGAATCCGGTCGGGCGGCAATTCGGCTGTATGTCCGGCACGAATCGCAGTGCACAGCAGTTTCACGACTTTCCGTTCCGCCGCGCCCCGCGCGGACGCGGTCTGTCCGCCAGCCACGAACAAACCGACCCCTCGTTTCGAATAAACAAACCCCGCACGCTCAAGTTCGTCGTAGGCCCGCTGTACGGTGTTGGGATTGACGCGAATCTCCCCCGCCAAAGCCCGCAGCGACGGCAGCATTTCGTCCGCGCGATAGATTCCCGCGTCGATCGCTTGCAGGATTTGCGATGCAATTTGTTTATAGATGGGAACGTGGCTTTTGGGATCGATAATCACTTGCTGCTCCACCGTTGGGTTAGTGCACTAATGCAGTGTAGCCAGGGGTGAGTCGCGATGCAAGAGAAAAACTCTTGGATAACTGACAACGCCCCCCCACGCCCCCCCACGCCCCTCCCCGCCAAAATTTCCCGTGATCTCCGCACCAAATTTCGGTAAAGTCTGTTGGGCGAACAGCAACGTTTTCGCTCCGCGTTCACACAAGGCAATAACAGGGATTGGGATTTCGCATGGGTATTTTCTTTCTGCTGGCGGTGGTGTTGGCGATTTTCTTCTACGAATGGTTCCGGCGGTTCATCACGTTGATGCTCTTGCCCGACGACTGCTTTCCGGGACGTTACGACAAACTCATTTGGGGCCTCGCGTTCATATTTCTGTTTTTCGTGACCCCGATGACGTTTTATTATTGGCAACGGGCGTACCTGCAGGTGAAATCAAATGAGACGGCCACTTAGGTTAGGCCCACAACGCGCACCAGCAAACGCGCTATCGGCAAGCGCTGCCCATTGAGATAGGCGTTCGGGGTCGCTATTCGCCTTGACCGGTTTTGATGGCCCGGTTAAATTCCCGCCCCTCTCCTCTCTCTTACTCCCAATTGCGCCTCACTTTTCTCAATGCTGCGGAGTCGTTCTATGCGTCCTGCCTTGCTGTGCGGAGCGTTGTTGCTGTTGAATTTGCTGATCGGTTGCTTGGCCTTAACGATCGGCGAAAAGACAACCGTCGTTCCCTCGGTCGGCGAGCAATTGACGCATCTCAAAGCGGCCTTTGACTCCGGTGCGCTGACCGATGCGGAATATACGTCGCAAAAAATGGCCCTGCTCAACAAGTCCACGGAGCTGAACGAATCGCCGACCCAACTGGCGACGTTCGAAACCGAATCGGCCGAGTAGTTTGCAGCGGCATTCTGTTGCGATCCACAACTCACGAGGCGGACGTAAAGGCGAACGTCCAGTCGTCATCATCCGTCTCCCGCGACAACACCGCCGTGCCGGTCAAGCGCTCAGACTCCAAGCGGAATTCGATTCGCAGATCCGTTTCGGACAGCAATTCGTATGCACCCACGTCCCAGCGGGTGACGGTTCCTCGGTTGCTGCTGACCTCGCCTTCGTAGTCCAGGTATACTTTCCGGTGATCCGGGAGTGGTTCCGCGACGACTGCACTGGGGTGATCGGGCGGGTGGGAGAGCCGGAAAGTGCGCAGAGATGCCTGTTTTTCGAGCATGAGGTCCCAGTGCAATTCGGGCCAATCATGCACGAGCACCACAAATTTTGCCTTAAAATTAGGCATTTTTCGATTTTGGCTCCAATTTTTTCGCCAAAGGGCGCGTGTTTCGCTCTAGTTCGGGTATTCTGGTGGGCTATTGTGCGGCCTCGCAGGAGGCTACAGGTGGCATTGGGGTCTCCCCGCAATGAAGTTGTCGCCCGAATATTTCACCCTGCAATCATACATGTTGACGTAACCGACTGTCAGGAATAATTCCATGACCCCACGTGAAGTTCTCGCGCTCTGCCGCGAACGGGAAATCAAAGCTGTCGATCTGCGGTTCATGGATTTTCCAGGAATGCAAAAGCACTTTACCGTGCCGATGCAAGCGCTCACGGAGGAGAGCTTCGAGGATGGATTCGGTTTCGATGGTTCGTCAATCCGCGGTTGGAAGGCGATCAACGAAGCGGACATGCTGTTGATCCCCGTGCCGGAATCGGCGATGGTCGATCCGTTCATGCAAAGTACGTTGGCGCTGTATTGTAACATTCACGATCCCGTCACAGGCGAGGAATATGCCAAGGATCCCCGCAACGTGGCCCGCAAAGCCGAAAATTACATGAAGTCGACCGGTCTGGCCGACGCCGCGTTTTTTGGCATTGAAGCGGAGTTCTTTTTGTTCGACGGCGTGCGATTTGAGCAAAACGAACATGAAGGCTATTATCACATCGACAGTAGCGAAGGCCAATGGAATCGCGGCCGCGAGGGAGCAGCAGGCAATGCGGGTTATAGTATTCGCTACAAGGAAGGTTACTTTCCTGTCCCACCGGCGGATACGCTGCAGGACATCCGTACCGAGATGATGCTGACGTTGATGGATTGCGGTGTCGAGGTCGAGTCGCAGCACCATGAAGTCGCTTCCGGTGGGCAGTGCGAAATCGACATGAAATATCAGCCGCTGGTCAATATGGCGGACAATCTGCTGTTGTATAAATACGTCGTTAAAAACGTCGCAGCGCGGCATGGCAAGACAGCGACCTTTATGCCCAAACCAATCTGGAACGACAATGGGTCGGGCATGCACATTCATCTCTCGTTATGGAAAAATGACGAACCCCTCTTTGCCGGCAGCGGCTATGCGGGCTTAAGCCCCGTGGCGATGTATGCGATGGGGGGGATTTTGAAACATGCTCCGGCATTGTTGGCCTTTTGTTCTCCGACGACCAACAGCTACAAGCGGCTGGTGCCGGGGTTTGAGGCCCCGGTGAATTTGGCTTACAGCAGTCAAAACCGTTCGGCAGCGATCCGCATTCCGGTTTATAGTCCCAGTCCAGCCAAAAAGCGTTTTGAATTCCGTTGCCCCGATCCTTCCTCCAATGGCTATCTGGCGGTTTCGGCCATGTTGATGGCGGCCTTGGACGGGATCCAGAACAAGATCGATCCTGGTCCGCCATTGGATAAGGATATCTACGACATGCAGGCGGATGAGCTGGAGACGGTCGCCAAGACGCCGCGCTCTTTGGAAGAGTCATTGAATGCGTTGCGGGATGACCACGAATTCCTGTTGCGCGGCGATGTGTTCACTGAGGATGTTATTGACACGTGGATTTGGTACAAAACAGAACATGAGGTGGAGGCGCTCCGCGCCCGACCCCATCCATTTGAATTCGCCATGTACTACGACGTGTGAACAGAAGCAGTTGGCCGACGGGCGGACTGTGTTTGCCCTGCGGGAACGAATGTCACCATGCCCAAAGCCGCCAATGGCCGCACGCGCGATGCGGTTCGCGACTTGCCGATTTTGGCCAGCCCCGTCCCTGAACATCCACTCGATGCGCAGATGACCGCAGAACGGGTCGCGCGGTATCGCCAAGTGCTATTGCGACGGACCGGACGAATCGCGGTCGTCGTTGAGGACTGCCACGATCCGCACAATGCCACAGCTGTCACGCGAACCTGTGACGCATTTGGCATCAACCGACTGCATGTCATCGTGGGTGAGACACCCTACCGTGTGAATCGTCGCGTCAGCGGTGGCTCGCATCATCATGTTGATATCCGCACGCACGTAAATATCGAAGAGGCGTATGCGGAGTTGCGCCGCGACGGTTTCAAAATTGCAGTCAGCGGGCTCTCAGACGATGCCTTGCCGGGGCCGCAACATCTCTTGCCTGTCTTGGAGTCGCAACCATTGGCGTTGGTATTCGGCAACGAACATACCGGCGCGAGCGAGTTCGCCGATTCGCAGGCGGATATGCGTTTTCTGATCCCCATGGTCGGATTCGCGCAAAGCCTCAACGTCTCCGTCTCCGCGGCGATTACGCTCTATACACTGCGGCAAGAAGCATTGACGAACGCCGCCAAAGGGGATCTCAGTGACAAAGACCAACGACAGTTGTACGACGAATGGGTCCGACGGTATCGTGGAGAAGCGGGCGAGAAATACCTCCGCCGCCTGGGGCGCGGGAACGAGCCGCTGGATGTCTATCACCCATAACGTGCGCAGGAAACTTACGTCAGCGCGTTGATGTTTGTGATGCGGCTACTGTAGTAATGACACAGGGCCACCGCTGAGGCATCGGCGACGTCGTTGGGTTCGGGAATCGCCTCCAGACGCAACTCGTTTTTGATGGCGTGCTGCATCTGTTCCTTCGAGGCCCGTCCACTGCCGGTGAGCAGACGTTTGATCTGTGTCGGTGTGTAGTGCACGACCTGCATGTTCCGCTCGGCAGCTGCCAACAATATCGCACCGCGCGCGTGAGCCATCAACAGCGCCGGTTTGGGATATTTGCCGGTGGAAAAAATCTGCTCGATCGCCATGCAACCAGGCTGGAACTCATCAAGCACTTCTTGCAAGCCGACACTCAACTCGTGCACGCGTTTGTGCAGCGAGTTCTCGACTGTCGAGGAAATCACGCCCCCCTCAAGCAAGCGGGGTTCACGGCGCCCACGTTCCAGCACCGCATAACCCGTGCGATGCAGTCCAGGATCAATCCCCACATACCGCTCGCCCAGTTGCGGAATCGTATGAGTCGGAACACCATCCATAGTGGAATCCTCAGTTAACGCGACCGACGTACCTTACCTCACGATATCGCTACGGCAGTAGGAACGCGCTCCCTCATTTCTGGCCACTGGCCACCGACCACTGGCCACTCCTTTTATGACCGACTCCATTGCACACCGTCAGGCCGGTCCTCCACAACAACGTTCAGTGCCGCCAGGCTGTCACGGATTTTGTCAGCGACACCCCAGTTTTTGGTTTCACGCGCTTCGCCACGAATGTCGAGGATCAAGTCCATCAAAGCAGCAGCGAATTCGTCGTCCGCGCCGCCACCAATTTTTTCCAGCGGTTTGATAAACACGCCGAGCAGGTTGGCCAATTCCTTGAGCATGGTCAGTGCGGTGGTCAGCGTGGCGATTGACTCTTCATTTGCGCCGCCGTCGGCCAGTTTGTTGGCATTGATAAATCCGTTGATGGCTTTGCGCATTTCAAACAACGTGCCAATGGCGCCGCCGGTATTGAAATCGTCATCCATCGCATCCAAGAACCGGCGACGCAACTGTTCGAGTTCTTCGAACAACTCGGGCGGCCCCCCCTTCAGAGGCGTGGTCGATTCCCGTTTCGTCGGAGCTTGGATGTCATAAAAGCTTTGTCCGCTGATTCGCTCGTAAGCTTCAAATAACCGATAGAAGCTATCGAGTCCCTTGCCGGTTTCGGCAATCCGTTCATCGCCGAAATCGATCGGGCTGCGATAGTGCGTTGCCAAGAGGAAGAAGCGGACCGTTTCCGGCTGGTGCACGGCGAATAATTCTTTCACCGAAGCAGCCCCTTTGGACCCGGCGAGTTTATTGGCTTCTTGCGCCGCTTGGTCGGTGGCATCACCGTGCCGATCATGTCCGCCGCCGACTTTCCCTGGAGCACCGCTGGCCTGCATCAGACCGTTGTGTAGCCAATAGCGGGCAAAGGGCTTGCCGGTACAGCTTTCGGATTGAGCCAATTCGTTTTCGTGGTGCGGGAACATCAAGTCCAAACCGCCGCCATGAATGTCGAGCGTCTCGCCCAAATACTTCATGCTCATCGCCGAGCATTCGATATGCCATCCCGGTCGTCCCGGTCCCCAGGGACTTTCCCAAGCGGGCTCGCCCGGCTTTGATTTTTTCCACAAGGCGAAATCGGCGGGATTGCGTTTGCGATCGTTGGCTTCGACGCGGGTGCCGGCCATCATTTCCTGGACGTTGCGGCGGCTCAACTTGCCGTAATCCTCATCCGCATCGACCGAGAAATAGACATCTCCTTCCAGCGGATAAGCAGCATCTTTTTCGATCAAGTTGGAGATGATGTCCAACATCTCCTGAATGTGCTCCGTCGCGTGCGGAAACAGATCGACCGATTCGACGCCCATCGTCTTGAGGTTGTCGTAATAGTCTTGTGTCATCTCTTTGGCGAGGGCTTCGACGGTTGTACCGTTTTCATTTGCCCGCACGATCAACTTATCGTCGACGTCGGTGATGTTGATCACAAAGGTGACTTCATAATCGACGTAGGTCAAATAGCGTTTGACCGTGTCGAAAATCACCGGCCCGACCATGTGCCCGATGTGCGCCGGTTTATAGACCGTCGGCCCACACAAATACATGCCCACCTTGCCGGGCACGACGGTTTGGAAATCTTCTTTTTGACGGGTCAACGTATTGTAAACGCGCAGTGTCATAGGTCTTCCGTGTCGTGTCGTTTAAAAGGAAAGGAGGCTTATCATTACTATTGTCGAATTGACATTGGGGGAGTTAAAAAATTCTGGCTCGCTCTGAACGACGGCAAGCCGTCGGTTTGGGACTTTTTAGTTCCCCGTCCGCGAATCTGTGTTTAATCTGTATTCGATCTGTGATTAAGAATTCTCTCGCCACAACAAAACCACCGCTGTCGCATCCATCGATTCGCCGCGACCGATCGGCCCCACGTGTTCGCCGGTTTTGGCTTTCACGTTGACCACCGCTTCAGCAATGCCCAACAGTTCGGCCAAGCGTCGATGAATTTGTGGTTTGTAGGGTGCGAGCTTAGGTTGTTGGGCGTGAATCGTGCAATCCAAGTTCATGAGTTGCCAACGCTCAGCACGGACCTTTTCCCAGGTCCGCTTTAATAACTCCGCCGAATCGATCCCGGCAAACTGGGCATCGGTATTGGGAAATTCCTCACCGATGTCGCCCATTCCGGCTGCTCCCAGCAGGGCATCGATGATTGCGTGCAGTAACACATCGGCGTCGCTGTGACCGGCCAGTCCATGATCGAATTCGACCGACACACCACCCAGCACCAATGGGCGTCCCATTTCCAGTCGGTGCGTATCGTGACCCATCCCCACACGGAGATCTGGCGGATTCATGGAAAGCCATTTCTAGCAAAAACGGTTGTTGTCTTGGCGGCAGATAATCCGCGCAACTCCGGCGGAGTATACCGGTTGCGCATCATAGCGAGCGGGCCGGATCAGGGCAACGTGACCTGCCTGACTCCGGCCGTACGCAATGGCTGCGCTGAGATCAGGCCGACAAAAACGCCTCGAGCCGATCAAAGCCCGCCTTGAGCGTCTCCATGTCGGTCGCAAACGACAACCGGACGTATCCCGGAGCACCAAAGGCATCGCCCGTCACCAGGGCGACGTGCGCTTCTTCCAACAATGCGGTACAGAAATCGCTGGCATTGTCGACGACTTTACCACCGCCCAACGGCCGACCGAAATGTGCTGCGACATTAAAGAACGCGTAAAACGCGCCTCCCGGCTCGGCGAAGGTCACCTGCGGCAAGGCGCGCAACCGCTCAAGCACATATTCCCGTCGCACGGCGAATTCTTTGCGCATCTCTTCCACGCACTCTTGCGGCCCGTTTAATGCGGCAATGGCTGCGTACTGGCTGATGCTGCAGGGGTTCGAGGTTTCCTGACTTTGTAGCTTGTCCATCGCCTTGATGACCTCCGCCGGGCCCATCGCCCAACCAATCCGCCAACCGGTCATCGCATAGGCTTTGCTCACACCACTCACCACCACCGTTCGATCCCACATCCCTTCACGGAGCGTGGGGAGCGAGCGGAACTCGGAGCCTTCGTAGATCAGTTTTTCATAGATCTCGTCCGACATGACCAGCACGTCGCGTTCGACGGCGACTTGGGCAATGGCCTCCAATGCCTTGACCGGATAGGCGGCGCCGGTGGGATTGCAGGGGTTGTTGAGCATCATCAGTCGCGTCTTTTCAGTGATGGCAGACTCGAATTGCTCAGCCGACATGCAAAATCCACTCTCCTCAGTCGTGTCGACCATCACCGGGGTCGCGCCGGTCAGTTCGACCAGGGCGCTGTAGCTGACCCAGTAGGGGGTGGGGATGATGACTTCGTCGCCCGGTTCGCAGGTGGCGGTGAGCAGATTGTGGATCGAGTGTTTGGCGCCATTGGAGACCAGAACCTCGCTGGGCTGATACTGCAGACCGTGATCCCGTTCGTAAGCGCTACAGATCGCCTGCTTCAATTCAGCGATTCCCCCTGAGGGGGTGTAGTGCGTATGGCCGGCTTTCATGGCGGCGATGGCCGCGTCTTGTATGTGCTGCGGGGTGGTGAAGTCCGGTTCGCCTAGCGTGAATTCATAGACCTTAACGCCCTTGTTTTTCAGCTCTTTGGCCTTAGCGGCCGCGGCAATCGTGGCGGATGGTTTCAGGGAGCGAATGGACGCGGAGATCTTCATGGCGATTCTGAACTTCGTTTTAAGATAGCGTGAAACACAAATCGAGGGCTTGCTGGAACCCAAGGTCGATTGTTCTCGCCGGGTGTCGAGGCGTCAAGTGCCTTGGCCATCTCACGTGCCAAAATCCCAATTTTTCGCATCGGTCGGCGGCGGTCTGCGCGGGCCCGATCGAGTTACGTCAATCTCTGCGTTGCACCACGACGCCGGTTACGGGCAGGTGAAATTCAGCAACGGCTTACACGGCAAGAGATTCCGCTTGACGGATTTTTTGCAAGCTATTATAAGTGCGCGCAGATGGATCGGGTTAAATGGCTGCAAAAGAATTTGTGTAAACATCGCACGCTTTGCGATGAAGTGTTTTAACCGTCGCTTCTCTTTGTATTGGGCGCCCAAGAGAAGCACCTCTAAGACAGCCGGTGCCTTCTTTTCAAGTCTAGGAGCCACGGAATATGGCAACACGTACAGCTGCGAAGAAATCAAAGTCCCCCGCAAAACCGGCCGCCGCACGCAAGACTGCGACCCGGTCGACGAAGGCCAAGACCGGCGCAGCTAAGACAACCGCCAAACGGGCGACAGCTGCCAAGTCGACAAAAGCCAAAACAGGAGCTGCAAAAACCACGAAGGCCAAACCGGCCACGGCCAAACGGGCCACAGCTGCAAAATCGACCAAGGCCAAAACGGCAACAGCCAAGCGGACCACCGCTGCCAAGTCGACCAAAGCCAAGACCGGTGCTGCAAAGACCACCAAGGCCAAACCAGCGACGGCCAAACGAGCCACCGCCGCCAAGTCGACGAAAGCCAAAGCCGGTGCCAAGAGCACGACACGCAAAACGGCCACCCGTTCGACGAAAGCCAAGGCTGGCGCCAAGGCCACCACTCGTAAGACGGCCACTCGCTCGACTAAAGCCAAACCGGCTGCGGCCAAGAAACCGGCCACTCGCACACGCAAAGCTGCTAAGTAAGCAGTTGTTGTCGACCGGTGACGGTTGCAAACGTGGCAAACAAAAAACAGGCTGGACCAATTTTGGTCCAGCCTGTTTTCATGAATAGGTCGTTAAAGCCCTGCGTTGCATGTCACACAACTTTCAAGGCGTTCGGTTCAAAACTGAACCTTGTATTTGTCCGTCATTTGCAGCCGTAGTTTGGCCATCTCTTCTGCGATGGCATCCAGTGTGTTGAACGTGGCAGAGGCCGCTTTGGACCGCTGTTCGACGCTGATCATACGCTTTTGCGTACCACGTCGGGCGCGGCCGGCCGCTTCGGCGTTGGCGTTGTACAGACCACCTCCACGGTAATAGCCGTAGCTGGAGCTGCCACCCCATCCACCCCACCGCGTTCCGCCATAGAACGCGCCGTATGAGCCGCCGCGACTGAGATTCACACTGGTTTGTTGCAGCACTTTGCGCGACGATGTTCCCCGCAGAGTAGCAGCTGTCTGTCGCAAGGTGATGGCGACATTGAGCGCGAAATCGACCAACTGTGGATCGACGCCCAGCGTGGGGAGGGCTTCCAGGTCGTCAGCGCGTTCGCGGAACCAGCGTGCATACATGGTTGCGTTCGCTCCTCGGTAGTCCCCAACCTTAGCCACGATGTCTTCGATATCCCGGTAGTAATTGAGGGCCATTCGTGCCTGTTTGCTTGCCTCGTCCTCAGGCTCGTTACCGCCGGGATAGTCTCCGGCTCCATACATTTTTGCCTGGAACCGTGTGTCGACCATCGCAAACAAGCGGTCGATGGTTTGGCGGGTCAGTTTGCCTTGCAGCATCCATGTCTTGCCCGACGCACTGGCATTCCATTCCCGGAACTCGTCAGCATGAATCCCCATGTCTGCTAACAGGTCGATCATCAGATCCTTGTAGTCCTTCAGCGGACCGGCCGGTTTGTCAAAATCAAAGCGTAAAGTGGCGGCAGCATTTTTCGAAATCTGCACGTCGAATGACAAACCCTGCACGCTGGCGATTATTTCAGCGATTTCATTAACTTGGTCTTGATGTTTTTCAAAGGCTTCATGATCGGCGATATGCACGCGCACGACATCGGGAGTTGTAATATCCTGCAAATCCAAAGCCATAACAATCGGCGTGCGATCTGTCACCCTCTGCATAGCCTTCTGCAGATACTCACCGAGCGCATAGGATTTTTTGGCTCGCAACCAACGTGCCACCTTTTGCCGGTTCGCGGGATGCAAAATGGCCTCTTGTTTTTCCCCAATACGAACGACATACGACTCCCCACCGGTTTCCACAGCAGGATTGCCCTCAATGTTGTCGACGTTGGATTTGAGCTGGTCGGCCACGTCTTGCATGTTTGGCGCAGATTCTGTTTCGATCAACGTGATTTCCCACGTCGACTCGATGTTCATCGGCTGGACCATCGCTCCCATCAACACCTGATTAATTTCAGGACCGGTTCTCCCCGTCTTTTCGCGGACTGCTTCCCGCTGCTCTTTCCACTTTTCAGCCTTGGCCATTTCCGAGGCTTCCAGTGCATCGACATCAATCGCGATCAGCGCATTCGTTTCAGCCGGCAAATAAGTCGATAGTTTTTTGATTTGTGCCTCGGCCTGATTGGCCGTGCAAACGAACGACGCAACAACAACGGCCGCCAGCGGGATTCGGCAGTGCAGTTTTAATCTCATGGATCACGATCCTTTGGAGAGGGGAGAATTCCGAGTTGAATAACCAGAGAAGAGCAGAATTCATGCTACCGTGGGCGGACCCTCAACGCAAATGATGATCAGCTTGCGCCAACATCATTTCCCCTGAAACTGCTGCCGAATCGCACTGATGGGACTATTTCTTGAAATTCAGTCCCGGATCGTTGGGGGCTCCGCCCGTCATGCGGAAATTGAAGCCCTCAGGGCCGTCCCACGACATGTCTCCGACCATTGCTCCGCCTCCGTCACTGGGAACGAGAGTCAGTATGCCGTTGCCGGCGGTGTAAGTTCCGGAAAACTTGTCGGTCTTGCCTTGGCTGGTGTAGACCCAAGTGAACTTGCCATCCTTAGTCAGGTCTAAGTCAAACCGATCGTCGCCACGCGCCGCATACCATTTGCCGTCGACTGTCGCGCCTTCTGGCTGTGGATTGCTCGGGGGTGGTTCGACTGCGGCAGGCGGATCCTCTCCGTCGCTGCCTTCGGTCATGCCGGCCAACAATTGGGCGGACAACTGGTCATTCGGGTTCAACTCGACAACCTTTTTGAGTTCTTTGACCGCGGCTTCGTTATGGCCGCAGGTGATGTACTCGTAGGCCAACAAGAATCGCACGTTGGCCGAATCGGGATGTTCGTTGCGATATTTCTCCAGCTTTCGCAGTTGCTCGGTATAGGTCGCCGGATCGGCGTACAGGCCACTCAACGTGGTCCAATCCCATCCCGGCCCTGCGGAGAGCACGGCATAAATCACACCGGCTGCTTGGTCGTAGTCGCCCATCGCGAACAAAACCAATCCGCGGAATTCATGCAAGACCGCGTCGTTGGGCATTTCTTTCAGCGACTCATCGACGAGTTGCAAAGCCCGCTTGTAGTCCATTTGCTTAAAGGCTTCACGGGCTTGATCAAATTGATCCATCGCCGGATCGGGGGCTGAATCCGCTGGGATTTCACCGTATTCATCCGGCGCAGCCACCTCGATTGGTTGCGAGTAGTTATAAACAACAGAAGTGCTGGGAGTACTGACATAATACGGATTGCTATACGGAACATATCCCCAGTTGTAGATCGCGCTGCCCAGACCGTAGGCGGCGAAACCCCAGGCAACCGGATACGCGCGCCAGCCATAGCCCCGGTGTCCGTTCCAGTACCCATGATGCCAGTTGTTGTAACGGTTGTTGTGGTAGTTCCATCGTGCTCCCCCATAACCGGGACGCTTCCCGTACCCCGGGCGATTGCCATAGCCAGGCCTGTTTCCGGGACGGTTTCCAGGTCGGTTACCAGGCCGATTGCCGGGGGGGCGGTTTCCAGGTCGGTTGCCATTGCCAGGTCGGTTACCTGGACGGTTTCCATCGCCGGGTCGGTTGCCGGGGCGATTGCCGTTGCCTGGGCGATTTCCATTGCCGGGTCGGTCACCGATACCGGGGCGACTTCCTCCGGGGCGATTGCCATTCCCCGGTCGGCTGCCACCTGGACGACTGCCACCGGGACGGTTGCCATTCCCAATGCCGGGGCGGCTGCCCCCGGGACGGTTGTTATTACCTGAGCCGGGGCGACTGCCACCGGGACGGTTCCCACTTCCAATACCGGGGCGACTTCCACCCGGTCGCGTACTGGGACGTGAACCACCAGGACGCGTGCTGGGACGTGATGAACCTCCAGGGCGTGTACTGGGACGTGAACCACCGGGACGTGAACTGGGGCGCGAGCTCGGGCGTGAACTGGGACGGCTGAATGAGCCGCTCCGGTTGGCACCGCCACGCGATCCACCGCCAGCACGTGCACCACCACTACGTGCTCCACCGCCACTGCGTCCGCCTCCCCGTCCTCCTCCGCCGCGTCCGCCTCCGCCTCCGCGTCCGCCGCGACCGAAGGCGTCACCGCTCATCAGCAGGGGGACCAGAATGATGACCATGGTGATCGAGATGTATTTTTTCATCGAACCTTCTCCTCAAACGGAAAACTCGCTTTGAAGCGGATTATGAGTCGCCTCAACGGTGAGGTGGATATTCATGCGTTGCGGGAAGCAACGGGACGTTCATTGAAAACGTGTAGTTATTGTCTATTTGTCTATTTGCGGGGGCGGTGGCTGGCGGACAATGGTGATTTCGTCAATGTTCGGCATGACTTCGTCGCCACGAACTCGATCCATCGATTGCCATGTGCAGGTATTGGAATCAATGTAAGTAAAGACGTTCGTCGCCGATGCGATTTGTCCATCATTGACAATGCCGTTCATCTTCACGATCCAGCGATCTCCGTCGTTTGTCCAAAAACCTTGAGCAAATCCACCAGCGTCGTCGAATGTCCAGGAACGGATCTTTTTGGCCTCAGCATCCCAACCAATGCGAGTCGTTCCCTCCAACGCATCCCGTCCCGCTATGCGAACTTTGAATGAGCGCAATAGAAAATTTTTGTTCTTCGACCAGCGACAGGAGGTGACGACTAAGGAATCGTTCCCTTCATCGACCCAGTCGCCGACCATCCACTCCAGTTCCTTCAACCGATGGTAGTTCGAGGTTTGTGGGACAGCGATTTCACGCACGTGGGCGATTTGCCAACCTTCGCCGGTATTGACGTGCAGCACGGCATAACCGCCTTGAATCGGTTCGTCCCCCTCTTTGCGGGTGACCCATGTCGTCCCTTTTTCAATGGCCACCCCTTTGCCGAGAAAACGAATCGACTCGATGGTCGTTTCAATTTTCAAGCCGGGCGACTGCTTAAACGTTTCAGTGAAATCCTCGAGAATCGCCTCGCGGCCGGCAATGACACTACCGTCCTCCGAGAGGTATTCCGCATTCTCTGTGAACTGCGCAGCAATTGTGGCTGCGTCGCCCGCATTGAACGCTTTTGTGAATTTTTCGGCCGACTCTTGGATGGCTGCATGATTCTCTTGCGGTTTTGACGGTTCGTCCGCAACAGATGTGAGACAACAAGCGGACAACCCCGCCGCTGCCAGAACCAAGGCCGGGAATAGGTATTTCGACATAATGATCCGATCCTTTTCTTTAGATGTAGTGTCCACGTCTCGCGCGAGCGCAGATTTATTGCGGAATCGCGGGGATTCAAGCGTTGTTGCAACGGCTCATAGGCGTCATGAGGATTAGGAGACTCGGTACGCAAACTAATATGGAAAGTTGTTCGCGCTGAGATGTCTCAACCTAACGCATCAGGAATTGATGGCATTGACGTATCCACGGAACGGAGATCGCTTCGCTGCCGTGCGAATTCGTATCTCGAAGCTTACCCCTAGGCCGGCTTTTTGCCGCGCCCGATCTGGATTCCCCCCTAGCAGTTGGGATTGTAGTGGTCTCGATCCACAATTCACAATCGTTGAAATGCCCTCGGTCGCATTATTCCGGATTTTACGGCCTGCAATTTTTTTCAGTTTTCTCCTTTTACGCGGGTGAGTCACCGAATTTCCGCAGACGCTTTAGCCGCACGCCGCCGCACATTACACTCAGAGGCGATGCCGAACGAACGTAGTTTCCTAGAACCAGTTTCAAAACCCGATTGCGCTTGTTCTCGAAACGTTTAGATCAGTGTCAGTGAGACGCGTCAGAGGGTTTTGAAACGACTTGTAATACTTTGCGGAAGCCCCATGATGACCGATCACTATCCGCTGAACTGGAATCTGGACGTATTATACCCAGAACCTTCCACCGCTGAGTTTGCAGCTGTCTTCGATGCGTTTCGCGCCGACATACAAAAAGTCGCTGAGGCTTCAGACCAACTTCCCCCGGTGAGCGGGGCAGCCGAGGGGGTCACGGTTTGGGTGGAGTTCTTTCAGGATTTCGAGGACATTTCCAGTCGTGCCCATGAGTTGCATTCCTTCATCGGCTGTCACTGCGCGGCTGATGCGGAGAACAAATGCTATCAGCAGTTCGAAGCGTCGCTGTCAGCATTAATGCCGTATCAACAACGTATGGCGACGAATCTCGAGTTTGCGCTGAAGGATGCCACGGATGCTGAATTCGAGGCCTTCTTAGCAGCGGCCCCTCAGTTGGCCGACAGTGCGTTCTTTTTTGGCGAAGCGCGCCGGCATGCGGCTTTGCGGCTGCCCAAACCCCAGGAAACGCTCTTTGCCGATTTGTCGGTCGACGGTCTGCATGCCTGGGGGCGGATGTATGACCGAATTTCGGGCGAATTGCGGGTGGAGGTCATGCACAAAGGGAACGTCGTTCGGAAATCGCCGGGGCAGATTCGCCTCGACGCGCCGCTCCGCGAAGTGCGCGAAAACAATTTCTTCGCGGCAACCAAAGCCTGGGACTCCATCGCCGGCAGCTGTGCCGACGCCTTGAATCATATTGCCGGAACCCGATTGACGCTCTACGACCATCTCGGCTTGGAAGACCACTTGGTTGTACCGCTGCACGAAAATCGCATGCAGCGGGAAACGCTGGATGCTATGTGGTCAGCCATCGATGCCCGCAAAGAGGTTTTGGTGACCTATCTGCAAAAAAAAGCGGGCGCGTTGGGTTTGGAGAAACCAGCTTGGTACGACCTGACCACGGCGTATCCCACCAACGTAACGGCTAAGGACGTGACGTATGATGCGGCGGTTCAGAAAATCGTGGAGACGTTCGCACGCTTCAGTCCCGATTTGGGGGAATTCGCCGAACTGGCCTGTGCCGGGGGATGGATTGAAGCAGAAGATCGTGGCGGAAAACGGCAAGGAGGTTTTTGCACCGGATTCGAGCGACACAAACAGTCGCGGATCTTTATGACGTTCACCAACTCCGAGGACGCGCTCTCCACGTTGGCTCACGAACTCGGACATGCTTATCACAGTTGGGTCTTGAAGGATCAGCCGGTGATGCTGCAGGACTATCCTATGAATCTGGCTGAAACCGCATCGACGTTCGCCGAAGCGATTGTCGCGGAACAGCGTTTAGCGGGGACCGACAGTCGCGATGAAAAAATTGCGATCCTCGATTCCATGCTGGGGGATGCCGTGGCGTTTCTGATGAATATCCATGCGCGGTTTCAGTTTGAAAACGAGATGCACCTCCAACGCAAGCAGGGAGAACTTTCGCCGGAGCAACTCAACAACTTGATGCTAGCCGCCCAACGTCAGGCGTATTGCGATGCCTTGGCCGATGATGGTTGGAACCCGAATTTCTGGGCCTCCAAACTTCATTTCTACATCAGCGAATTGCCGTTTTATAATTTCCCCTATACGTTCGGATATTTGTTGTCGTTGGGCGTCTACAAGCTGTCTCAGGATTCGGGCGGGGACTTTCCCAAACAATACCGAGAATTCCTCATCGCCACCGGTTGTATGTCGGCGGAAGACGCAGTCCGGTCGACGTTTGGCTACGATTTGACACAACCTGATTTCTGGAACAAGAGTCTGGATGTCGTTGAACAACGCGCTGAGCAATTCCTGGACCTGATCGCCGGCACTTAAGTTGCCGCTGCAATCATCATTTACATAGCTGTCCGACTCTGTCGGGGAGCATTTCACATTTTGCCTCGATCCCTCTCCCCAAAAATAAAATCATGAGCGAATCCGTCGGAACCTGGAAACAAGTCGAAGTCGCCGGCAAAGCGGTTGATGTCTACGAGCCGTCGCAACCGTCGGAACACAATTATGTCGTGTTGCATTTGCATGGTCACGGTGGGCGGACGTTGCGGGACAATGCGGTCTATACAGCGGAATTTGAAAAATACGGACTCCGCGCCGTCTGCCCGCATGGGAAACGCTCGTGGTGGGGCAAACGCATCTGCTCTGAGTTCGATGCGCAGATCTCGCCGGTCGACTATATTCGTCAGCACCTGCTGCCCTACATCAACGAACAGTTCGGGGCGGAGCCACCGGCAATCGCTGTGAGTGGAGTGAGCATGGGCGGGCAGGGGGCGTTGCGACTGGCGTACTGGTACCCGCGGGAGTTTCCCGTGGTCGCCGCACTAGCACCGGCCGTCGATTTTCAAAATTGGCTCGGACAGGGGATTCCGCTCGACGAGATGTACGAGTCGCCGCTCGATGCTCGCCAAGATACGGTGACGCTGCAGATCCATCCGCTGAATTGGCCGCCGCAACAATTCATTGCTTGCGACCCGCGCGACGCGGACTGTTTCGAGGGGACCGACCGCTTGATCAGCAAGCTCTCCTCGTCGGGTATCATTTACGAAAAGGACCTGACGACGTCCGCCGGGGGGCACAGTTGGGAGTACTTCAACCACATGGCGCCGGCAACGGTGGAGTTTTTATTCCAGCGGCTGGAGCGGGAACGATTGAAGTTTCGCGACTAACCGGCCTAGCGGTTAGTACCCCCCACCTATCGAGGCACCGTTGATTATCCGACCTTCTCCCGTCAACTCATTGACGATAAACTGCTGAGCTTTTGAACCCGCGGAACGTTTTCCCTGAAATCGTTCCCGCACCCCAAACTCGGCATAACCTTTTTTGGGTGCGGTTCGCAGCGTGTACTGTCCGATGGAACCATCATAGGTGACCTCGTCGGCCCGTCCCCAATATTTTTGTCCGTCCAGTCGGGCATTACCTGTGGCCAATAGCGTGATGTAAGGCTTGGTCGATTGATTCGTAGCGGGCAATCGCCGCACTCTCAACGTATCGGACTCCAACATCCCGCCCATCTCGGGTAAGTCATCGGGATCGATGACCTGCGTGGGACGTTTGACAGGCCCATAAATCACGACGACGTCGTCATGGAATTTTGTCATGGCCGCGCTATTGGAATCGCTGAAACTGGAGATGTTGCCAGTCATATGGCCACGGAAGGTGATTTTTGTGTATTTCCATTCCTGCACGTCACCCGAACGGACGGAGCGGTTCGAGGATGCTGAAATTCCCGGTCCCAGCGCCCCTCCCTTGCCGTTGTCCCGCCGCCAAGATTCCATCCAACCGCCGCCGGAACTGGTCATTTCTCCGGTCACTTGATTCATCGCCAGTTCAAAGATTTCACCCCGATGGGTTCCGACGAGCAGGTTCCCCTCGAATTGTTTGCTATCCATGCGGACGCCGTCGCGGCAGATGACCTTGCGGATTTCCGCCACCTGTCGCGGGTCGCCGTCCCGCTCAATCAGCGAAATGCGATTGGTCAGTTCCACGTCCATCTGTCCGCACGTCAGTTCGCTGTCCTCAAGCACGATTCGCACATTGTCATAAAACCGTGCGTGCAATCCGTCGAACGTCATGCGTTCATTCCACCACACGGTGAGCAATTCCGGCGTTTGCAGTTCTTGACCATCCAGTCGGTTTGCGACCGGCCGCTGCATCAGCCCCGCTCCCCCCACTTGGATACGATTCTCGCGTCGATTGGTAAAGATCTCCAGTCCTTCGACATGCATGCCTTTGTCACGAAGGTGAGCACGCATTTCTGGCGTATGCTCGTCCGCAGGTGTGCCTTGGATCCAAATCTTCTGATGATCGTTGGTCTGATCTTCATTGAGAATCGTCATTTTGTGACAATCGATGGTCAGCGGCTCATCACCGTTATTATGCTCCTGGATAATGGAGACATGCCCCACAGTGCGCACTTCAGAAACATGATGCTCTTCGCCTTCGCGGATAACGCGAATTTGAATCCGGTCGGCATCGATAAGATAGGGCTCTTGATCGTTTGCGGGCGGTTGCCGCAGCTGTTGTGGAGGAGCGGCCCGGTCAGGACTAGCCTGAGCATCAAGCGCGCTGGCGGAGATCTCATCTTCGGTCGAGGCCAATGCTTGACCGCGACCGCGACTGCGGCTGGTCAAACGGTGTGGCGGTTGCGATGCCTTGCCGGCGAGCGTGGTCCGACTGCTCGGCCTACGCTGTCGTTTTTGTGGGCGCTGATAGTTCAATTTGACCAGCCGTTCTCGCGGTGCGGGGGTGGTCAACGCGGTTTCGTCGATTCTGGGAATCTTACCTTCCTCGAACCAGACTTCTAGCTTTTTGGTACTGCCGGACATTTCCGGTTGGTTGGCTGCGAAGACTACATTGGTGCGCGCCAACAGCCGTTGGATTTTCATATTTCGACTTGCGCCAAATGCATCATCGTCGCCCCGCGCCGTTTTCGCTGTGCGCGGTGCCTTGTCTTCTTCTAACCAGACCCTGATCAGTTCAGCTTCAATTCCCATTTTATTATATTGAAGCAGGCGGGCGCCTTCCTGGAATTCCAGGATGTCTTGGTCGGACTTCGGGTCAGGCCGTTTCCAAATCTGCTTTTGCCATTCAGCACGATAAGCGAATTGGTGCGTGTCCGGGTCACTGGACGTCATAAAGCCGACACCCCGGCCCAAGATGGAGATGATTTCGTTGTTCTCGTCTTGGTTGATCGTCAATTCCGGACAGTAGAAATCGTTGTTTTTCTGACGAACGTGGACCCGATGACCGTCCTTCATGACGATTTGTTTTTTGTCGCCGTCGTATGTCAATTCCTGCATGGTCGCATTCACGTTGTTGTGTTGCGACTTCAATAAGACGCGCTTGCCTGTCGCTAACAGTCGGCTGAATTCCCGCTTCGAGGATTTCTTTTTGCGCGGCGGAGCAGCGTCCGCTTCCTCGGCAGGCTGTTCAACGATTTTTTTGACTTCGCGGAAAACGATATGCAGCATATCGCTGTCCAACGTGTCGTTGCCTTCCAGTGTGCGGCGGATGACTTTGACGACTTCGCTGAAAGAGACCGTGTTCGAGACCATGTCAAACACAAACGGGCCGTCGCTGTTGATTTGCACGCGCTCGTCCGGTTGCCCCGGGCGACTGCCCGCTTTGAGCAAATGCATTTCGACATGATCACGCAAGCGGATCGTATGGATCCCGGCGATTGCCGGTTTATCGCGGCTGTTCGACTTGCTGTCGGGGATCAGCTTCAGCTCCAACCCGTGGCCAGTCCCGCGATGACCGTCGTATTCAAAGACGACCTTGTCGTCGCTCCACGCTTTTGGCGATGCATCGCCTGCATTGGCGAATTGAGGATTCCGTGGAGGATTTTCTTGAAAGAAAAAGTTGCGACCCCGCGCCCACAAGCCTTGCGGTCCGCGGATTTCGTAGACGCCTTTCAACGCTCCGCCAACAATGCGGCCCGGATTGTAATTTGTCGATTCAAAACCGTTTTCGAAATGCAGTTCGGCGGAACGGCTCACCAGCGTATAGGGCGGCTCGCTCGGGTCATCCTCGTTGACGATAACCATCGCAAACGGAGTGAATTCAATTTCCCCTTTCGTGCCATTCGCGCCGGGAATGTTCGAAGGCACTTCGGGTTTACGTTCCCATTTCTCAGTAAAGATATACCGGTTGCCGTCATGGAATTGATACAGCGCATCCCACGCCCATTTTGAATCGGGCAGATGCTTTGTTGAAATCTCATTCCGCTGCCCGCGTTTGCCAGGTTCAACAACACGGGGCTTCACTTGCTGTTGGACGACCGGTATCTCACGCTGCACCATCGGCGTGACGCACAGCGCATACAAACCGTATGCGCCGCACAGGCTGCCGGTGGCCAATATGGTGATCGCCAGACGTTTCAGCAAAGCAGTTCCTACATGATTCTCTAAAGTGTGTTTGTGCGAATAAAACGGTCAAGCCGGGCGGGCGGCGACATCCGGCAGCAAACCGATGACGTCCGTAATGTCGATGAGTCCCACCGGCTGGCCCTCGGGATCGACGACCGGCAATTCGCTAATGCGTCGCTGCGAGAGTATCGCAAGCGCATCAGTCAGCATGGCATCGGCGGCAATCGTAACCGGTCGCTGTGTCATGACCTTGCTGATTGGTTGATCAAGTTGTTCGTCGGCGCGTTGTTCCAACAGTCGCGCTAAATCACTATCCGTAAAAATCCCCGTCAAGCCGCCGTCGGCATCGACCAACATCACCGCACCGGTGCGGCGTTCTGGACGGCTGAGACCGACCAACACGTCGCGAATCGAAAGCGTCTCGTTGGAAATCCGCAAATCTGAACCGTGTCGCATGGTTTCCGCGACCGTTTTGAGCCGATTGCCCAAACTTCCCCCTGGATGAAACCGGGCGAAGTCTTGGGGGGTGAATCCTCGTTCTTCACTGATCACAAGCGCCAGCGCATCGCCCACGGCCAACATGGCTGTTGTGCTATTCGTCGGCGCGAGTTTGAGTTGTCCTGCTTCGCCCAGCGGACCTAACGACAAAGTAATATCGGCCGCCGCTGCCAAGGTACTGGTTTCTCGCCCGGTGATTGCAATCAAGCTGGTTTGCATTGATTTCAGATGGTGAATCAACTGACAGATTTCATCCGTTTCGCCGCTATTGGACAAAGCTAAGACGACATCGTCACCGTGCAAGCACCCCAAGTCGCCGTGTACTGCTTCGGCGGGATGTAAAAACTGTGCGGGGGTGCCGGTCGACGACAACGTGGCGGCAATCTTTTGCCCGATCCATCCCGCTTTGCCCATGCCGGTCACCACCACGCGACCGGTGCATGCCAATATCGTCTCGACCGCGTGCGAAAACTGAACCGACAAATTCTCGGCCACACAACTCAGCGCAGTAGCTTCCTCGCGAATAATCTGTTTTCCCGCGCGAAGCCGCACCACCTCGACGGTGGGGATGACTGATGCGGGTTGTAACGCGCTCATGCGGGTCGTCCTTGACCAAAAATGAGAGCAAGCCCAGCCTGGGATGGCTCGGCATGGGATAGTTGAGACGGGGCGGGAGTATATCGGTCGTGCGGATACCGGTCAATGTGGTCTTGTTGACGGTCTTGTCTTGTAACGCCTGTCTGTGAAAAGGTTTGTGTCGCGAGTCCGTTCTTCATCCCTGACAAGTTGTCCGATCCTGCGCTATCTCAATTTCGTCGCTTCGTCTCAAAACTTTGCGTCAGTCATAACGATTTTTCTGCACAGGATAAAAACAAGCCGTTGATTCGGTCCCCTGCGGCGCGATTTCAGTGAGATTCTCACGCATTGTCGCCGCAATTTTGGTTCGACTTTCCACCCGCACGTATGCCTATAATAGGGTGGCGCTGCTCTCAACTCCGTCATCTCTCAACGCTTCAAAAACCGGTGAATCTCCATGGCAACGAAACCATCACAATCCGAATCCCAACAGGAAAACGGCGCACCCCGTGCCGACGCAAAAGCTCCGCTGGTCCAGTCGGCCGATGGTCCCTATCCCTACGACAAAAAACTGAAAAGCAAACAGTACGACAAGCTGTTGCTGGCACTGCAGATTGAATTGATGAAGGTCCAAAAATGGGTGCTGGATGCAAATCAAAAGATCGCCATCGTCTTTGAAGGCCGCGATGCCGCTGGCAAAGGGGGGACCATCAAGCGGTTTCTGCAGCACCTCAATCCCCGCTTGGCTCGCGTTGTCGCTCTGCCAAAACCAACCGAAGCCCAACTGGGGCAATGGTACTTTCAACGTTATGTGGCGCACCTCCCCACCCGCGGAGAGATCACGTTTTTCGATCGCTCCTGGTACAACCGCGCGGGGGTCGAACCGGTGATGGGGTATTGCACTCCCGAAGACTACCAACGCTTCATCCACCAGGTGCCGGAATTCGAAGCAGCACAAATTGCCAGCGGATTGCATCTCTTCAAATTCTGGTTTGACGTCAGCCGCAAAGAACAACGTCGTCGCATCGAGTCCCGCCAAGACGACCCGCTCAAGCATTGGAAACTCAGTCCGATGGATTTTGAAGCGATGCAGCGCTGGGACGATTACACCAAAGCCCGCGACGGAATGTTTTTATTCACCGACACTAACCACGCCCCCTGGACGATCATCCGCTCCGACGACAAACGCCGCGCCCGTATCGGCGCCATGCAAGAGTTTTTGCACCGGCTCCCCTATCCCGACAAAAACGAATCCATCGCCGTAGCACCCGACCCACTCATCGTCGGCCCCGTCTCAACCATGCTACCACTGGAAGGCCGTTTCATGTTCGCCGAACAGAAGTGAAAAGTAGACGTGAGGCTTGAGGGGACAGGCGTGGAAAAAGACGTGAGGCTTGAGGGAACAGGCGTGAGGGAATGTAGGGTGCGTCATGACGCATGCAACAAAACTGAAACTCTTTCTGGAGACGGTGGTCTATGCCGACGTTGATCAACCAACCAACCGTTGTTGCAGCTGCAGGGAATTTGCCCAAGGAAATTCAGGAATTCGCCGGGCGGGTGAACACGGGGCAGTCGGATGTGAGCGTCGCCCGGATGGTTTCGCCGGCCGGTTGGGTGGAACCGGGGCAGCGGCCGCAATTTCAAGAAATCTCCGTCGTGATCCGCGGTACGTTGCACGTCGAACACGAAACCGGCGAGTTTGATGTCCAAGTCGGCCAAGCCGTGGTCGCACAGCCGGGGGAATGGGTACGGTATAGCACGCCGGGCGAGGGCGGGGCGGAATATATCGCCGTTTGCCTACCGGCGTTTTCTCCCGACACCGTCCACCGGGACTCGGCTTGCGATTCACCGCCACCGTCTTAGAATGCCAGTCGCCAATGATCTCTATGCATCGATTATTATGGTGATGGCAAATTATTCGTACTACGCGAGAAAGGTGCGTCACGACGCATCCTACACGCGCGGCACAGCATACTTGAGGGAACGACATTGAGAACCAAAATTACCGGTCCGTTGGTGCGGCTATCTGCGGGGGAAGCGACGATTGCCGTCGGCGCCTTTGAATATGAAGTCTTCATTCCCGAATTCGTACGACGGCAGTTGCAGTCGAAAATTGGTGAAGAAGTCAGCTTAAAGACCATCGAATACATCGAAGGCAATCCGCAAAAAGGCCGCCTCACGCCGCGGCTGATCGGGTTTGCCAATGACGTCGAGCGAGAGTTCTTCGACGCAATTTGTTCGGTCGATGGTGTGGGCGTCAAAAAGGCGCTGCGGGCGATCGTCCGACCGGTTCGCGAGGTGGCGACCGCTATTGAGGAACAGGACGTCAAACAACTCAGCGCGCTGCCCGGCATCGGCCCGGCGGTGGCCGAACGCATCGTCGCCAAACTGCGCCGTAAAATGGCGAAATTCGCACTGATGATCGAACGCGACTTCCCCGACGACAAGAGCACCGACGGCGACATTCTCACCGAGGCCTACGAAGCCCTGCTCAGCCTAGGACACTCCACCGCCGACGCTCGACTGAAAATCGAAACGGTTGCGGAGAGCGGCAAGAAGTTCAAATCGATCGAGGACTTGCTGGCGGAGGTTTATCGGCAGCAGAAGTAACGCTGTGACGATTCACCACGGAGGCGGAAAGAGGCTGTAGGCTTTAGACCATAGTCCGTAGGCAGGGCATTTGCAGCTCAACCCTAAAGCCTACGGTCTATAGCCTATGGTCTAGTAAACTCTGTGCCTCCGTGGTGAATTCTTTCAAGCACTTGCTCACCACTGCAAAACCACGAATAATGGTTCTTGGACGTAGCGCAAACTTGGTTTGGTGAAAGGCGGAATCCCTGTGGCGATTGATCGACGCGAATTTCTGTGGCGGTATGGCGGTGGTTTGGGAGGCATTGCGCTGGCGTCGTTGCTGGATCGCGACGGGCTGTTAGCGGAGACCTCCACCGGACGACGCGAGCCGATCGTGCATCATCCGCCGCGTGCGAAGCGGGTCGTGCAGTTTTATATGTCGGGCGCTGCCAGCCAATGCGATCTGTTCGACTACAAACCCGCTCTGCTCAAGAAAAATGGCGAGCCGTTTGATCCCGGCGAAAAGGTCGAGCTGTTCCAATCCAGCCCCGGCAAGGTCATGCAGTCCCCCTGGAAGTGGCGGGCGCATGGTGAGTGCGGCAAGATGATCAGCGACATTGTCCCGCACATCGGTTCCTGCGCCGACGACATTGCCTTCGTGCATTCAATGGTCGCCAAATCCAATATTCACGGCCCAGCCACGCTGATGCAGGCAACTGGTTTTGTACTCCCCGGATTTCCCAGCGCGGGATCGTGGGTGCAATACGCGCTGGGGAGTCTAAACGACAATCTCCCTGCGTTCGTTGTGTTGCCCGACAGTCGCGGCTTTGCGCCCTCGGGTCCGCAAAACTGGTCCGCTGGATTTTTGCCGGCATCGTATCAAGGCACGATGATTCGCCCCTCGGCCAAAAACCCAATCTCAGATTTGTTTCCCCCCGAAGCCGGTTACGTGACCGCCGCTGGCGATGCCGCCGGGCAGGACGTACTTGCCAAACTCAATCAACGGCATGCGGACCAACGACCGGGCGATTCGCGTTTATCGGCCCGCATTCGTTCCTACGAGTTAGCAGCCAAGTTGCAAGTCAGCGCTCCGCAAGTATTGGACATCACCGAAGAGACCGCAGCAACGCAAAAACTTTATGGCGTAGACCAAACCGAGACAGCTGAAGTCGGCCGGAATTGTCTCGTCGCCCGGCGGATGCTGGAACGAGGCGTGCGGTTCGTACAAATTTGGAGCGGAGCAGACAACGGGCATCCGCGACGGAACTGGGATTCCCACGAAGACGTCGAGCGGGATCACGGCATCCTGGGCACCAGCATCGACAAACCGATCGCCGGGCTGATCAAGGACCTCAAACAGCGCGGTATGCTGGATGATACGATCATCCTTTGGACCACAGAATTCGGTCGCATGCCCTGCAGCCAAGGCAATGTGGGCCGTGACCACAACCCCTTCGGCTTTACCAATTGGCTAGCGGGCGGTGGGATCAAAGGGGGCGTGACCTACGGAGCAACCGACGAATGGTCCTACAAAGCGGTCGAGAACCCGGCCTACTGTTACGACATCCATGCCACATTGCTGCACCTGCTCGGCATCGACCACGAGCGCCTCACCTTCCGCCATAACGGCATCGACCGCCGACTCACCGACGTCCACGGAAAAGTCATCAACCAAATCATCTCCTAAGCGGCGGCGTGGCCGCTTGGTTCGAGCTTCCGCTCGAGGTGGGGGAGGCCGCTCCCGTTGGTCGCTACGGGGGGTGGTCGGGTGGGCGATGGTTTTTGCGGAGTCGCGTAAAGGGTAGCATTTGCCCAATGCCCATCCAGAGTAAAGCAGCGTTGCCCAACGCCTTACACTCTCCATGCAAGCGACCAACGGGAGCGGCAATCGCCCCCTCCGAGCGGCAGCTCGCACCAAGTGGCTGAGCCGCAGAGCGGGCGAAGGGGATCGAACCCTCGACATTTAGCTTGGGAAGCTAACGCTCTACCACTGAGCTACGCCCGCAAAGTTAGCGTCTATGTTACCAATTCGAAAAAACGTCGCAACAGACTCTCACGATCCATCGGGCTTTGAGGGGAGATCCTCCGGGATCAAAGCTTCGCGAATTCGTTTTAATGGTTCTTGACGTTGTTCTTCGGTCATATAGTACTGATAGCCATAATCAGAAAGTTGGATGCCCAACATTCTTTCCAGGCCGATACGCGCAAATTGACGATTTGTACGGAATGGATCATCGAGTGCGCCTAGCAAATCGGCCAGAGCCCAGGTTGAGTCCTCGCGTGTTAAGGCATCAGTGGCGACCTGTCGAACGTGCTCTTTGTCGCTCTTCAGCCAGCCGATCGCCGCGGGAGCTTCACGCTCTGGATAGTTTCTCTTCAAAGCGAATTCGTTAAACGATGTGTCATACCATTCTTTTAAATGCTCAAGCGTCCAGTCGATCGGGCGATCGACATGACACATGTTGCAGGCATTGGGTTCGTTGGCCTCGATCATGTCAGGGTTGGTGGGTGAGAAAATCGTGTGTGTGCGAACGACGTCTTGCAGCCCTTCGTTGATCCGTGGCATGTGGCAGTTCATGCAGCGGCTTCCTTCGCTGTCGATCGGGTGGTGCGTATGTGCCTGCCGAGCGTCCGTGGGCAAGAACTGTTCGTGGCACTTCAGGCAGGACGCATCATCCTGGGCAGGTGTCTGTGACCATTTCGGTCCAGTCGCCTCGTGCGGGTCATGGCATTCGATACAAGTCAGCTTTGTGTAGCAGCTCCCCTTCATCGCGTCGGAATACTCGGTCGAGTTCCAGGTCGAACTGCCTGAGGCAAATGATGGACGAGGGCCGACATGGCAGCGACCACAAGCCCAATTCACATTGTCATGGGTACGGCCAAAATCCATCTGACCATCAGCGGTATGGATTGCGAGGTCGGGGCTTGCGGGGAAAAATTTGGGTTTGATGGCTTTGTTTTCCGCATGTTCTTTAGCCCCCAAATGACAAGCCTCGCAACTGACTCCTAGGGTCACTGCTTTGTCTTTGGCTTCGAACGTACGATATTTTCTAAGAATTGAAACAATCTCGTCATTGGTGACTTCCCAGGGCTGCCGTTGAGGATCCCACAACTCTGGTGTGGCTTTCGCCACGTAGTCCGGCAGGGAAAGATTTAAATTCACCGGCACAAACAGCCCGATCTTCTGCTGATCGCGCATCAGCATATCACCGACCGGA
This sequence comes from Symmachiella dynata, assembly GCF_007747995.1. NCBI lineage: Bacteria > Pseudomonadati > Planctomycetota > Planctomycetia > Planctomycetales > Planctomycetaceae > Symmachiella > Symmachiella dynata. The sequence continues at coordinate 6,014,816 of NZ_CP036276.1, read as the reverse complement.
AACGTTGTGTGGCAGAAATTGCACTGCGCCCGGTAAAGATCGGTTGCCTGGTCGCAATAGGTATCCCAGTCGTTCCAAGGCGGTGATGCTTGCAACGGGAAGGGATCGTAATCCTTACTTTCCCGGTCCGGTTCATGTACGTGAACAATCGGAACCCATTCCTTGCGATCCAACCAGTAACCAAACGGAAGGACATGGTCCTCGGTGTAACGAGGATGGTCAGCCGGTTCTGGCCCTTCCAGTTGCCGACCCACATAGTACTGGTAAAAACGCGATCCAATGGTTTGGTTAATCTCGGACACGTGCCGCACGCCGTCACGTTCGAGTTGCATGCAATACTTTTCGCCATCGCGGTAGAACGTGGCCGTTCCACCCAAGTACTCGATTTTGGCGTTTCCCGAGAAATCGCCTTTGACGGTTTCAGCGTCTGCTAGCGCATTCATCCAATGGTGCGGGTGCTTTGACCATGAATCGTAATTTTCCTCATGGCATTTGCGACACGACTCGGGACCGCTGTAATCGGACGGGTAGATGTTGGTATGTGCCCCGGTGTCCACGCGATCCGCTTTGACTTGTTCAGGGATGCCATCCCACCACAGTGCGTATTGGCCAAACTCTTGAACCCGGACGGGCCCTGCCGGGCGGGTGGGGGTTGGCGGTTTTGCGACTTCGGTCGTCGCTGGTTGAGAATCCTGCCGAGAATAGGCGTAGAGAATCAGACCAGCAAACCCGACGAGAGTCAGTAGGAAGACAAGATGATCTTTGATCGATCCAATAGGCCGGGCCATCGATCGGTTCTCCACATCGCAATTTGGTTTAAGTTCACTTGAAACTGAGCGACGTTTGTACCGAATCAATTCCTACCAGCAGTTTCCACACTGCTGATTGTCTGTAACCAACTGCTCAGGACCGATCAAAACCTGCGACTGTCAGGACGTTTCTGGCAAATGATGAGAGAAATCTCAGAAATGGTCGGTTCACGACTTGGTTGTGAACCTGCGTGCAGAAATTAAAAACGGCTCGGCAGCTTTGCCCTCGCGCTTCGTTTGGCTTGGGAAGCCATCGCTCAGCCAATGACGTGTACCGGCAAGGGCAAACCCAATCGTTCGAAGGGGCTTATCTCAATTCTACCGTCAGTTGAGCCGTGTTCAAGTCTAAACTGCGCGGTGTTGACACAGCGTTGGTACCGAAATGACGGGCAGATTGCATGATGCATCCCCATTGCAACCTGGGGGGCAGAATCCAGCGGCGGCGTGCGGATTTTTGGCAACTTGGCAGGGTACCAACGCCAAATGCCGTCGAGAGGCTTCCTGCCCGTCGACGGCATCAATGCCGTGTGTTCCGCCTTCGCGAGACATCCTGTCTCAATCAATTGATGGCGGCGGCGAATTTTTTGGCGAATTCTATCCGTGAACGATGACTAAAACACATCCAATTTGAAGTGATTCCCCGAGTGGTAGGGGCGTTCGGTCGGGTAGAAGTTGTGCCAGGCGGGATTGTAGACCGGGATCCGCATTTCCGGCGGATAACGGTGATACAAGCTGTCATAGGATCGCATGTGTGCGCTGTAGTTGCGGGGGTAATACACATACGGGTAGTGGTAAAAACGGCCCCAATCATTGGGTTGCCCAACGCCGGCGGCGTGGACTTGGGCCGTGCTGTTTGAGCAATCCATCGTGGGAATGCCAATAATGGTCGACAGGAAAATTAATCCTGCCAATAGGGTCCGACGCATGGGGATCTCTCCTTAGTACCCAAAACGGCTGATGATGTTTTTATCGTGCGTTGACGGAATACGGGTCCGGCACGACTCAAACCGCGTCCCTGCCAAATTCAAGGTCTTACCCGAACCGGCTGGTCCTCCGTCTCGTAGGGCGGGATGATGCTCCGTTTCATCCCCCGAACGATTGGTCTTTCGTCTGTAATCTTTTGTGGCCCGAATCAACGGAACCTAGCCGAGCATGAGCGGCGCGACCACACTATTCATCGGCGCCCTACCGTCCCTTGCAACAGGAATAAACGGGAAGTTCGGTACCATCGGTTTACGAAGCCGATCCGTAAGCCCTCTTGATCTCGAGTCGCGCGGCCATGATGTCCGGTGATTCGGTATTGCCCAAATTCAAACAGCCCACTAACTTAACGACTCCTCGCCAACCGCCGTTTCGACGGAAATTCCGGGAGTATTGTGCATGATTTCGAGCCGTAAATTATCCGGATATTTGCTTGTTTTACTGCTGTTTTGTGTGTCGCTGCCACCGCTTTCAGCGGCCGAAAAACCGGCAAACTCTCGTCAGTCCACCAGCTTTAACGGCCCCATTACAGCGGCTCAGGTCGAGCCTCACGTACGGTTTCTGGCCGACCCGCGCCTGGAGGGGCGCGGCAATGAGCAGAGTAAACGGTTGGCCCGTGACTATCTCATTAAACAATATACCGACTGCGGGCTGAAACCACTCTTTTCCGGTGGAAGTTACCTGCAGCCGATTCCCGGATCGACGACCACTGACGGCCGTCCTTCGATTCGCGGATACAACGTCGGCGCATGGTTGCCAGGAAGCGATCCGCAGTTACGTGACGAGTTTGTGATCATTAGTGCGCATTATGATCACCTCGGAGTACGGCGGGGCAAAGTCTATCCCGGGGCGGATGACAATGCCTCGAGCGTGGCGATGGTGTTAGAAGCGGCGCGACAGTTCACATCTGCTGCCCAGCCGCCGCGACGCAGCATCGTGTTTCTCAATTTCGATCTCGAAGAGAACATGCTGTGGGGATCGCGTTGGTTTGCCTCACATCCTCCCTGGCCGCTGGAACGGGTCAAGCTGTTCATCACGGCCGATTTGCTGGGACGTTCGTTGGGGGATCTTCCCTTACGATCGGTGTTCGTCATCGGTAGCGAACTCGCGCCGAATTTGCGCGATCACATGCAACAGGTGGGACAGCCCGACGGATTGAAGGTGCATCGGTTGGGGGTCGATTTGATTGGTACGCGCAGCGACTACGGGCCGTTTCACGATCGGCAGATTCCGTTTTTGTTTTTCTCCACCGGGGAACATCCCGACTATCACACGCCTCGCGACACGGCCGACCGCATCGATTATAAGCAACTGGCCCGTATATCCAGTTTGGTGTTCCGAATTTCCCAAAGCGTGGCGAATGGGGACGAACCGCCGCATTGGACGTCGCAAACGACACCCGACATCGAAGAGGTGAAAACACTCTACGAAATCACCTCAAAAATCCTCGCAGCTGAGGAGGAGGGCACGTTGCAAATGGGCAGTGTGCAAAAATTCTTCGTCTCAAACATCCACACCAAATTCGGCAGCATCATCGAGCGGGGAGAACTCCGTTCCGGTGAACGTCCCTGGTTGATCCGTTCCGCCCAATTTCTGCTGCTCACCGTTTTTTAACGGCACCAACCGCTGTTACTTGGCAGCCTGTGGTTTCTCGACCATCTCGTGCGCCTGTTTCCAGGTGATGACTTCGATGCCGAGTTTTTTGACCTCTGCGATGACTTCCGGGTCCTGGAAGATCCGGCGGTCGTCATCCCGCAATTTGTAGCTGCCGGTAATCGCCTCAAGCTCCGGTCCGTCGTAGCCGCAGTGAATGATGATTTCGCTGAGTCCCGGTTTCAGATTGCGAATCACATTCATGTAATGGGCTTTACGAACTTCGTGCGGGCCGCCTTGATAATACATGGTCACAAAATCCAAGACCGGCAGGCCGTTGGATAGCAGCAATTGTTTTTTGGCGTCGAAGTTGTCTTTGAGTCCCGGGTATTGTTTCAAACGTTCGGGAGGAATATTCGCCATGAACAAGACTGGCAAATTGTAGTCGACGCCCAATCGCACATAGATCTCGAACAGGTCGGCTCGCATCAGCAGCGTGCCCATATGGGTGTCGAGGTGTGACAGTGGAATCCCCATTTCCTTGGCACGTTCGATTTGCGCACGCAGTTCGATTTCAACCTCATCCGCCCGCGCATTGGCGACGACTGCTGCGGCGCCGCGGTGCATGTACCCATCTTCATCCAACAGGCTGGGAACCTTGTTCCGCTCAGCAACGGGCCGCCAACGGTAGTTTTTAAACTCCGAATTGACCGTCAGATGAATGCCGTAATCCTTGTCCGGGTTTTCGCGGGCATAGGCAGCGAACTCCGGCAACCAGGGACAGGGGACCATGATGCTCGCCGAGGAGACAATCCCATTCTCCATTGCTTCAATCGTCCCACGATTGACCGAATGCGACATCCCCGCATCGTCGGAATGAATAATCAAATACCGCTTGCCGTTGTTCTCGTCTTCCGCAACCGCCGCGGTGATGCTGCATGCAAACACGCAGCCAATTGCCAGAATTCCTCGGATAACATTCATTTCGCTGCACTCCTCACGCGTTGATGATGATCTATGAAAATTATGTATCTGTTGTGCGTTCGCGTCGTAGCGATACGTTGCGCCGCCAATTCGTGCTGTCAAGCAGTATTATCAGTCTCGCATTCGCTCTGCTCATTCCTTGATCGTTTGGATCAATTCACGGGCTTCTGCGGCTGCCGGGGTCTCAGGGAATTCAGCAATGATTGCCTGCAATCGTTGCTTTGCTTTCTCTGGGGTTCGCTTCATCAAGGATTTGGCCATTCGTAGATCGCCGGCGGCTTCAGTGTCAGCCGTTCGCTGCGACGTTTCAGTCTCGCCATCGGCAGCGGCGGATGCTTTTTCTTCTACCGGTCTGGCTTTCCCGTTAGCGCCCACCTGGATGTTTGGCAACGTCACATCCGGGTCGGGGACATCCATGCCATAAACCTGTTGTTTGTCGATCCGCATTAACCGGCATTCCCATTCGTCCTGGTCATTCAGGTGCACAAAACATTCCACCGTATAACGGGGCAGGTTGGGGTCCTTGCCTTGCAGGATGCCGAATGCGGACCATTCTTCGGTCTTAGTAAAATACTTCATCAGTGGGTCGCGATAGTCGCCGTTGGCGCGATATTTCTGCTGCACAAACCGCTTGACGAAAAACTCCGCTGCAATCGACGCGTGTTCTTCGGTTCCAACGCGTTCCATCGATTTGATCTCGACGGCAGCCTTTTCAACTCGCTCGGTTTGCGGTTGATGCCTGGGGTCGACCTTGGGAGGGACGGGGACCGCCTCGGCAGGTTTCTCGACTTCCTCTTTGGTCCCCAGGCAGGCCACCATGCAGGACAACCCGGTGGCCACTATCAAACCCAAGATTAAACGGTTCATGGCAAGACCTTTCAAAATCAGGGCGTCCGCCGTTTCTTTTTGAAAATTGATGAATGCGATAAGAAAACAAGGATTGACTCCCTATCGTCACGACATTCCCAAGCTGCCGCAAGGCAGTTTTCCTATGGTTATAAAAAAAAGCGGTGCCACAGACCGCGCCCTTTCATTCCTCGGTGAAACTTGCGGAAAAAAAGTTGGCTTCATCCCGCGAGTGACTAGAATTGTACGAAATTGCCGCTATCCATTCATATGAGATAGATCCTTAGATTATGCCGATCACCATCATCCCTGACCTGCAACGCGGTGGTTTTATACTTCATTGCGAACAACGACTGCCTGCTCCGCTGGAGGAGGTGTTCGACTTTTTTTCCGATGCCTGTGCCCTGGAGTCGATTACGCCCCCTTGGCTGAATTTCCATGTCGTAACCCCTACTCCCATCGGAATTACCGCCGGCACGCTGATCGATTACAAGCTCCGTATGCACGGCATTCCGATGCGTTGGCGGAGCGAAATCACCGTCTGGGAACCCCCTTTCCGGTTCATAGATTTTCAGCGCAAAGGCCCTTACAGGCACTGGGAACACGAGCATACGTTCCGCACAGACAATGGCGGAACGATTGTAGGCGACACCGTCCACTATTCCGTCCCCGGCGGAGCATTGATTCATCGCCTGTTGGTGAAACGTGACCTGGAACGAATTTTCTCGTACCGACAGCAGACAATCCGCCAACGCTTTGCCGCCGACCCGATCACGACCAGTTAGCGTGAGTTTTTCGATGCGGCAATGTAGCGCGCCAGCGTCACGATGTTGTCGGAGAATGTCTGGCAGTTAATGCAAGGGGCATTGGCCGGGATGTGGCTGCGATTCCGCTGACGAGCCGGTTCTATCCACGCGCCGTTTTCCTGTTGGGCGTCAACAACAGCGGCAGCTCGTTGTTTTAATTTCGCTGACAAGCGCGGTGCTTTGTTAAGTTCGGTGAGCGGTTTCGCAGAGCCTGGATGATCGCTGTTTTTTCGTTTGTCGTATTCTTTGGCGATCGCGTCCAGGTTATTGCGGGTTTTGAATCCATAATGCGTGGGCATATCGTCGTCGCTGTAGGTCAACTGATAATCCTTGGTGAAGTACAACGGCGTGTTGGTCCCCATTTCATAGAACCGCGCCAATCGTCCATCGGGCAAAACGCCGGATTGGTAATAAGCCAAGGCGCGTGGGATCGGCTGCAGAAACTTCGCCTTGCCGGTCCGGTCATACAGCCGCAACAGCGTCCGCATCACGCCTTGCGACTCGGCGCCGGTGAGCGCGGGTGGTTCGAATTTGCGTGCCCAAGCGGGATGCATCTCGGCGTCGTATTGTTGTGCCCAACCCGGCTGTGGTTCGGGCAGTTGCGCCAACAAAATAAAATCACCCGCTCTCTCCGCAGAGGCCGTATATTGGGGGTCATCGTAGATTTCCGCCGCCCGAAACATGAGATCAACCATGTCCGCGATCGTGTTGTCGTTGAATGTGTAGTAGCTGCGATAATCGATCGCCGGGTAGGTCCGTGACCACTGGTCAGGAAAACTTGCCGATTTGACGGGAAATTTATCCGGGTCAGGCGCCGCCGAAAACCGTTGCGGCCATGCGCCAATAGGGTATTGCGCATCCAACAGCGATTGCAGTGCGAATAACGCGGATTCATGAATGGGTTGATCCTGAAAACCGAGCGCACGATCAATCCGCATCAGAAACCGCAGCGCGGCTTGTGTTGTGTTGTCATCCAGAGTCGTTGTGTTCCGCGGCGGACGTTTTTTCTTTTTCTTATCACGCGTATCATCCGGGGTGGATTTGTCTTGGTCGTCGCTTTGGTTCGCATCCGCCCGGTAGGCGTGCTTTTTGCGATCCTCTGGGGTGAATTCGATTCGGTAATCCCAGCCGCCGGATTGCAGTTGTCCCCGCACCAATGCGAGCGCCGTTTCCCGGGCCGCTTCGAGGTAATATTCCTCGCCGGTCAGTTCATAGACATCCAGATAGGCTGCTCCGACCGACGGGGTTCCCGGTGGTTGCACCCAAGCGGTTGTTGCAGATGCGGGGACTTCCCCTTCGCGCTCGCTAAAATCCGCCGCATACCGCCACAGGTATCCTCCTTCGATCGACACGTGATCGCGAAAGTATTCCACCCCGCGCCGCAGGGCGTGTTGCGCCTCATCAACGCTCAGGTCGTCCGCAGTAGCTGTGGACGGAATCATCACAGCGATCAAAGCAATTATCATCGTAGTGCGCCGCACAGAATCTCACTCCTCAAACAACACAATAGCGTGTCTCAAATGATTTCAATTGATCCCAATCCCGCCCCCCGGGAGGGCGAAGCTCCCGCTGAGCCGCGCACAACAAGTTGCGTCCCTCATCAGGCAGGTAACACTCAACAGAAAATCACGCTAACAGCTCGCGCACGATCTTCCCATGCACATCCGTCAGCCGGAAATAGCGGCCTTGGAATTTGTATGTCAATTTCTCGTGGTCTATTCCCAGACAATGCAACATCGTGGCATGCAAATCATAGATATGCACCGGATCAGCGGTGATGTTGTAGCTGTAGTCGTCCGTCTCGCCGAACGTCAGTCCGCCTTTAATTCCGCCGCCGGCCAGCCACATCGAGAAGCAACGGGGATGATGGTCGCGACCGTAATCGTCGGCCGTCAGCTTGCCTTGGCAATAAACCGTGCGTCCGAATTCCCCGCCCCAGACCACGAGCGTGTCTTCCAGCAACCCGCGTTGTTTCAAATCTTGAACCAGCGCCGCTGACGCTTGATCGGTGGCAGCACATTGCTTGCCAATGTCCCTGGGCAAGTTGAGGTGTTGATCCCAACCGCGATGGAACAACTGAATAAACCGCACCCCGCGCTCAGCCAACCGCCGCGCTAATAAACAGTTCGCGGCGAACGTTCCCGGCTTCTTGGAATCGGCACCGTACTGGTCAAAAATATGTTGCGGTTCGCTGGAGACATCGGTCAATTCCGGCACCGAGGTCTGCATGCGATAGGCGAGTTCATATTGGGCGATGCGGGTCGCGATTTCGGGATCGCCGAATTCGTTCAGCTTCAGCCGATTCATTTCCGCCAAGTCGTCCAGCACGCGGCGTCGCGTGGGATCGTCGATTCCCTGTGGATTGGAGAGGAACAGCACCGGATCGCCGACGGAGCGGAATTTGACGCCCTGGTATTGCGTGGGCAAAAAACCGCTGCCCCACAACCGGTCGTAAAGCGGTTGTCCGCCATCGCCGGACACCATCGTCACAAACGCCGGCAAGTCACGATTGTCGCTGCCCAAACCATAAGCCAACCACGATCCCATACTGGGCCGCCCGGCGAGTTCGGCTCCTGTTTGAAAAAACGTAATCGCCGGGTCGTGATTGACCGCTTTGGTGTTCAACGAACGGATGATGCAAATATCGTCCGCGATCTTCGCTGTGTGCGGCAATAGCTCGCTGATTTCCTGCCCGCTTTCTCCATGTTTGTCAAAACGAAATTTGCTCGGCGCGACGGGAAAATGGGCTTGCCGCGAGGTCATTCCGGTGAGTCGCTGCCCTTGGCGAATCGAATCGGGCAAATCGGTGCCGCGGAGTTCGCCCAAGTTTGGCTTGTGATCGAACAGGTCCATCTGCGAGGGACCACCCGATTGGAACAAATAGATCACCCGTTTCGCGCGCGGGGCGAAATTAGGAAACCCCGGCAATCCCCCTCCCTCGGCCGCTTGAGCAGTGGGGGATTCATTCAGCAGCGACGCTAAAGCCGCCACGCCGATGCCGCTGGCGGAACGGCCAAAAAAATGCCGCCGTGTTAACATCGATTTCCAATGGGCCGGAGTCAGCATGAGATCACTCCTGAAACGTGTCGCCGCAAACTCAAAGTAATCCCGCGATCGGTTCGCCGAACGGCAAAATGGATATCGGGCGTCCTCCATAGTCGACGAACTGCTGCGTATAATCAACGCCCAAATGCCGATAAACGGTCGCCAACAAATCTTGCGGCGAATGCGGCGACTCGACCGGATAGGCGGCCTTGCTGTCAGTGGCTCCGATAACGCGTCCCATTTGCAAATCACCGCCTGAGATCAACGCCGAATAGGCATTGGGCCAATGATCGCGGCCAACGGAGTCATTCGGTGCTCCCTTGCGAATCCGTGGTGTGCGGCCAAATTCGCCGACCACCACAACCATGATCCGGCGATTCAAACCCCGGTCCCAAATGTCTTCGATCATCGTCGTCAACGCTTGGTCCAGATAGGGCAAGCGTGTCCGCATGAAGGTCGCAAAATGTCCCGGGCGGCCGGCATTGCCGGGATGGTCGTCCCAGTTCGTGAATTCCTCGCCGCTCTTTGGCGAGTTCATCATCAGGCTCACGACCCCTGTCCCCGCTTCGGCCAGACGCCGCGCCAGCAAAAACGATTGGCCCCACATATTGCGGCCGTATTGATCGCGAAGCTTGTCGGGTTCCTGATTGATGTCGAAGGCCTCGGCGACTTGCGGAGTGGTCAGCATGTTGAAGGCGTGTTGGCGAAACGCGTCCGTCCCGGCCAGCGCCTCGTTGAGATCCAAGTCACTGCGAAATCGATCAAACTGCGCTAGCAGTGCCTTGCGGTCATCCAGCCCCCGTTCTTGGAGTTGCGGCGCGATCTTCAATTCGGGCGGGGCATAGCTCTTGGCGGCAGGATTACCGACGACGAAGGGTTGTTGCGCAACACCCAAGTAGGTCGGCCGCGTGAAATAAAACGATGAGGGTGTCGCCACATATTGCGGCATCCCCGAGCGATGCCCGCCCCGTACGCGGCTGACAATACTGCCGATGTCGGGATGTTCGCTTTTGGATTGCGACGTGGGATCGAGGACCGCCGGACGTTTGCCGGTGCAAACAATAATGCCCCCGTCACTGTGAATCCCGACGTCATGGTTCAGCGAGCGGACGATCGAAAACTTATCCGCGATCTTCGCCTGTAGCGGAAAGTGTTCGCAGATATCCATCCCCGGCACCGATGTGGAAATCGGCGAGAAGACGCTGCGTGTTTCCACCGGCGCATGCGGCTTGAGGTCGTAGGTTTCCAGTTGCGACGGACCGCCGTGCAGATAGCACAAAATAACCGACGTGTCGCTGTTCAACGTTCCCGCCGCCGCGCGCCCGGCGGAAATTTCTGATAATGTCGCTCCCCCCAGCGCAAGCGATCCAATACGCAAGAATTCGCGGCGATTGACCGGACCGGGGCAACGAACAGGGGCCATACAAAAATCCTGGTGAAATCTGGGTTTTTGCAAATTAACGACGGAAGCATCGTACCGTAACGTGGTAAATATCGGCAACCCTTTATGGGTTTTGGAGTGCCTGGGGTTACTCGCGTTCGCACGCCATTTGACGTTATACTTCCCCTTTCGTAGGTCATGCTGTGCATGACGTTGCTAAAACAAACGCTCAACGCTACCCGATTCGTCATGCACAGCATGACCTACCCATACAATCGCGAAATCATTAAGGCGCAACAACCTATGAAATACTCACGACGCGGATGGATCGCGCTGTTGACGACGCTGGTCGTGACGTCCGCCGGGGGGTACGCCGCCGGGTGGTTTTCACCGAATGAAACCACAATCACGGAATTGGCGCCCGGCGTCTTTTTCCGCAAATCGCAAACCGAACCGGTCTTTCTGGGCTGCAATCAAGGTTGGGTCGAATTCAAAGACTTCGTGCTGGTCATCGATGCCAACTTTCCCAATCAGGCGGCCGAAGTGGCGAAGTTGATCAAAAAACATACGGGCAAACCGATCCGTTACGTCTTCGACACCCATTACCACGGCGATCACGCGGACGGCAACATGATCTATACCGCCCAGGGGGCGACCGCTATCGCTTCGGAGAATAGCCAACTGTTATTCGACACCAAGGGTCTTGACGGATTTCGTAAGTCGCAACAAAGCAAACCCGAAGAATACGGCCCGCTCAACTATGAAAAACCTACGTTGCTGTTCCCCCGTAAAATGGTGATTGACGATGGCACACAGCGGGTGGAATTGTTGCATTTCGGTCATGCCCACACCGCCGGCGACGCGGTGGCCTGGTTGCCGAAACAGGGGATCCTATTCAGCGGCGACGCCGTCGTAAACGGAGCCTTCAATTACACCGGTGATAGCAACACGGCCAGTTGGGTCGGCGTGCTCACGGAAATCCAAACGCTCCCCATCAAAACCGTCGCCCCCGGCCACGGAGAAGTGGGTGACGAAAAACTGGTTCCCCTGCAAAAACGTTACTTCGTTGAATTGCGCGAAACCATTCAACAGGCGATCGACGATGGCAAATCGCTGGATGAGATCAAAGCCGATATCGAACTGCCCTTTTATCAAGAATGGACAGGCGTTGATGTCCGAGAACGGACGGAAAATATTGAGTTCGTCTACGGTGAATTGACCTCTCGCTAACGCAATTTCTCTCCTCTATTATTCCCCACCCCCGGATTTTCCGCGGGACAGTCCCCTCCGCTGAACATGAACGTGCTTGATCCATTATTCGAAACTCCGTTGTGCAACGCCGCTGATCTGGGGCGACCGATCCCCGATTCTCCGCACGCCGTCTCTGTCTGTTTGCCGACATGGGCTGACAATATTGGTTATGAAGAGAAAACACCGCGCGTCATTGAGCAATTGAACAATGGCTACCCCCGCTTTGTCTTCCATCATCTCTGCCAACAATTGTTTGCGGAGTGTCATGCAAAATTCGCCGCTGCGGATGAATCCTGTTTGGCATTTCCGTCGGTCGTCGCCGCTGAGCGTTTCGTCGAGTTCTTTGCCAAGCAGACCGGACAAAAACCTCGGCTCTGCGACTTCGGCCGACACGGCGTCCAAGCGGCCTGCTTTCCGACACAATTTGCCGACACCGCCAAAGCAGGTTGGCAACATCTCGGTGAAGGGATTTCCTCCCGGCATGCCGAAGCCTGTCTTGAAAACCGTACCGCCCCCGACGCGACGGCGGCAAAACAAATTCTCCGGCAACGCATCGCCGATGCTGCCAGCGCCACTGTGGAGGATGTGTTTCTCTTTCCCAGCGGAATGAATGCGATATTCTCGCTCTATCGCGCGTTGGAAGCGACTTTTCCGGATCGCAAGTGCGCGCAGTTCGGCTTTCCTTACGTCGATACGCTCAAAATCCAAAAAACCTGCGGCACGGGCGTGCATTTTTATCCACACGGAGAATCCGCAGACTTGGATCAGCTGGCTGAGGTTTTGGCGGCCGAGCCGATCAGCGGGATTTACACCGAATTTCCCTCGAATCCGTTATTGAAAAGCCCCGACCTGGCGCGGCTGGCGGAACTGGCGCGTGCCCACCGTTGCCCGCTGGTCGTCGACGACACTGTCGCCACATCCGTCAATGCCGATGTCCTCTCGGCGGCCGACGCTGTCTGTTCCAGTTTGACCAAATTCTTCTCCGGCGCCGGTGACGTCACAGCCGGTTCGGTTGTGCTCAATGCCAATGGCCCGTTTTACAACGAACTGAAAACAGCTCTCAGCCAAGAGGATGATTTGCTGTGGTGTGAGGATGCGCTGGTCCTGGAGGAAAATTCCCGCGATTTCGAAGCGCGTGTCCGGCAGATCAATCACAACGCCGAACAATTGGCCGATCATCTGTTGCAGCATCCTCGCGTTACGGCTGTGAATTACCCCAAATTCCAAACGCCACAGCGATACAGGGCGTTTCGAAAACGAGACGGGGGATACGGCGGGCTGTTGTCGGTCGAATTCGCCGAACCGGCGAAACGCGCTCCCCGCGTCTTCGATGCTCTGCGCGTCTGCAAGGGACCCAACCTGGGAACGAACTACACGCTCGTCTGTCCCTATACAATCCTAGCGCATTACGGCGAACTCGATTTCGCCGAAGACTGCGGCGTCTCCCGCTACCTGCTGCGCGTCTCCGTCGGGCTGGAACCACCTGAAGACCTGATTGCCCGTTTCAACGAAGCCTTAGCAGTCGATTGAATGGCAAATCGGGTGTCACTGCTGGCTTGTCCAGCAGTGCTGAGCAGCCTTCGCTTTATCAGGGGGAATCATTCCATCAGCCGTAACGTCGCGCAGCATATTGCGCCGCACCGAGAAATTGGTTACACTAATTGAACCACATTTTCGCGGCTCAGCCGCAGGCCGGTGTTTCACTTCCTAGCTAGGCAACTCTCCATGGCGCGGCTCGTATCGCTCATTGTGCTGACGGTGTTGATCGTCTTTCTTGGCATCACCTTTTTTCAGGTGATCGCTCCGTTCTTGCTGCCGCTCTTTTTGGCCGGTGTCGTGGCGTTGCTCTGCCAACCGATGTTTCGCTATTTCCTAACCCGAACCAACGACAAGACCCATTGGGCAGCCGGACTAACAACCGCGGCGATTCTGGCAATCATTTTCGTGCCCTTAGCAACCGGCACGGTGATCGCAACGGCCGAGTTATATGCCTTCGCGCAGGAGCGGCTGGAGCCGGCGCAATGGAAACCGGCCTATGGGAAATTTCGCGAACGGTTCGACGCCGACGAAATCATCGACAGCGTCTATGACCGCTTCAGTCCTCCACCCACCGACAAAGATCAACTCGACGAATGGAAAGCTCGTCGTGCTCGGTTTCACGAACAAGTCGAGACCAACATCCGCGCCAATACCAAAGCTGCGCTCGACCGTGTCGCAGAGCGGACGATGGGATTTGCAGCTTCCACCTTCGGCATCGTGGGCCGGATCGTCTCGGGCATTGTCGGCGGATTGATGTTTATTATCGGGCTGTTCTATTTTCTAGCCGATGGTCCGGTGTTGCTCGCAGCGACACGAGAATTGATTCCCGTCAATCAGGACTACCAACAACAACTCCTGCACCGTTTTAACAAAGTGATCCGCGCAGTCGTTTTAGCGACATTCGCAGCCGCATTGGGGCAGGGAATCGCCACGGCGGCGGTCCTCTATTTTTTCGTCGGCCATTTTTTCTTGTTGAGCATTGTCTGCACCTTGACCGCCATGATCCCACTGATCGGCACGTGGTTGGTGTGGGCTCCGGTGGCAATCTGGTTGGCGGCCGACGGTCATTGGGGCAGCGCGCTGTTTGTGACCGCTTACGGCACAATTTTCATTGGCACGCTGGATAACATCATCCGCACCTATGTCTTGCATAGCGATGCCAAACTGCATCCCCTATTGGCCTTTGTTAGCGTGTTGGGAGGCCTGCAAGCAATGGGGTTGTGGGGCATCTTCGTCGGTCCCACCGTGGCCAGTTGTTTGCATGCTTTGGTCAAGATATTCAATACGGAACTCAAAGCGTTCTCCGAAGAGAAATTCGCCAACATCAAAGCCAAATCCGCAAGTGACATGATGCACAACACGATCCCCCCTGACATGGCCGGCGAGGAAAAAACACCGCCACCCGCTCCCCCGGAACAACCGGAATCGAAGCCGCACAAAAAAGACCCCGGCAAACGCCGCCGGAAACGATAACGAACCACTTTCGACTCACTCCTTATCTCAACGAGAAAATACCATGCGCGAGAAACTCTTTTTTGCGATCAGCACCGTCATCGCCACCTTGCTTGTTTCCGCAGCCGCGCCGCCGGCCATCGCTGCCGAGGGGCCATTGACGATCTATTTCATCGATGTCGAAGGAGGCGCTGCTACGCTGTTTGTCACTCCCGCGGGTGAATCGTTACTAATCGACTCGGGATATCCCGACAACAACGGCCGCGATCGCGATCGCATTCTCAAAGTCCTACGTGATGAAGCACACTTAAACCACCTTGACCACGCTGCGGTCACACATTGGCATTTGGACCACTTCGGCAATCATGCGTCGCTGGCGTCGGAAATTGAAATCAAAAACTTCTGGGACCGCGGCATTCCCGAAACCTTGGCGGAGGATCCAAATTTCGAAGAACGGATCGGCTTTTATCGCGCTGCGTCCCAAAACGAATCCAAAGCACTCGCCGCCGGCGACAGCTTGCCGCTCAAGTCGGGTCAGACGCCGCTGGCGGTTAAGATCATCACCGCTAGTCGCGAAGTGATTCCCAACGACGGTCCGCCCAACCCGTTTGCAAAAACAAACGAACCCAAACCACGCGACAAAAGCGACAACGCCGCCAGTTTGAGTTTTCTGCTGAGTTTCGGCGACTTCAAATTCCTCTGCTGCGGTGACTTGACGTGGAATGTCGAAGCAAAATTGGTGACACCCAACAACCCGATTGGTCAAGTCGACCTGTTCATGGTCACGCACCACGGCCTGCCGGTCAGCAACAATCCTGTTCTGGTGCACGCCGTCGATCCGATCGTAGCTGTCATGTGCAACGGCCCGGTCAAGGGGGGGCATCCCAACACCTTGAAAACGTTGCGAGGCGTGAAATCGCTACAGGCGCTCTATCAGCTGCACCGCAATATTAAGGTCGCCGCAGAAGACCAAACGCCGCCGGAATTCATCGCCAACTCCGCAGAAACCTCCGACCACTGCGACGGCACATTCGTCAAAGCCACGATCGCTCCGGATGGTGAAAGTTATACCGTGCAAATCGGCCGGGATGGCAAACCGGCAACCTACAAAACGCGGAAATAGAGTCGAGTCGCCTGTGGTCCCCGGCTTCACGAGCATTTCTTGAGTCTTGCAGCAGGATGAATTATCAATGTCCTACGCGGTCCGAAACTTGATTGCCGAAACGTGGAGTGACGCCGATGGGGAGCAATCGGTCCCCGTTTGGAATCCGTCGCTGGGAATCGAACTGACGCAGACGCCGCTGCAAGGGCCCGCGATCGTCGACCGTGCTGCCGAAGCGGCCGCCGCCGCGTTTCCCTCATGGAGTGCGACGCCTCCCTTAGAACGGGCGCGTTTGTTTTTTCGCTTTCACGAACTGCTCAAACGAGACTTTGAACAACTCGCGCAACTTGTCTCGTTGGAAAACGGCAAAACGCTCGACGAAGCGCGCGGCGAAGTGCAACGGGGAATGGAGGTCGTCGAATTCGCCTGCGGCGGGCCGTCGCTATTGATGGGGCAATGCCTCGAAAATGTCGCCGGGCATTTAGACGGTAAAACCATCCGACAACCGCTCGGCGTCTGTGCGGGGATTTCGCCGTTTAATTTCCCGGTGATGGTGCCGATGTGGATCTTTCCGATCGCACTGGTCTGCGGAAACACGTTCATCCTCAAACCGTCCGAACGCGTCCCGCTGGCTGCGCAACGACTGGCGGAATTGCTGCTCGAAGCGGGGTTGCCTCCCGGCGTGTTCAATCTCGTGCATGGCGGACGTGAAGTCGTCGAAGCCTTGGCGACGCATCCGCAAATCGCCGCCATTAGTTTCGTCGGCTCCTCCGCAGTCGCCCGCGACGTTTATCAACTGGCCACCTCACACAACAAACGATGCCAAGCGGGAGGCGGGGCAAAGAATTTTACAGTCGTCCTGCCCGATGCCGACCCGCAGGCCGTTGCACGGGCCGTGATCGGATCATCCTTCGGCTGCGCGGGCCAGCGTTGCATGGCCAGCTCGGTTCTCGTTGGTGTCGGGGCTCGAATTACCAAGCACCTTGACTGCCTCAACGAACTCACCGCTGCCGTCAAAGTGGGACGGACCGACATCGTCGGCGAAACGGAAATGGGACCGGTCGTCAGCCCCGAAGCACAATCGCGGATTCAAGCCGCTATCGATCACGCCGAAGCGGGGGGCGGTACAGTGACCGTCGATGGCCGTGGCACACAAGTTGCCGATGCACCGGGAGGTTTTTTCGTTGGACCGACGATCATCGAGCACGCCCCGCCGGAAACGAATCTGCTGCAACAAGAAGTCTTCGGCCCGGTGCTGGCGGTGGAACGGGTCGATCAACTCGAAGAGGCGATTCAGCTCGCCAATCGCAGTCAATTCGGCAACGGAGCAGTCATCTTCACGTCGAACGGAAACGCCGCCCGCGAATTTGCCTCACGCGTGAACTGCGGCATGGTCGGCATCAACGTCGGCGTCCCCGCCCCAACTGCGCTGTTCCCCTTCAACGGCTGGCACGGTTCTTTCTTCGGCGATTTGCACATGCAGGGGAGCGAGGGAGTGCAGTTCTTCACCCAACAAAAAGTCATCCTCAGCCGCTGGGAAAACTTCGGCCACCGCAACCAAGGCTGGTAAAAACGATCCCCCCTCTCCCCCTGGGAGAGGGCCGGGGTGAGGGTTTTCGAACCAATCATCGGGTGGCAGCGATTGCCAACGGCAATCGGTGTGCCGTAGGCACAAGAAGCAGCAGTTTCAGCTGTCCCTGCCGATGAGACTTTGCTGGTTTCAGAGCGTGGGAATTGCGGCTTCGTGCGGGCTGCGCCCGCCCCGATTGCTGCCGCAATCGCGGCTACCCTGAACTCTTTACCATCCGAACACTTGCTTGATTACTTATCTCGTAGATGCAATTGATTGCTCCGGGAGAGGGCCGGGGTGAGGGTTTTCGCCTTAGCGAGCGACACCCCATTCCAAAAGATTACCAGCGTTTACGCGCCGATAGCGCGAAACACCTGCTGAGTCGTTTGAGCAATCGATCATCAGTCCCCCTACGAAGAAAGGTGCGTTAAAAACGCACCTTTCCATATCTTCGGCCACCGCAATCACGGCTGGCTATTTATCTGTCTCCCTCTCCCAATGGGAGAGAGAGAACAGTCTTTTGATCCGCTCGCAGCGGGTTGTTCAGCAATCAATCCTTCTTCTCAAACTCCGCGTCGATCACTTCTTCGCCATCAGCGGCGGCCGGTTCCGAATTTCCCGATGCCCGTTCCGTGGCTGCATCGGGACCCTCTTGTCCGTCGCCTTCCTGTGCATAGATGTGTTGCGACAATGCGTGTGACGCTTGCGTCAACTCATCAATGGCTTGCTCAATGGCGGCGGCATCGTCGCCCTTGGCCGCTTCGTTGACCTTGGTGATTGCCGTTTCGATAGCGGACTTCGAAGCGTCGTCCATCTTGTCGGCATGTTCCTTGGTCAGTTTTTCCGTCGCATAGACCAGCGAAGACGCCTTGTTTTTCGCCTCGGCCAATGCACGCTGCTTTTTGTCCTCATCAGCGTGTGCTTCGGCATCCTTCTGCATCGCTTCGATTTCCGATTCGGACAATCCGCCCGATTGCTCAATCTTAACGGTCTGTTCTTTGCCGGTGCCTTTGTCCTTGGCGCTCACCTGCAAAATGCCGTTGGCGTCGATGTTGAACGAAACCTCAATTTGCGGCACTCCCCGCGGTGCGGGCGGAATTCCGTCGAGATTGAACTCAGCCAACAAACGGTTGTGCTGCGCGATTTCGCGTTCGCCTTGGAACACGCGAACGGTCACCGCCGACTGATTGTCGGCCGCTGTCGAAAACGTTTCGCTCTTCTCGGTCGGAATCGTGGCATTGCGTTCGACCAATTTGGTCATGATGCCACCTTCGGTTTCGATCCCCAATGACAACGGTGTCACGTCGAGCAACAGCACGTCTTTAACATCGCCGGCCAAAACACCCCCTTGAATGGCGGCGCCGATGGCGACGACTTCGTCGGGATTCACACCTTTGTGCGGCTCTTTGCCGAACATCGAGCGTACCAATTCCTGGACTTTCGGCACCCGCGTGGATCCACCGACCAGGACCACTTCATCGATGTCGCCAGGCTTCAATCCTGCGTCATCCATCGCTTGTTGGACCGGTTTGCGGCAACGTTCCACCAACGAGTCGATAATTTTTTCAAATTCCGCCCGAGTGATGTTCATTTGCAAGTGTTTCGCGCCCGACGCATCAGCCGTGATGAACGGCAGGTTGATATCGGTCGTTTGCGAGGTCGACAATTCCTTCTTGGCTTTTTCGGCCGCTTCGCGCAACCGTTGCAACGCCATCGGATCTTTGCGGAGATCGATGCCTTGTTCCGATTCAAAGCGTCCTGCAATCAGGTTGATCAACTCTTCATCGAAGTCGTCGCCACCCAGGTGCGTATCACCACTGGTGCTCAAAACCTGTACGACTTGATCGTCGACTTCCAGGATCGAAACGTCGAACGTTCCACCACCCAAGTCGAACACGATGATGCGTTCTTCGTTTTTCTTATCCAACCCATAAGCCAAAGCGGCTGCGGTCGGTTCGTTGATGATCCGCGAGACTTCCAATCCGGCGATTTGTCCGGCGTCTTTGGTCGCCTGTCGTTGGGCATCGTTGAAATAAGCCGGAACGGTAATCACGGCCTTTTTTACTTTGTGCCCTAAATAACTCTCCGCGGATTCTTTGAGTTTTTGCAAGACCCGCGCTGAGATTTCCGGCGGTGTGTAATCCTTGCCGGCCACTTCCACCTTCACGTAATCACCCGAGCCCCCCACGACTGTGTAGGGCACGATTTTTTCTTCGGACTGCACTTCGTTGTGCCGACGTCCCATGAATCGCTTGATGGAGTAAACAGTGTTCGTGGGGTTGGTCACAGCTTGGCGTTTCGCCGGTTCACCGACCAACACCTCGCCTTTGTCCGTGAAGGCGACCACACTCGGGGTGAGCCGGTTTCCTTCCAGGTTCGCGACCACCTTGGCTTCGCCGCCCTCCATCACCGCGACAACGGAGTTGGTCGTCCCCAAGTCGATGCCAATAATTTTTTCGCCTTCCGCCATGTCCAACTCCTTATGCTACGTAATTCAATAGTTAGTTTTTTCAGTTCCGCGCGAATCCCTCATACGTTGAAGCATTCATTGCGCGTGCAGCAATTAACAGCTGCGTTGGGTATTTCTGTCGTGAATCAAAGTCTGAGAATGATCAGTTTAGTGAGCGTCGGTTCACGACCACGTTACCGTCTCAGAAATTGTCCGGCTGATAGTCAAATCGACGCTTGTACTTGTTGCTGATACTAATAGCAAAGTGTGCGCCAAGCGGTGCGATGTTTTGAGGAAAACCACAACCCGTTTTTAGCAAAAGTGTTACGAACCAACAATCAACCCGGTTTTCTTGCGCCGCCACGACGGGGCTGCCATATTGGCACCATCTCGACGGTTTCGACACTTTCCCGGCAACTGCCAATTTGACACGCCGCAGACAATGCGCTCCCGCAGCAAAAACTCGGTAACAGACCTCTGCCGCGCGGATTAAATTTACGTAACCCATTTGTAGGCAGTAGGTAACTGTAATGCATGCCATCGAAGCGGATTCTCGGGTCGTTGAATCTTGCATTTGTTAGACTTGATGGTTTAGGGGATGTGTACTGCAGTGCCTGAAGTAGTCAGCCCTGTTGGTGTCTCTCGCAACTTGACACTTGGCGCACCGAGAAGTACAACAACGACTTGCGAATTTTGGGTAAAAATCCGGCAAAAACGGGGCGCAACGTATTCCCCGTACGCATTCGCATGGAGACTTGAGCAACGTTCGGTGAGAGCCGTGCATCGCTCCCCCCACTTAGTAGGACGGCTACCAGGACGGCATTCACGACTCAAGACGAGCGAACAGACGCAACAGTATTCACAATAATGACTTACGCCCGCAGTCTTGACGGGCGGCCGGCACCCTCTGACCAGGGGCGTTAGACTCCGCCCGAAAGGCTCGCATGGCAAAAGCTAAAAGACCTGCGAAAAAACAGACCGCAACCAAGCGCCCAGCTGCCAAACGGCCAGCGGCGAAAGCTGCGTCCGCGAAACGCAAGAAACCCGCGGCAGCGCCAGCCACCCGGAAGGCACCTGCAAAACGCGGCGGCGGAACGATTGACGTCCAGTTGAAAAAGTTGGACCGCGAAATCCTCAAGCTGATCAACAAGCGCGCGGAGCTCACGGCCAAGTCGCTCAATAAGTTGCCCAACCCCCAACAAGCCACGTTCAATCCCGCTATTGACGATGAAATGTGGCAACAAGTTCAAAACGCCCACAAAGGTCCGCTGCCAATCCAAGCGGTCCGCAGCGTCTTTCGGGAAATCATCAACGGTGGGAAAAGCTTAGTCAAGACCCAGCGGATCGCTTACTTGGGTCCCGCTTTTAGCTTTACGCATCTCGCCGCCATCGAACGTTTTGGCAAGACTGCCGATTTCATTCCGGTCAATAGTATCGCCACGGTGTTCGAGGAAGTGAATCGTGGACTGGCCGATTTTGGCATCGTTCCCATCGAAAACAGTACCGATGGACGTGTGGTCGACACTTTGGACATGTTCACGCGGTTGCCGTTAAAGATCTGCGCCGAAGTCCAAATCAGCATCCATCACAACCTGATGTCACGCTGTCCCCGGGGTGAAATCACGGAAATCTACAGCAAACCGCAGGCACTGTCGCAATGTCGTGATTGGCTCAGCCGCAATATGCCGCAAGCGCGGTTGATTGAGGTCACTAGCACGTCAACCGCCGCTCAATTGGCGCGAGACAAGCAGGGTGTGGGAGCCATCGCCAGTTGGCAGGCCTCGACTGAATATGACCTGCAGATCGTGGCCGAGGACATTCAAGACAACAAGAACAACGTCACCCGCTTCGCTGTGATCGGTGATCACGTGAACAAGGCGTCGGGCGACGATAAGACCGCGATTCTGCTGCAAATTTCGCACAAACCAGGCTCATTGGCCGACACATTGGCGATCTTCAAGCGAAACAAGGTCAATCTCACCTGGATCGAGTCGTTTCCGCTCAAGGGGCCGGAAGGTGGTTATTTGTTCTTCTTGGACTTTGAAGGACATGCCAAAGAGGCCCGGGTCAAACGTGCGTTGTCAGAACTGGAACGGCGTGCGGTGCGGATCGAAGTGCTAGGTTCGTATCCCCGCAGTCCGTCGATTGAATAACCACTTTCCCTCGATAGATCGCTGCGTTGTGCACGGAACAGTTGGTTTTGTGCAACGGTCCTGACTGTTCTTGGCAAACTACGGGGATTTTCTGGGCTGCGTCCGCCTTGACGTTTCCCCGCGTGGTTACGAGAATCGCGACGGGGCGCTCCCTCCCTCCCGATCAGAGTCGTCTCCCGATGGCGAAGGTCCGCATTTGCGTCGCTGCAGTGCCTTATGGCAATCGACCGCCGGTGGGGGGACCGTTGAACATACAATTTGTGCCGCAGTTGCTCAATGTGCAGACTGGCGGCAAATTCTTAGAGAGCTAATTTGAAGGATATGGTGTTATGAGGCGGCTATTTGTTGCCGGGAACTGGAAAATGAACCTGCTGGGAGCCTCCGCAAAGCAACTCGCTGAGGGGGTCGCAGCGGCTGTTCCGGCGGATGAGTCAGCGATTGACGCGTTGGTTTGTCCCCCTTACCCGTATCTACGGGCCGTGGGCGGGGCCGTTGATGGCAGTGGTGTGCAATTGGGCGCACAGGATGTTTATCACGAACCTGAAGGGGCATTCACGGGCGAAGTTTCGGCCGACATGCTCGTTGACGTCGGGTGCGGCTGGGTGATTTTGGGGCACAGCGAACGGCGTCACGTGATTGGCGAAACCGATGAACTGATCAATAAAAAGGTCGCCGCAGCACTCAAAGCGGGGCTGAAAGTGATGCTCTGCGTGGGGGAATTGTTGAGCGATCGCGAAGCCAATCAAACCGAAGCGGTCGTCGACGCACAATTGGCCGGATCGCTGGAGGGAGTCAGCGACGCGGATATGGCGCAGGTCGCAGTGGCCTACGAACCGGTGTGGGCCATCGGCACCGGCGTGACGGCTTCCAAAGAACAAGCGGAATCCGCCCATGCTCATGTTCGCAATTGGCTGGCGGGTCGTTACAATTCAGAGGTCGCCGAGGCCACGCGGATCCTCTACGGCGGCAGTGTCAAACCGGACAACGCTGCGGAATTGATGTCGCAGCCGAATATCGACGGTGTTCTGGTCGGCGGCGCGAGTCTGAAAACGGATTTATTCGTGCCGATCATCGAAGCGGCGCGGCAAGTTGCCACGTCTTAAATTGCATTTGACCTATTCACGACCACCGGGACCAACGCCACGGGGCACGTCCATTTAATTTGCTGACGCCGATCCGCGGCGGCGTTGAAAGGAAGTCATGGGAACTTTCATTTTAGTTTTGCTGACCATCACCGGTCTGTTGTTGATGTTTATTATCCTGCTGCAACGAGGTCGTGGCGGCGGGCTGGCAGGTGCCTTGGGCGGAGCCGGGGGGCAAAGCGCCTTCGGGACCAAAGCGGGCGACGTGTTCACACGAATCACGGTGGGACTCGCCGTGTTTTGGGTCGTGTTGGCTTGCGTCTCGATCTTTGTGGTCAAGCCGAACAGCTTGTACGAAGGTGGAACCCTCGGCAATAATCCGACTGCCGGTGTGAGTGCCGGTGAGGACAAAGGGGATGCGGAAGGTCAGGACGCCACTCCCAAAGCCGACGGCGATGAAGCGGCCGGTGAGTTGGACCTGGGTTCACTCGAAGAAGAAACGCAACCGGCAACTCCCCCCTCTGAGACGAAGAGCGGCACTCCCGAAAAGCAGGAATAGTTTCGGGACGGACCCCCACAGTTACGCCGCAATCGGCGAATGGCCATTGATATAAGCAACAAGGCGTAATCGACGTGCTGTTGAGTATGACCGGGTTTGGCGAAACGCGCCACCAAGACGACCGCATGAGCGTGTCCGTCGAAGTACGTACCGTCAACAATCGCTACCTCAAATTGTCTATCAAATGCGCCGATGTGTACGGTGCTTTCGAAGGCGAAATCGAGAAGATCGCGCGCGAGTATATCTCGCGGGGAACGGTGATGGTCGCGGTCCGCGTGGAACGGGTTGCCACAGCTGCCGATGTGCGGCTCAATGAAATGGCGCTGCAGACTCTCAGTGAGCAGTTGCAAGGACTCGCAGCAAAAATGGGTGACGTGGCGGTCGGGCCGCTTACTGATTTGTTGGCCCTGCCCAATGCTGTGATCGATGACAGTAAACGCAACATCGACATCGACGCCGACTGGAAAATCATTCAAGACTGCCTACACGGAGCACTCAAGAACCTCCAACTGTTTCGCGAAGAAGAAGGCCGGTCCATGCGTGAGGATCTGCTCCTGCAAAAAGAGATTATTGCCACACAGTTACAAAAAACACGAGAACGCGCCCCGTTGGTGGTCAGTGAATACCGCGAGAAAATCCTAGACCGCGTAAGAAAGACATTGGCCGAAACGGATGCCAAGGTCGACGAATCCAACCTGATTCGCGACGTCAGCATCTTTTCCGACCGCGCCGACATTAACGAAGAAATCGCGCGTCTGGAGTGCCACCTGGATCAATTGGCTGCGTTTCTGAACGAGAAGTCGTCGTCCGGGCGGAAGCTGGAGTTTCTCAGCCAAGAGATGTTTCGCGAGATCAACACGATCGGTTCCAAGGCCAACGACGTGCAAATTGCCCACAGCGTGGTGGAAATGAAGGCCGCCATCGAAAAAATGCGGGAAATGTTGCAGAATATAGAATAGGCCCGCCCCGGCCGACCGGTAAACTGCCGTGTCGAAACGGGAATTGAATTCACACAATTACCCCTTAATCCATTTTGTCGAACTCAGCTTGCACCGTGACCGCACCGGAAACTCGCTCTTTTGTTGATATTCGCGTCTTAGTGCTTTCCGGACCAAGTGGAAGCGGAAAGTCGACGATTGTGGACCGTCTGGTGAACGTGGCGCCGGTGCAGTTGGTCAAGGTGGTCTCAGCCACAACACGACCACCGCGCGCGGGTGAGGTCAACGGGCGGGATTACTACTTTTTGTCGCCAGAGGAGTTTGAGCAAAAACGCCAAGCCGGAGAATTCATCGAATGCGAGGAAGTGCACGGCAACGGTAACTGGTACGGCACACTGCGTAGCGAACTGACTCGCGCCCAACAAGCCGGGGCATGGGCCTTCTTAGAAATCGACGTCCAAGGCGCGTTGTCGATCATCAAGGAATATCCTGACGCCGTGTCGGTGTTTTTAACAACCGCCTCGGAAGGGGACTATGAACAACGCTTGCGCAACCGCGGGACGGAGTCGGAGGATGCGATCCAGCAGCGACTGGAAACGGCTCGTCGAGAATTGAAACTGTCTAAAGAATACAAACATATCGTAGTCAACGACGACTTGGACCGAGCGGTCTCCGAGATCTGTCACATACTTGCAAGTGCGGAGGGTTAAGACATTGTACGATGAACTGATGGAAGAACAGATTGTCAATAAAGTGGGCGGCCGTTTTAAACTGTCCACATTGATTCAAAAGCGAATGGTGGCGCTCAACCGCGGTTCCCGGCCCTTGGTGGAAATTCAATCCAAGGACGCCATGGAAATCGTGATTCGCGAAATCATGGAAGATAAAATCTACCTCGACAACACAGGCAACTTGGCGATTGCCGCCGACGAAGGTCCGGATGCCGACGGTGACGATGCCGGTCCCAGCCTGGAAGATCTCTAGGACATATTTCAGTCACGCATCATGCTCGGTGGATAGGTTTTGTATTCAATGACTGGGAATGGCAGGGTGATCCCGCCGCCCCGGCCAGATTGAGAACGATCCATGAATGACCGCGAAGTATTATTGGGCGTGACAGGCGGCATCGCTGCCTATAAGACGGCCGAACTCTGCAGCCGGTTGGTTCAAGCCGGCGCGGGGGTTTCGGTGGTCATGACGACGTCCGCCGAGAAATTCATCGGCGCGACGACGTTTGAAGCCCTGACCGGCCGCCCGGTGCATCGGCAACTCTTTCAGCCCCAAGAACACCATATCGGGGAGCACATTGGCTTGGTCCGCCGTGCGGATTTGCTGGTCGTGGCTCCCGCCTCGGCAAATTGTCTGGCAAAATTCGCACACGGTCTCGCCGACGATTTGCTCTCCACCATTGCACTGACGCATACCGGCCCAATCCTGATGGCGCCGGCGATGAATAGCGAAATGTGGCAAAAGCCATCTGTGCAGCGCAACATCGCACAACTGCGCGAAGATGGCGTGCTGTTCATCGAACCAGGTAGCGGCTGGCTCAGCTGCGGCCAAGTCGGCCCCGGCCGCATGGCAGAAGCAGCCGAGATCTTGGACCGCGTGCGGGAATTGTTGGACGTGTCGGGCTAGCTTTAGTTCACAGCGTCCAGGAGAGCCATTTCTCGAACAGCTTTTTCACCAACGGTGTGAGCCGGGTGCGGTTGTAGGCGTCGGCGGTGCGTTTGATGGCTTCGGCTTGGGTGGGGTAGGGGTGGATCGTTTTGGCGATCTTTGCAAGGCCCACGTTGCCGGTCATTGCTGTCGTGATTTGTGAGATCATCTCTCCCGCATGGGAGGCGACAATGGTGGCGCCGATGATTTTGTCGGTGCCGCGCCGCAAGTGAATCTTAATAAAGCCATCCGTTTCGCCATCTAAAATCGCCCGGTCGACGCCGGACAGTTCCTGCGTGAATGTTTCGACCTTGATACCTTGTTGACGGGCTTGGTGGTCGGAGAGCCCGACGTGGGCGATCTCTGGGTCGGTGAATGTACACCACGGGATGTTGAGCGACGACGTTTTCGCCCGGCCTTTGAACAGCGCGTTCTGGATGACGATGCGGGCCATGGCATCGGCGGTGTGCGTGAATTTGTAGGGAAAGCAGATGTCGCCGGCTGCGAAGACATTGCGATTCGTTGTGCGGAGATGGTCATCGACGACCACGCCGGTTTTTTTGTCGTATTCAACCCCGGCAGCTTCCAGGCCAAGCCCTTCGACGTTCGGTTCCCGACCGGCACTGACCAGAATGGCCTCGCATTCGATCTGCCGTGATGTTCCACCTGCGGTGAAGGTGATTGATTTTTCAGTACCGTCGTCGCGGACGGAATCAATGTCACAATTGACGTGGAGGTCTACGCCATCGGCGATCAAGGCCTGTTGAACGATGGCTGCTGCGGCGGCATCTTCTCGGTGCAAGACGTGCGGGGCGGATTGGAGTAAGGTCACCTGCGAGCCGAAGCGGGCAAAGGCTTGCGCCATTTCGCAGCCGATCGGACCGCCGCCGATGACGGCCAGTCGGCGGGGAAGCTCGGTTAAGGAAAACAGAGTTTCATTGGTGAGATAGGCCACCTCGTCGAGTCCGGGGATCGGGGGCGTTGCTGCCCGCCCGCCGGTGGCGATCACGGCTTTCTTG
Source organism: Symmachiella dynata (assembly GCF_007747995.1). NCBI lineage: Bacteria > Pseudomonadati > Planctomycetota > Planctomycetia > Planctomycetales > Planctomycetaceae > Symmachiella > Symmachiella dynata. Next base: position 5,987,601 of record NZ_CP036276.1, on the reverse strand, counting down.
AATTTCAACGTTTGTCCATCCACCTCGATCTTATCGCCGCTGGTAAAAGTTCCCTGGCCGAGAAAGACATCGACGCCGTTGTCGCGAAATCTCGCCGCCGAGTCGTGCGGACTGATCTCGGCCCGCAACCGCCGCATGCGCTGCATTACGGTGGCGAAGTCGACAGTGACTTCGCCGGCGACATTCACGCCGAACTCAGCTGCATGGCGGATTTGAGCAGCAATGCGCGAGGAACGGATCAGCGCTTTGGAGGGGACGCAGCCTACGTTGAGACAATCGCCACCCATCAGATGCCGTTCCACCAGCGCCACCTTGGCACCCAATCCGGCGGCACCGATGGCTGCGACCAGTCCAGCGGTGCCAGCTCCGATGATCACGAGATGATACCGTGGTTGCGGTTGCGGATTTTCCCAGTCCGACGGGTGCACGTTCGCGACGAGCTCGGCGTTGTAGGGATCGGCTGGGAGGACTTCAATCGGATCAGACAACGGGTGAGTCTCCGTCAGGGGGTGATTGGTCGGAGCTGTGCTGGGCTTCGTGGTTTTCAGTGGGTGCGCTGGGCGGCAGTGCGTCTCGCAACGATTTTTGTGCGATGCGGGTGATGAAAACCGTAGCGACAACGGTCATGACCAGACCGAATCCAAACAGCAGTTTTTGCCCCAAGCCACCGTCATAATTTCCCGTAGAAAGATCCGCCAAGCTTTTCAAAGCCGATCCGATGTACACATACATCGCCGTACCGGGCAGCATGCCGATCCAGGAGGCGAGGATATAATCGCGGAATGAAACGCGCGTGAGGCCGAAAGAGTAGTTGAGCAGATTGAAAGGGAACACCGGCGAAAGCCGCGTCAACAGCACGATTTTGAATCCCTGTTCACCGACAGCGGCATCGATCAAGCGAAACTTTTCATTCTTAGCAACCTTGGCGGCAATCACGTCACGTAACAATGTACGTCCCAACCCAAACGCTGCTGCTGCGCCGAGCGTACTGCCCACCGAAATCGTGACAATGCCGATCGGCACTCCCCAAAGAAAGCCGGCCCCTAAGGTCAGGATCGATCCCGGGACAAATAAAACCGTCGCCACCACATAGACGGCTGCCAAGACCACCGGGCCGGTGGACCCCATCCGCTGGACCGCTTCGACAAATTGCAGCAAGTACTCTTTGGTGGGCAGAATCGCAATCGCTGCAATGACGACGACGGCGAGCACAACCAAAACGCCAATGCGGATCGCCGACGATTTCATAAGGCGAACGATTCTTCGTTAAGGACAGAACATGGCAATAAGGATCGATATCACACAATTAAAGGATTGGGAGTGTTATATCTGTAGGGTAATTCACACTGGTCCCGATCAAACTCTCCCGGCAAGCAAAGCCTTGACGTTTCTGACGGTTTGAAATGTTACGAATAACACATGACTTGAGCCACTCAAACGGTCGCTCGCTGGGAATTGCCAACCATTACCGTTCGTTTTGAGATTGGTTCGCACATTCGCCAACCCCAGGGTCGATAAGAAAGCCTGTGATGTAATTCTTGGCGTCTGCAGACTTCAGAGGAGACGACATGGTAGCGGCAATAGCCAGTGACAATCCGACAGCCACCCTGCCAGTGAACGAAAAGCTATTTCGTGCCATTTCTACCAGCGTGGAAGACGCACTGTCAATGGGCGGTTTGGTCGCTTCATGCGTGGGAACTTCGTCGGTGCCGATCCCGGGCAATGGGACGATCACCGGTCTGATCGGCGTGCATGGGAGTGCTTCCGGATTTGTGACGGTGAACTCCTCCGAGACGCTAGCAATGAAGGTCGTCGGCGGATTGCTGCAAGATGATTTTTCTACGCTCTCTGCCCAAATCATCGATGGATTTGGCGAACTGACGAACATCATTGCCGGGGGAATTAAGGCACGACTTTCAAAATCGGAGTTTCAATTCTCAAAGATCACCGTCCCCTCGGTCATCATCGGTGAATCCTACGAGATCGCCTATGCTAAGGGGCTGGAATTCATTTGCGTAGTGTTTGAATTGAATGATCCCAATGCCATCATGCTGGACCAAAGACTCTTGCGGGTGAGCATGTCGTTGCTGCGGCTTTAAAGGGACCTCCTCCGTTCAAGCGTGTCTGTCGTGATGAGCAACCAAAGCGTGCTTCACTGCTCGCCCTTCTCGATCTCGACATCATAGACCTGCAAGATCTGATCCAGCTTGGTGACTTCTAAGACCTCGCGCACATCGTCGCTGGGATTGCAGACGTGGACTTCCACATTCAGTTGTCTGAGGGAAGCCAACAGCCCCAACATGCCGCTGGGGACCAGTTTGACACCTGTCAGGTCAAACGCCAGTTTTTCCGTACTGTGCTCTTTCACCAGCGCAATGATTTCGCTGCGGCACGCGCCAATATCCAATTGATCGAGAATTTCACGCCCACCAAACCCCAAGACCGTCATCGGTCCGGTACTGTAGATCTGTAAAATTGGGCCACTGTCTGTCATCTGGCTCCCCTTGGTTATCCGTTCCGATCCGCCGGCGGCATGCACGATGTCACCGGCAATGTGAACTAGGTCGATCAACTCGATTGCGAGGCCGTTTCGGTCCGCATACTATAGAAAATACGCCCCGACTCTCCAATGTGCAATTGCGCCGGACTATTCCCGATTTTTGCATCCACCATTTACTGTGGGCCAGACGCCGAATGTCGACGTCGACAGATGAGTGATCGAATCCCCTTCGTCCCTATTTGTTGTTTGCGGCTTCCACATGCCGATTGCCCCCGCCAACTCGTCCGGCCGTTTGTCCGCTGCCTCCGCAGTACGGCGGCGGATTCGTGGCGGCGATTGGTTTTGGATAGCATTGGCTGTGTTGATCCCATTGGCCGGCTGGTTCCTGCAGGTCGTGGGGACCGACCACGTGTCTCTCCTCGGCAATTCAAGCTGGCAGCTGCCAGATATATGCTATTCCCGAAGTTGGCTGGGAGTCGAATGCCCCGCTTGCGGGATGACGCGGAGCACCATTCATCTGGTCCATGGTCAACTGGCCGAGTCGTTGAGCGTGCACCGATTAGGGTGGCTGGTGTTATTGGTCATCCTCGCTCAGGTCCCCTATCGACTGTTGATTCCCTGGCAGCAGCGCGTCAGCGATCCCCGCTGGATCCGTTACGAAATGAGAATGTGGGCCGGCTTGGGGATTTTGCTGATCTTGAATCGGATCTGGGATGTGCTGGTCTGAACGTCCGTTCTCGGTCGCCCCGTCAAAAACCGTAAGTGAGTGACCGTTCCATGCGCGCTGTCATGTTTGATGAAACCGGAATCTCGTTTCGCGAGAATATTCCGCAGCCCGTTTGCCGCGAAAACGAAGTGTTGGTCCGCGTGCTGCTGGCAGGTCTCTGTGAGACCGACCTGCAACTCGTCCAAGGCTACATGGGGTTTCACGGCATCTTAGGACACGAATTTGTGGGCGTTGCCGAAACGGGACGCTTTGCCGGGCAACGCGTTGTGGGTGAAATCAATTGCTCCTGTGGTAGCTGCGAAACTTGCCGGCAGGGGCTGGCCACACATTGTCCGCACCGCACGGTACTCGGCATTTTGAATCACGACGGCGCCTTTGCTGACTACATTGCTATCCCGGAAGCGAATCTGCATCGGGTACCGGATGAAATCTCTACTCAGGCGGCTGTCTTTACCGAGCCATTGGCAGCGGCATTCCAGATTCCGGCGCAGATTCCGCTCTCCAAAGAGATGCAGGTTGTGGTCCTCGGGGATGGTCGGTTGGGCAACTTGTGCGCGCAGGTGATCCGCCTCTCCGGAGCAACGGTTTCGGTGGTCGGCAAACATCGTCGGAAATTAGACCTGTTGGAAAAATTGGGGATTGCCACCGAGCTGTTAGAAAACCTCTCGCCCGACCGCTGTGCGGATATGGTGGTGGATTGCACAGGATCTCCCAGCGGATTGCCGACGGCTTGCCAGATTATCAAACCACGTGGCACGATTGTGCTCAAAACCACCGTGGCGGGAACGCCGGAAATGACGTTGGCCCCGTTGGTGATTGATGAGATCACGGTCGTCGGATCACGCTGCGGACCGTTTGACCGGGCTGTGTCTGCTTTGGAAAATGCCGAAGTGGAGGTCCTTCCCTTGATTGATCACCGGCTGCCGTTATCCGCTGCATTGGAAGCCTTTGAAATCGCACGCACCACGGATACTTTGAAAATCTTACTGCACGTCAACGACCCCTGATCCCACCAGAAGTCGTTTTAGCGACCCACCGATCCAGGCGATGTTCAGCTTGTGGGCAGCACCTGCCGACTCTCCAGACTTCCCTCCCACGGACTCCTTGTTATTTGTTCTGGCGTGGTGGCACAACTAGCCGCTATCATGTCCGCGTTCCACGATTTCCTCACCGATGTTTGATAAGGACGAAGGCATGGGTTCACCGGCTTCCGGTAGTTCTCCCAATACGTTTCAGCGTTTCTTCCAATCGGAAGTCTCCGGCAGCATCTTGTTGCTAGCCTGTTCAGCGATAGCGCTCATCTGGGCCAACTCTCCCTGGGCCGAGAGCTATCACCATGTCTTGCACGAACATATTGGGCTCGATTGGGGGCCGGAAGGGGCGACCTCGTTTGCAGATGTGCACAATTTCAGAATGAGCCTGCATCACTGGGTGAATGATGGGTTGATGGCCATTTTTTTCTTCGTCGTCGGTTTGGAAATCAAACGGGAGTTGTTGGTCGGCGAGCTCTCCTCACTCAAGAAATCGGCCTTGCCGGTTGGTGCGGCTTTGGGGGGGATGTTGGTCCCGGCGCTGCTCTTCACGTTCTTGAATTTTGGCGGCCCCGGCATGCGGGGGTGGGGAATCCCCATGGCGACCGATATTGCCTTTGCATTGGGCGCGCTATCGCTGTTTGGCAGCCGCGTACCGGTTTCGCTCAAAGTTTTTCTCACAGCATTGGCCATTGTGGATGACCTGGGAGCGGTCGTCGTGATCGCCATTTTTTATACGGACACAATATCCATCATGGCATTGGCCGTGGCGGCGGCATTTTTGTCTGGGATATTCGTTGCCAACCGCATGAATGTGCGTCACACCGGAATTTATCTGTTGTTAGCAGTCGCCGTTTGGGTGGCGGTCTTGGCCTCGGGAGTGCATACCACGATTGCCGGCACGTTGATCGCGCTACTCGTCCCGGTGCGGGCAAAAATTGATCCCCGAGAGTATCTCAAACTTTGCCGCGGCAAGCTCGATGAGCTCGAAGCGGCCGAATTCACGCGGGATAGTATGATCGGCGATCAAAAACAACTGGAAGACCTGAGCGATATTTACGTTGCCAGCGAGGATATGATCCCGGCAGGTATCAATCTGGAACACCGACTGCACCCCATCACCACCTTTATCATCTTACCGCTATTTGCGCTTCTCAATGCCGGCGTGCCAATCGACATCGAGAGTCTCTCAGGTGCCCCCATCACCGTGGGGCTCGGCGTGATGTTGGGATTGATCGTCGGCAAGCAAATTGGTGTGATGCTGTTTAGCTGGTTGGCCATCCGCAGCGGACTAGCCGCGATGCCCGCCGGCGTCACCTGGGGACAACTGTGGGGCATTAGTTGCTTAGCCGGTGTGGGATTCACCATGTCGTTGTTCGTCAGTGGGCTTGCTTTTACGGACCAAGCGTTCGACAGCCAATCAAAATTGGGCGTGTTGACCGCTTCGGCCATTTCGGGTGTGCTAGGATATATCGTCCTGCAAAAAAAACTGGCCCCAGCTGTCGAGTAGTTTAGCGGGGGCTCCAAGTGCCCGCTGTTGTTGCAGATTGCCGTTCTGTCTGAAAACTCTCATAGAAAACCTTATCCGCGACAAAGGAAACACGCACATGTCACAAGATCAACTCGGCCCGTCGTCACCAGCAATGCTCGTCGGAATTCAAGAACTGCGTCACAACTGGGGTTGGTTCCTGGGGCTGGGAGTGCTTTTGATTATCGCCGGCATGGCCGCCATCGGGTCATCGGTCTGGATGACTGGCCTGACCGTTATGTTTTTAGGTTGGCTGCTGCTGTTCAGCGGTGTGATTCAGGCAGCCAACTTCTTTTGGCGGAAACAGTGGAAGGGCTTTTTTATCGATGCGGTCAGTGCGGCGTTGTATATTCTGATGGGCATCGTGCTCATTAAAAATCCGCTGGAAGGTGCGGTCGCGTTTACCATGCTCATCGCGATTCTGTTGATTGCCGGCGGCATTTTTCGTATTGCCATCTGCCTGATGACAAAAATGGAACACAAGATCTGGCTGTTGTTGCACGGTGTGGTGTCAATCGTGTTGGGCGGGATGATTCTGCAGGAATGGCCCGAATCAGGTCTGTGGGTCATCGGGCTGTTTGTCGGGATCGACATGTTGATCGGCGGTTGGTCGATGGTCATGCTCGCCTTTGCCGCCAAGAATATGCCGTCCGGCATGGACGACGCGGGTGCAGCACCTGCCTAGCCGCAAGCTGCGGCGCGACGTCTGGCAGGTGGGGTTTGGCCCAACAACTTGGCTCTCCGGTTTCTGGTGCAATTTGGGCAAACTTTGTAGACTTGGGGAAAGCACGAAATGCGGGCCATTTTTTGACCGTATTTCGTGTGACCCAACACAGCCAGCTACCCCCCGCCGACACCTAAAAATAAGACAAATCGCAGAGAGGACTCCATGACCGCTACATCTCGCCGCCTGTTGGTTTTGTTCCTAGGGAGTCTCGTCCTTTGGGGCGCGACACTCGCCCATGCTGAAGAACCGGAACCGGGATTTAAAAGCATTTTCAACGGTAAGGACCTCACCGGTTGGGATGGGAATCCCAAGTTTTGGTCGGTCCGCGACGGTGCGATCACCGGTCAGACGACCAAGGAAAATCCCACAAAGGGCAACACGTTCCTGATTTGGGAAGGTGGCAAAGTCGACGACTTTGAACTGCGGTTGCAAGTCAAAATCATCGACGGCAACAGCGGCATTCAATATCGCAGCAAGGCTGTCGACAAATGGGTGCTCAGCGGATATCAAGCCGACTACGAAGCGGGTGAGAAGTATTCGGGCATTCTTTACGAAGAAAAGGCCCGCGGGATTCTAGCGCTACGCGGGCAAAAAGTGGTCATCGGAGCGGACGGAAAAATCACGCCCTCAGGTTCCGTCGGCGATCCAGCCGCGATTCAAAAGTCGATTAAAAAAGAGGACTGGAACGACTACACGATCATCGCCGAAGGCAACCACTTGATCCACAAGATCAATGGGCATGTCACCATCGACCTGACCGACAATGATGCCAAAAAACGGGCCATGCAGGGTTTGTTGGCGTTGCAACTGCACGCCGGTCCGCCGATGACCGTACAGTTTCGCAACATCCGTCTCAAACGCCTTAAACTGGCGCAAGGCAAAAAGGTCGTGATGGTTGCCGGGACCCCCAGTCACGCGCCGGGGCATCACGAATTCAATGCTGGAGTGCTATTGTTAGAACGCTGCGTCAACGAAGTCCCCGGACTGTTGGCCCAAGGTTATTTGAACGGCTGGCCCAAAGATCCGACCGCTTTTGACAACGCCGATACCATCTTTTTGTTCATGGATGGCGGATCGCGGCATCCGGTAATCCAAGGGGAAAATTTGCGGGAGATGCACGACCTCATGAAAAAAGGGGTCGGCCTAGCCTGTGTGCACTACGCCGTCGAAGTCCCCAAAGAGCGGGGCGGACCGGAATACCTGGATTGGATCGGCGGCTACTACGAGACCGACTACTCAACCAATCCGCATTGGATCGCCAACGTCGACAGCCTGCCCGAGCATCCAATCACGCGCGGCGTGAAACCCTTTCATCTCAACGACGAATGGTATTTCAACATCCGGTTTCCTGTTGAAGCGGACCATGTCCAACCAATTGTCCAGGCGACCCCGCCGGATGACGTGCGTCGCACCCAAGCGGCAGCTGAACATCCCGGTCGTTTAGAAACATTGAGCTGGGCCATCGAGCGTCCCGACGGCGGCCGTGGTTTCGGTTTTACCGGGGGGCACTTCCACAACAACTGGGGCGACGACGATTTCCGCAAGCTGGTTCTCAACGCCATTGCCTGGACCGCCGGCGCTGAAGTCCCCGCCGAAGGCATCGCCTCTCAGGTCGATCCCGAGGAACTGAAGCAGAACCTCGACAAAAAACGCAAGTAGCAGCTGAAGACGTGCGCTGCGGTCTTTCGGTATTGCTTTCTGAAGGCAAGGGTTCGCTTCCAGGTCCACGGCAAGGCTCGGGGATTTGGCCACGACGTCGAATTGTGCAACCGCGGGCCTTGATGGCTCTTGTGCTGGGTTTGATACGGCGTGTATTCTTCTGCGACGCACCACCATTGTGAGTGCGCTCATCGTGGAAGAAGGGTTGTAACGTTGGACATCTGGCAACTTCTGTTTGAAATCGTGGCCTTGCTCGCCGGCGCGCTGATCCTGGGGGGCGTCTTCGCCCGTTTCGGACAAAGCCCGCTCGTCGGTTATCTGATCGCGGGAATGCTATTGGGCGGCCCAGGCAGCATCCATCTCGTCAAATCCGAACAGGAAATCGAGGTGATCGCCGAGCTGGGAGTCGCGCTGCTGCTGTTCAGCTTAGGACTCGAATTTTCGCTGGCACGGCTCCGCAAACTGGGCAACAAAGCGCTGATTGGCGGGATTTTGCAGGTCTCCGTCACGCTGGCGGCGATGACCGGCGTCGCCTGCTTATATGGCCTGGGCATCCGCGAAGCGGTCGCTGTCGGCGCCATGGTCGCCCTGAGCAGCACCGCAGTGGTCCTGCGGACGTTGATGGAAAGCGGCGAAATCGATACGCCCTACGGCGGAAACAGTTTGGCGATTTTGCTCGTGCAGGATATCGCAGTGGTCCCACTGGCGATTCTGATTGCCGTACTCGCCGGTGGAGAAGGAGCTCGTGAGATCGCCGTGAATGTCGGTTGGATCATGCTAACCGCCGGATTGTTGATTGCCGGTTTATACATTTTGCTCAACGTCGTCGCCGCCCGCGCGCTGGGGGGATTGACGTTGGTCCGCAACCGTGAGTTGACAACGATCCTGGCTGTGGTGATTGGACTCGGTTCGGCCTGGGTGGCGCACCGCGCGGGGATCTCACCCGCGTTGGGAGCGTTCATTGCGGGCATGATTTTGGGAGGCTCGCCGTTCGCCACGCAAATCCGCGCCGACGTCTCTTCGCTCCGCGTGGTCTTGCTGACGTTGTTTTTTGGATCGGCTGGGATGATTGCTGATCCGGTTTGGATTGCCAGCCATCTCTTCCTGGTCGTGGGGGCAACCGCAGCAATCATGCTCGTCAAGCTGGCGGTGACGTGGATTATCTTTCAGCGACTGGGGCAGTCCCCGGCCGTTGCAGCGACCACCGGAATCAGTGTGTCGCAAATTGGCGAATTCGCGTTTGTCCTGGGCGCGGTCGCACGCACGGTGGGCGCGATATCGCGTGAGACCCATTTGTTGATTGTCTCGGCAACAATTGTCTCACTGCTGCTCAGCCCGCTATTGCTCTCCTATGCGGGACGCGTCGGTTACCGGTTGGCAAAGTTCGTCTTTCGGGGCCGTAGCGTCAGCCCACCCGGCGCGTTGACGACCGCTGTGACCGGACACATCGTCATCGTTGGTTTTGGACCCGCCGGCCGAATCGCCGCTGGTGCGCTTCGTGCTTCGTCCATCAAAGTTGTGGTTGTCGACTTAAACCATGAGGGTGTCAAAAAAGCGAAGGAGTTGGGATTTGACGGGCATATTGGCGATGCCACGCAATACGAGGTCCTAGAACACGCCCGCGTCCGCGACGCAAAAGCGGTGATCGTCACCGTGCCGCACAACCGGACAGCTGTAATGGTCGTCGAGGCGGTCCGCGGCTTGGCCCCCAATGCACACGTGGTCGTGCGGTCCCGTTACCAGCGCGATGTCAACGACCTCGCCATCAGCGGCGCCGATATTATTTTTGGCGACGAACAAGAAATCGGCCAAGAATTGGGCCGGCATTTGCGGGAATGGCTGGCCGCGCACGACAAAGACGCACCGCCAGCTGCCGAACCTGAGGACCCGCAGCAGGACTTCAGCCCCAACAGCGACCACAAGTAACGATCCCAATCGTCGTGGTTTACTCCTCCGGCATCTCCGACTCCATCGCCACCGCATCCCAGTTGGGGCGACTGCGAAAGTTGCCGAAGATGGCGTACAGCATCAACCCTTGGGCCAGCATCCGCAAAAACGCCTGAGTGTAATTGTAGACCAATGCGAACCAGCGAATATCGTCGTGGGAATTGCTGGTTTCATTCATGATCGTCATCACAATCCATGAGAATACCATCATCGCGAACAGCGAAAACAACTGGGTCCCCAGCGATATCGCAATCAACATCCGTGGGGTTTGGGGGAGGTCGCGGCGGGAATAGCACAGATATAGCCCCACAAGCCAAATCACTCCGACCCCACCGATTTGGGGGAAGAATTTCCAGAGTTGTGATCCGAACGAAAAGATGACTTGACTGGGCTCGGACATGGTTTGGGCGCTCCACCGTTGATCAAAGGCTAGGGCGGCTGTGCGGCAAATGCCGCTTCCAGCCCGCCGCGTTGACATTCCCATCCGGAAAACTACGATAGAACTAGCAACGGGAGGACACACGATGGCGTTTGCCCTCCCAGTTGCCGCACCTATCACGACTCCACATTACCGCGAGACGACCGGCCGATAAAGCCGAAAACCTCGGATCGAACCACACGCAACGGAGGCGGTCGCTGCCATGACCCAAATCGAACGTGCCCGCAAGGGTGAAGTTACCCCCGAAATGGAATTCGTCGCTGCTCGCGAACTATTAGCGCCGGAATTGATTCGCGACGAAGTTGCCGCCGGACGGATGGTCATCCCGGCCAACAAAGTCCACCTTGCCAAAAACCTGGAGCCGATGGGCATCGGCATCGCCGCCAAGTGCAAAATCAACGCCAATATCGGCAACAGCGCCGTCACCAGCGATGCCGGTGAAGAACTCGACAAACTGCACGCCGCCGTCCACTATGGTGCCGACACGGTGATGGACCTCTCCACCGGAGCGGGGATCGATGAGATCCGCCAAACCCTCGTCGACGCGTCCCCCGTCCCGATCGGGACCGTGCCGATCTATCAGGTCGTGCAGAACCTCAACGAATTTTTGGACATGAAGCCGCAAGACATGCTCGACATGGTCGAACATCAGGCCAAGCAGGGCGTCGATTACATGACGCTGCACGCCGGCGTGCTGATCGAGCATTTGTCGCTGACGATGAATCGCATCACGGGAATCGTCAGCCGGGGCGGCTCGCTGCTGGCACAATGGATGATGCACCACCGCCAACAAAATCCGCTCTACACGCACTTCGAAGACCTGTGCGACATCATGTACCAGTACGATGTTACCTGGAGCATCGGCGACGGATTGCGTCCCGGCTGTCTGGCGGATGCGTCGGACAAGGCGCAGTTCGCCGAACTCGATACGCTGGGCGAACTGACAAAGCGTGCCTGGGCGAAGAACAACCAAGTCATGATCGAAGGTCCAGGGCATGTGCCGATGGATCAGATTCCCATGAACATGGAACGGCAAATCGAAGTCTGCCACGGCGCGCCGTTTTACGTGCTCGGCCCGTTGGTGATCGACATCTCGCCGGGTTACGACCACATCTCCAGCGCCATCGGTGCTGCCATCGCTGGACAACACGGCGCTTCGATGCTGTGTTACGTCACTCCCAAGGAACACCTGGGACTGCCCGATGCCAAAGACGTCCGCGAAGGGGTGATCGCCTATAAGATCGCCGCCCACGCCGCCGATGTCGCCCGCCATCGCCCTGGTGCTCGTGATCGGGATGATGAACTTTCCAAAGCGCGGTACGAATTCGACTGGAACCGCCAATTCGAACTGTCGCTCGATCCCGAACGGGCTCGTGAAATGCACGACGAAACCTTGCCGCAAGAAACCTTCAAAAGCGCCAAGTTCTGTTCGATGTGCGGCCCCAAGTTCTGCTCGATGCGGATCAACGAAGACATGCGGAAGATGGCGCCCGAAGAGCTGACGGAACTCGCCAGCAGCGTCGCCGAAGCCGCGAAATAGGCTGTGGGGATAATGTCCCGCAGCCGATGCGGGACGACTTGTTAGCAGGGGATCGCACAACGTTGCTTGCCCCTCACCCCGGCCCTCTCCCAGAGGGAGAGGGAGCAGTGAAATCGCACCCCATTACTCCCCCCTCTCCCTCTGGGAGAGGGGCCGGGGGTGAGGGTTTTCGCACTACAGCAGACGCCCCAACGCACCTCAACCCCGAGCCCAACGCAACCCGCAAGAAGCCACAATTACCGCGCTCTTCAACGAGCCAAGTTTCGTTGGCGGGGGCAGCTGAACTGCTAAGTCTTGTGCGTCTAACGTTGCTTGCCCCTCACCCCGACCCTCTCCCAGAGGGAGAGGGAGCAGTGAAAAGCGCACAGCGTCATCCCCCATTACTCCCCCCTCTCCCCCTGGGAGAGGGGCCGGGGGTGAGGGTTTTCGCGCTACAGCAGACGTCCCAACGCCCCTCAATCACGCCGTGGGAATTTCAGCGGCGATGACGTCGTCTAAATCTCGATCCGGAATATCGCGCCAGTTGATGACATACAGCAAGCCCAGCCCTAACAGCAGTTGGATGAGCTGGCAGGCGATGGCGACCTTCTGGCTGTGCGAATGTGCGAGATCGACCGCGATTTTTTGGGCCTGGGTTTGAGCGACCTCGAAACCGAGTTTGGCTTTTTCGGATCTGAAGATCGTGTCAGAGACCAACGCAAACGTCGTGCTGCCGATCACGGATAGCTTCAGCGTGATTCCGTACAGGCCGAAGTACTGCGCGATGTCCTCTTGAGGTGCGACCAACAATAGCACCTTGCGGCCGGAGGTCCAAATTCCGGCCAAGCCAAATGCTCCCGCGCCGCCCAAAGTCAGTAGATACAACGCCGGTGATTTGCCCCCGGTGAGAATCGCACCGACCAAGCCGACCAACAGGCACCAGCCTGAGCCGCGCAAGACTTGCAACGGGTGAATTCGGTCCGACAACCACCCGCTGAAACTGCCAAACACCAGTGCCAACGAACAGAGCGCCAATCCCATGATCATGGCAAACGTGCTGGATTGATCAAACTTCATGCCGAAGAGAAACAAATCTCCGGCCTCAGCTTGGGCCTTAAAAATGACTTGCGTGAATGCGGCGAAATACAGGATGGCCGTGTTGAGCACGTCGACCAAAAAGAAATTCCCCAGAAAGAAAAACATCACCGTGCGGTGCTGAGGCATCGCACGAATCGTGCCCCACAAATCGGCGCCCCGTTCACGCACAACCTCCCACGAAAGCGGCTGGCGGTCAATGTGCCGTTTTTCTTTGACGAACAACAAACAGGGAAGAGCGGTCAGCAGAAACAGCGCCGCACAAACGCCGCACGTCGCTTTAAATCCCAAGCCGAAATACTTGGTGAGTAGCAGCGCGATAAGAATCGTCACGATCGTGCCGGAGTAGCCCAGGCCAACCCCCAGACCCGATATCAAACCGGTGCGCGAACGTGGCGCCACCGAGGGCAACAGCGCGTTGTAAAACACGAGTGAGTTTTGATAAGCGAAGCCGCCGATCGCTAGAAAAGCCAACAGCGCAAACTCGGTCGTCCAGAGGGCCCAACCAAACATCGAGCCGATGCATATGACAGTGAACACCGTCAAATACAACCGCGTTTGCCCCGTGCGATCACAGATCGAAGCCATCATCGGGACCGCAAATCCCGAGGCGATCATCGTCAGCGTTTGCGTGACGCCGATGGGGGTATAATACTTGTACGTGTCGCTGAAATACGGCATGAGCACGTACGTGATCGCAGCGGCGTAGATCGTGTTCGCTAGATCGTAGAGGATCCAACTCCCGGCCGGCAACCAGTCAATGTGGCGATCCTCCGCAGCAGCAGGCGGATTCGTAGGCGTCGGTTCTCCAGCGGCGTCGGGCACGTGCGGTTGTCCTTTGTTGCGATTAATCCGTCAATCGTCATAGCCAAGTCCCGCACCATCGCGAGAATCGCCTCACACACACGTTAGTCTTCAAATTCGTCGCCGTCCAGGCGGTCGCTCGCGTCTTCATCGGTCGAACTTGCCGTCGGTGCCCGATCCGGGGCCCGGCGAAAAACAGCCACCACATCTTCAATCGGCACAACAAAGAGTACATTATCCGATTCCAGATCGACCGGAATGGCGTGCTTGGGATTGAACAGCACTTTATCATATTTGCGCACCGGGAAGTCGTCATCGCGCTCAATCTGAGCGCTGACCTCGACAATCCGGCCAGTGATTGTGGGAATCTCCGCCTGATCCGGTAGGACAATTCCTCCTTTGGTGACCTGACGGTTTTCGTCCTTGCGGATCAAAATCGTCATTCCCAAAGGTTCTACAAAGTCATTCATTTCGACAACCTCTCCTCTCCAGTTTTGCCCCGTTATAAGCATGATGATGAAATACGAGATATCGAGGTGGGGCTACACTCTATTGTTTCCAATTCTCCAAAATTGGCAAGGGCAGCCATTTTGAGATAGTTGTTGAATGGCAAGCGCTGCGGGTTTGTCTCTACAGAACGATCCCTGAACGAATCGTCGTATCGATGTCGCAGCGCTGGAATTGCGCCCAAAGAATGCGACATGCCCGGCCGTTATTAGAGAAAGCGGCATCCCTGCCGAATTGTCCGTCCATGGTCTGAATGCGTGTTAGCGACACTCAAGAATGGGTCGTTTTGGCAGAGGAAGGGGTGACCGAGTAAGTCTAATCACCTTCTCACGAAACGTGCCGGGCATATCAACTGGTGCATGCATAAAAGTTGCTTTTGCGTGAAAGAGGGGTCAGTCCGCTAAATCTTTAAACAGCGGTCCGAACTCCGGCATCTCACCACGCAAGTAGTCGAGCCAAGCCTGTGGATTCCAGATTTCAACGCAGATCGATGCTCCGACAAGCATGACATCGCTGCCGGCCGGCACATCCAGAAACTCGCGAAAGCCTTCTGGAATCACCAACCGAGCTCGATTCGCCAATTTGACGGTTCGCGACCGGGTGGAGAGCAACCGCCCAAAACGTTGGACTTGTTCCCAGCGTTGCTCCATCTTGCCCGCTTGTATCTTCTGCTGTATCAATCCCAGGCCGTCATCAATCCGTTTTTGCCACTCTTCCGCCCGCCACAAGCTAATGCAGCCGTATTGTTCCTTGGTCAGAATCGTTTCACCCGATTCATCGGTGACCGCTGTCGCCATCTCGGCCGGCAAACTGAGCCGGAAACGGTCATCTAAGGACCGCCGGAATTCGCCGGTGATGAGTTGTGCGGTCGCCAAGGCTGAACTCGCTGACTCGGAAAGGGTGGAAAAACAGGATGCGTAAGCGTTGGTGATCACGGTGACCACGAACGTTTATTCTACTGGGCCTGAAACCCACAATCAACTGGTTGTTAAAGAACATTTTGGGTCGATTCCCCACATCTGCGGTTAAGATTACCCGTGTGGTACCGATTCTGCAAACGATAAATCGCCAATTTTTTCGTTTATGCGGAAATTTCTACCCAGACGCGCAAAACCCCGCTGCGCGCACCGCCCCCTGTACCTTGCCTGGGGGGAACTAACGCACGCGGTTTCGCGCGCAGCTACAGCGCCGTACAACACGAGTACATTGTGCGGAATGATGATTTAGGCCGGGTGCCACTGGGTCTGCCAGTGCAACTTGAGAGGCGCGGGATACTTACGAAACAGTGGCAAAGCCAGTGACACCCAGGTCACCTATGTTCAACGACTGACACGCGGCCAACTGCGGGCGGGGTGATCGAGCACAGCTGCGCCGACTACGCTTCGGGAATACCGAAATCGCTGGCGCTCAGCTCGCTGGGCTTTGAGTCGCGGTGGCAGGAATGGCCGGGGACCGGGATCGTTTGATCGACCGGTAGTTGCGGATCGTCGGATTGCTCTGGAGAGAGGGCGCGTCCTAATTCATCGAGGCAATCGACTTCGAGATTCAACGTTTGTTCATCTTGAGGATCGACCATAAACACCTCCCTAGCGGTGACAAGCATCACTCGTTTTGAACCGACCAACAGTGAGCAGGCTTAGGGATATTTTACCCTACAAATACGGCAACGCTAGTGCAAACCTTCCCGGGGGAGCTATTGGCCGGACAAATCCTCTCGACGCCAGCTTAGGTTCCCTCAGCCTCCTCGGCCTGATTGGCCCCCGCAATTCGCTCGCGGATACTATACCGTCGCGTCGAGCGGGGGCTGTTCGCCACGACCAATTCGGCCAAAAAGCCCAACGACATCAACTGGCCGCCCAGCAGCACAAACGCGATCGAATAGGCCAACAACGGCCGACCGCCGATCGGGCCGAATCCGAATTCGAACACATTGGTCAGGATCCACACCAAGGTCAGGTACCCAATCCCCAAACCGCCGATCCCAAAGAACAACAACCCGGTCGCGCCCAGCATGTGCTGCGGTCGTTGGCCGAAACCGGTCAGGAATTTGACCGTCAGTAGATCCAAAAACCCTCGCAGAAAACGTCGGACTCCATATTTGGAATGCCCGAATTCTCGCGAACGATGATTCACCGGCAACTCCGCCACGCGAAAACCTTGCGCATGCGCTAGCACCGGCACAAAGCGATGCAACTCGCCGTACAGTTCGATCTCCTGAGCGACTTGGCTGCGGAAACATTTCACGCCGCAATTGTGATCGTGCAGACTCAACCCGGTCAGTTTGCTGACCATGTAGTTGAAGACTTTGCTGGGATACACCTTATGCCAAGGGTCCAACCGCCGCTGCTTCCACCCATTGACGACGTCGTTCCCTTCGGCGAGTTTCTCCAGAAAGCGCGGAATCTCCGCCGGGTCGTCCTGCAGGTCGGCATCCATCGACATGATGAATTCCCCGTCCGCCATTTCCAATCCGGCCGAGAGGGCTGCTGCTTTGCCGAAGTTGCGGCGGAAACGAATCGCCCGCACGCGTTGGTCCTGTTCGGCGAGTTTCTCGATGACCTGCCAGGAATCATCTGTCGAGCCGTCGTCGACAAAGACCAGTTCGACGTCCAGATTCTCTTGTGCCGCGACGGTGCCGATCTCCGCGTGCAACTGCGGCAGGCTTTCCGATTCGTTCAGGACGGGGATCACAATCGATAGCATTATGGCGTCGCTCCCTCACTATTCTTTACATCAAGCTGTATCTTCGCACCAAACGGCCACAATCCGCCGGCCGCAATCAATTCTCCGATTAACGACACCAATCGCAACAGTACCGCGACCGCAATCGCTTGTTGCGGGCTGACGTAATTTCTCAGCGATTCGACCACAATCAATTCCCGAACCCCAATCCCGGCCGGCGCGAAAATTGCCACAAATCCAACCGAGATGGCCGCAGCAATGGTGGCGGTCCATAACGGCCAGTCGAGGAGACTTACGTCTGTGACGCCACTGCCGCGAATGATACAGCCCAGCGCCAAACCATGCACAGACCAACCGATGATGACCATCAGCGATCCCACCAACAGCAGTCGCGTGGAAACCCCTTGCGCCACGAGGGAACTCTCTAGCAACGAAGAGTCTGAATCCGCCGTGCCGGAACTGCCACCCGCCTTGCGGGACAACCGTGTAAACAGTTTGGCGATCAGCGGCAATGCCGCCAAACAGGCGACGATCACCACTGCCGGAACAGTGTACGGATAACCGGGAACCGACGACAGCCATTCCCAACCGGGACGTTGCGGGAGACCGGGAAAGATCCATGGCGAAAGCATTGCCGCCACGGCCGCGCCGGTGCCGATGGTTGTCAATGATTCATATCCGGCAGTCAGTCCGCCACGGACAAACGTGCCCCCCGCCCCGGCGATCATTGCCGCCCGAATCAAAATCACGCCTGCTTTACCGGGGATATATTTCCCCAAATGCCCGCAAAAGTAGGCGCGGGCGACTTGGAGCGCAGAGATATCATCACCCCCGGCCGACAACAGCCATCGCCAATACCACCAAGCGGGAGTCCAAGCAGCGATATACAACACAACCGCCGCGGCGAGCCAACCAAAGTGCAATTGCACATCCTTGGTTTGCACATCGTTCCACAATCCCCACCCGCGATGACTGACCACAACCAACAGCAGAGCAAACAAGACCCATTTGACGACGCCCCACAACCGGCGCAGCGGCGAGGGTGAGGTTTCGGGAACAGCATTGGGAGCATCCATGCGGACATCATAGAAAACGGTTGCTGTGGTGGCTATTCAGTTTCTGGTTGTGGGGAAGTGGTCAGTGGCCGGTGGCCAGAAGTGGCGAGTGGTTGCTGTCTTGTGGTGGTCGTCTGACTTCGCGCCCAGCAAATCAGCAATCTATCGAGTCCGTTTACGGGACTTTCTCCGCTGAAAGCGGGTATTAGGCCCGTCGTTTACGTCGGGTTTGTGTGACGGATATTCAGTCAGAAATTTACCCCCGTTTACGGGGGTTCTCGATGCGATGGCTTCAGCCATCACCGCTCAGCACCATCCCTCTTGCCTGTCACCTCAAGCCTCACCCCGTTCCGCCATCCTTGTGCAACTCGTAATACAAATGCCCGGCCTGCGGTAGGATCAGTTTTTCCATTCCCAATTGAACGGCTTTGGTCGAGCCGGGGAGTGAAAAAATCACGCGGCCGGCGGCGATGCCGGCGACGGCGCGGCTGAGCATGGCGGCGGCGCCGATTTCTTCATAGGACAACATGCGAAACAACTCGCCAAAACCATCGAGCTGTTTTTCCAGCATGCCCACGACCGATTCATAGGCCGTATCGCGCGTGGCGATACCCGTTCCGCCATTGGTCACAATGATCGCCACCTCGGGATCATCAAGAGCGGATTGCAATTGCGCGGCGACATCGGCCGGTTCGTCTTTGACCACGGCATACTGCACGACGCGATGCCCGGCAGCTGCGATCGCAGTGTGCAGGTATTGCCCCGACTTATCATTCTCCGCCGTGCGGGTATCGGACAACGTCACCACGGCGAAGCCCAACACCCCGGTCTTGGCTGCCTCCCGCGCATGCGCCGCATGCCCTTCGAGGGGTTGGTTTTGATTTTCCGGATTTTCTGACATGTTTGAAAGTTGCTCGCAAAGGTTGTGGACCGGGCAGGGGCCCCGACTTAGGGGATGACTTCACAAAAACTGCACCACCGAAATCAGACGCTATTCCGGAATCCGAATGTAGATCTGGTTAAATTCGTCTTGGACAGAAGGAATCGGTTTCTGGGGTGACAATTTCATCACCAAATCTTCGTCCAAAACCTTCACGCGAAACTTCCATCCTTCAGGCATTTTTTTTAATCGTTTTCCCAGCGAGGCGATCGAATCTTTCGGTATCTTTTGTCCCTGCAGTACGTAGACATGGCCGTCAGGATCTATGAGTTGATACACGGGTTTGCCCGCTTTCCACAAAAGGTTCTGTGTTTTGGCGGGATTGAAAACGGTGTAATTCGGGATCTTCAACGTGCCGGCGGGAAGATGCGCGCCAAAAACCATTTTTGCACCGGCGACTGGCACAGGCTCAGATGCCATTACCCCAACTTCATCCATCGACCACCACTGCGGTCCATTCTTATACACAGACTCTGCGCCGAATTCCTTGGCGAGAGCTTTGAGATCAAGGTTATTCCACCAATCGAGGTCGGCCTGGGCCAATGGCGATGTACTGTAGATCTCGTTGCCGGCTGTGCCGTAATTGAACACCAACTCACAGTATTGATAGCCGCGCGCGTTGGGCAATGTCTGCATTGTCAGCGTCATCGTCTTGCCCTGGCCGGTGATCATGGTCGCTTTTGCGGCCTGCGACTCAAATGCTTCTTTGGTTGTATAGCGGCCCTTGGGGAAATAAGGCCCCATCACTTCTTCCGCAGTGCCGGGAGTCAAGATATTGTCGGGGCGCTGCTTCCAGCTGGGGGCATTTCCCATAATCCGCAGGATCAACATCCCGAAGTCCGGTCGATTTCTCGGATCCTCCAGCCCTTCGCCGCGCGGGCTCCATTTGATCCAAGCTACGCCGTTCTCGCGTGTTGCATTTTTGGGGCGGTCTTCAGGACGGCTAACAACAATGGTGTAGTTACGGTCTTTATCCAGGGGAATCTGAAAATCGCTGAGACCATCCACAACCTGACCGCTGGGGACCGATTCGCAGCTGACCAGCGACCAATATTGTGTTTGCGCGGCCGGCATGGTGGCGGCTCCCTTGCCGTCTTTGCCGGCATAGGTATCGGGGAATGTCGGCATCTTGCCCTGCATCACGTAGACCGGGCCGTACTGGCGGGACAGATAGGTGACGAGGTATGGCCCCTCGCCGCCCCCCTCCATGGCACCGGCATATCGGATCTTGGCGCGGGCTTCAGCCGATTTGAAGATGCCCACGACGGAATAGGCAATCGTCCAAAACTTCTCCCAACGAGGCGGATGACGAGCAGGTGTCGTTTCGGGGGGCATTTGGGGGTCGTTGTCCTTGGCCTGGACGAGCTGTACCCATTGATCCACCGTCATAGGCTTTTGGGTTTCGCCCACGATCGGTTTAGCAAACTGCTCGACCACTTGCTCAGACGATAATTGGGTTCCGTCTGCAAGTGTGGCTTCGTAGGTTGGTAAACCGTGCTTGGCAAATGGCGAAGTCGGAGGCCCCCAACCCGTGCCGTCCTTATTCTGGTCCGCTAGATAGATGCGGATGACGGCTTCGATATCGTTGCCCTTCCGGCCGATATACAGCGTATTCTTGGCTCGCTGTGCCCTATCTTTGGGGGGATCCTCAGCAAGGAGATGGATCGTAAAGTCTCGGTCCTCCTCTAAGCGATTCGCGCCGACTCGAAATGGATTGGTCGACCCCAAGTCCGGTTCGATGTCCGGTCCGCGCAACGACTCCCCAAAGGCGACAAACGTATTTCGTTCGAACCGGTAGAGCGCGAATTGGAAAAATCGCGCATAGGGAAATGTACCGCGCAGGGTCATCGAACTTCCGGCGGGCATTGCAAACCGCCCGATGAAATAGGTCGACCGCATGTCGGGCCACAAGTTGGAATTCTGGATCGGCCTGGGATTTTCGAGGTAATTCCAATAGACCCATCCCCGCGGACCTTGGAACAAACCGTCGTGGCCATAGCGTTCGTCTGTGCGAATCGTGCTTTCCAAGGATCGGTCACCGAATCGAACGGGATACAATGGTACGATCAACGGATGATTTTGGCGTTCTACAGTTTGGGCACACAGTGAAGGAGGGATCGCGAAGGCCGCGAACGCCAAAGCCAATCCGATAACAGCCACTCCTGCCCTGTCACACAGTTCCCAACGCATTTTCATGGTAATTCCCCTCGGTGAAATTAGAGCCCTTGAGTCAGATGATTTACGAGCTTGAACAGGTGGCGGATTCTAAAATCCGTCGATCACTGACGTCTGGGGCGCATGACGCCGGAGGTAAAGGTTTTTACTTGCCGCTCATCGACAAGGGAAGGGCTTTTGGATTCCGTTTGCTTGTTGGTTTTTCTTATTCGATTTGCATGCCGAGTGAACCATGGGGACTTTTATAATCCAATTTCGAAGAGCGGGCAAATCTTGCTAGAGTGTACGCGTTCTGGCTAACTCCACACCATCACTTCGTCTTCATCGTCACTGTAGCCAATGAATGTCGCCAGCACGATTCGCGGGAGGTCACCGGGGACACCGGGGACTTCGTGGATCAGGCCGGTGTTGAAAAAATACAAATCTCCCGGCTGCAATTCAATTTGCACGCGGTCGATGTTTTGCTGTTCCGCATAATCGTGAAACCGTCCCGATGCCAACCAGGGATCGACTTGCTCATTCCAAAATTGACGGTGAATAATTCCTTGCGCCGTCACGCCGTTGAGCGTGGTGTTTTGCACGCAGAGCACGCCGGCCAATTGCGATTGGTATTTGTAGACGGCATAGTTGGTCCGTTTTTCGCGATTGTGGACGCTGTCGAAATGGGGTCCGTAGGCGTATCCGCCGTAATGCACGCGAAAGATTGCCGGGCCGTATTGCCGCCCGTCCGGTTCGTGAGCCGTCACGACCGACTTGCCGGGCGAAATGTCTTGCAACCGATCATAGATCACTTGAATCGGATTGGGCCGGTCGGCGAATAATCGCCCGAAGAGGCGGTGCGTCTCGGCTGACTCACTCAGAAAGCGTTCTTGATCCTCACCGATATTGCCTAGGCTGGTCCCAATATCAATTCGCCGACGCGGGCTGCCGTCGGGATTGAGATTCAAACCGGTCCACTTGTCAGTCACTCCCGCGGAGACTGCTTTCTCAGCGACCAGGGCTGTGGTGCTGTCGTAGATCAAATCTTCGTCGATGAGATATTGCACCAGCGCTGCACATTGTTCGGCAGGAAACGCTTGCCGGAATACGACGGCAGGGCAATTCCCCTGGGCGACATTACGAATTGGATTTGCATCCGTGGCGGGGCGCGCTTCTGGATCGAAATCTAGCGGTTTCCAATCGACGTCGGGCATGATCTCTTTGCGCCTCGATACTTAGGGAGCGGGTTTTTGTGATCGCAATCGAGCGACGTAGTGGTCGCCGACTTGGATTTCAGAATACTCGATGACTTCCAATTTAGGAAACAAGGTCGGCAGTTCATCGCTTTGCAGAATAAAGGCTGGGTTGCGAACATGGCCGCCGACCGTGTTATTGGGACCTTCGACGAACGTCTCATACAACAGCGTTCCGCCCGGTTTGAGCGCCACTTGAATCTGTTGCGGCAGCTGCTCACGATCGAGATAGCGAAAAACCGTCACCAGATCGAACGTTGCCGCCGGAGGTTCCCATGTCTCCAAATCGGCCGCCTGCCAATCGACCTGCACACCAGCTGCAGCAGCGCTGCGAGCGGCGATTTGTAATCCCACCGGCGAGATGTCGATGGCGGTGACCGTCCATCCCCACTGCGCCAGCAGAATGGCGTTTGCCCCCAGCCCGCAGGCCAAATCCAATGCCCGGCCCGGTTGGATGTTTTGCACCTGTTGGGTGAGCCAATCATTTTCCCCAGCCGCACCGACTTCGTCGACGTCAGCGTATTTGGCATCCCATTTTTTGCGATCGTGTTCGGACATGACTTTGAAGCAAGACCGCTCTTATTCAAAATGTATTGTCATCGATCACTCGATTGCGATCTGATAACCGCAGGTCCCAAACTAACTGCTCCGGGAAACCGCAGCGTGTTAATTCCGACCGCGCCACCAGGATTTCTTTTGCTTCGTGGGCTCGTACACCAGTCGCATCACTTGTTCCTCTTGGCCGAAGGTGGAGTCGCTGTAGACAACCTGAATCCGTTCGTCCTCATCTTCGCCCATCGTGTCGCCATCTTTGATGACCGGGCCGTTTTCGAGCAGGTAGCCAGCTAAGCCGAAGAAGCGTTCTTTCAATCCACCGGGGGTTTCGGATGCGTCCAGTGCTTCTAATTCCATGTGCCCCAACGACCGCATTCCATTCGTGAAGCCCCGCACCTCGCCGTTTTTGCTACTTCCCGTACGGAAATCGATCCAGAGAAAGAGCGGCGGACTTTCCGGCATGACTTTGATGGCGAAATCGCAAAACATATCCGGCGCCATCACCAATGTGGAACCACACCAATAGACTCCCGCAGTGGCTGTAGTCGTCGCCACCAATGATGCCGTCGCCTGCGTTAAAAGCGTTTGCCGCTCAATGGGGGGGCGGTCCGACGCGACGGTTACGATTACGTGGCTGGAATGGCCGCGCATTTTTTCCGAAGCTTCGGGCCACAACCAACTCGATTTGCAAGGCCCCTCCAGATCGGACCACGGAATGGGCGCAGGCATGAGCCCATAAATGATCGATGTTTCACCAAACTGAAAACTAAACAGGCTATCGGTCTTCTCGCTGGCAGTCGCTGCCGGCAGCTTCGGCCAAGTCGCCTGCAAATGTTTATAGACCGCCGATCGCGATATTTTGGCACCTTTATCAAATGCAACCATCGCAATCGAGATCGACATCGACATTTGCAGTTCCCGTATGCTCGTAGGTGAAATCGTTGTAGAAACCACAAATCTACACGCGAATCGATGCGCGTTCAAGCAATTTTAGCGGGATGACGTGTGCGACGAACACAAAAGATAGACCAGACATCGCACGCGGGGCTTATGGCCTCCGTGTCCTCTTGACCGGGGGGATTTCGGACATTTCTGTTTCGCTACCGGGGGCATCTAACCTAGTCACGGGTTAGCTTTGCACTTGACCGGTGCAACGGTTTTCTGAAATCTTATGCATGTGTGGTGTTCGTTAATTGCGGTTGGTCAACCTTGGCGGGCCTAACACTCTGTAGGGGAAACATTTCCGTTCCAGAATATAAAAGGGGAGATTATGACGACTTCACTGCCGCTTGCGCTACTGATTGTTTCAACGGCTCTTGCCGGGCCTCCTGCTCAGGATTCGGTCACAGCAGTGCTCGGCCCCAAGGCCTACCTCGATGGGGACGTCATTGAGATCATGGACATCACCGCAACTTCCCCTCGGTTGGAGCAGGGTGATTCCGTCACGGTCCGGGGACGTATCCGTTTAGATAGTCGTGAAGAGGCACAATTGTCTCTCCTTCTAACGCAGACCGAAGGCGATGGTATTGAGGAAACCGACTCGATACAGACAGTTCTCGTGCGGAAAGGGCAAAAAGAATTCACCCTGAAGATTACGATCAAACACCGTGGAGTCCTGCATCTGACGATGTATGATACTGCCACCCGTAAACCGTTCGGAGGCACGTACTTCGGAACCGCTAAGCAAATGAAGGCGATTTCCGATTGGGATGTCAGCTACTACCTACAGACAGACAAAGATGCCGAAGGAGTTCGGCCATAACCCGACGGCCCAAAGTTGAACAAACCGACCGGCAAACCACTATTCTCAAGCCTGTCGCCTCAAGCCTCACCGTTACTCCTGTACCGCATCGAGAATCATCTGCCGTACTATCGCTGGGTCGGCGCCTTTGATTTCGCGCATCACTTGACCGATCAACGGCCCAGCGGCGGCTTGTTTTCCACCGCGAAGGTCTTCGGCCGCTTTGGCGTTTTTGGCAATCACGGCGGCAATCACGCCTTCCAATTGGCCGGTGTCGGAAACGACCGCCAGTCCTTTGTCGACGATGATTTGATGAATCTGCTCGGCAGTGATGATTTCGTCGCTGTCGATATTGAGCAACTCCGCAAACAGGTCGCGGCCGCTCTTGGTCGTGATTTCTTTCTTCACGATCCGGTTCAACACGTCGCCCAGTACTGAGGAATGTAGCGGAAAGTCCTGGATACCGATGTTGCGTTCGTTCAGCTCACGCTGCACGTCTTGAGTCATCCAGTTGGCCGCTTGCTTGCCGTCGCCGCAATGCCCGGCAACGTCTTCATAGTAATCGGCGAATGCGCGGCCCTGGTCGACGATCACCGCCGCATCATATTGCGACAAGCTATACGCTTCGCGAATTCGCGTCCGACGGTCGGCGGGAAATTCACAGGTGTCGTTGCGAATCTGTTCTAAGAATTCTTCGCTGACGATCACCGGCACCAAGTCGGGGTCGGGGAGATAGCGGTAATCCGACGCCTCTTCCTTGCCCCGTTGCGAGAAGGTCATGCCTCGCTCCGCATCCCAACCACGGGTCTCCTTGGCGACCTCCCCCATGGTTTTGCCGCTCGATTCCCATTCTTTGACTTGCCGCTTGATCTCATAGTCGATCGCCATTTCCACGCCGCGAAAACTGTTGAGGTTTTTTACTTCAACAATCGGCGTGGGGATATTCTTCCCGTCTTGGTGCACATGCAGGTTGACGTTGGCGTCGCACCGCAGACTCCCCTCCTGCATGTTGCAGTCGGAGACTTCCAGGTACCCCAACAGTAGTTTGAGTTCTTGCAAAAACGCCTTGGCTTCGGCGGCTGAGCGTAGATCCGGTTCGGAAACAATTTCCAATAGGGGCGTGCCGGTACGATTCAGGTCGACGAGGCTATCCGCACCGCCGCCCGATTCGTCATGCATGTTCTTGCCGGCATCTTCTTCGAGATGCGCGCGGATCAGACGAATCTTGCGCGGTTCGTCCTGCTCGGGATCGACAGCGATCTCGACCCAACCATCCTGGCTGAACGGCAAGTCGTATTGGCTGATCTGATAGTTCTTGGGCAGATCGGGATAGTAATATTGTTTGCGGTCCCATTTGGTGAACTTTGGGATGTCGCAATTGAGCGCCATGCCGGTTTTTACAGCCAGCCGAAACGCCTCCTGGTTCATCACCGGCAACGCCCCGGGCAGTCCGAGACAGACCGGGCAGGTTTGCGTGTTGGGATGGTCAGGGTTGAATTTATTCGCGCAGCCACAAAAGATCTTGCTCTCGGTGAGCAATTGCACGTGCACTTCCAGGCCGATAATAACAGTGTAATCCATGGTCTTTTTGTACAATGTCCACAATCATAAGGATGTTCAGTCAATGATTGTACATTGTCCAATTGTTCGCCGCGACTGTCTCATGAGTCTTCACTGGTAAATGTGAGGACGGATCAGAAGATTGATGACACAGAGTTCTCACTGCATCGCCTTGCGATAAGCGGACGCCGTGCGCGACCGCAAGCGGTCGGTTTGGGATTTTCGAGAGTCACGTTGAAAATCTGTGTTTTATCTGTGTTCAATCTGTGGCTAAGAAAAACGGACACGCTGAGTTGCGGTTCCGACCTCTGTGCCCTCCGTGCCTCCGTGCCTCCGTGCCTCCGTGCCTCCGTGCCTCCGTGCCTCCGTGCCTCCGTGGTGAATCACCCCGCTTGGCGTTTTTTCAGCGCCGCAATGCGATCGCTCTGACGGCGTTCGATATTCTTGATCGTGTCCTTGGGGATCGCCTCGATCAAGCGTTGGGTGTATTCCTCGACCGGGTTGGCGTAGATGCTTTCCGAGGGTCCGAACTCGACGATTTTTCCCATATTCATGACGGCCATCATATCCGACATGAATTTGACGACGCTCAAATCGTGGCTGATGAAGACGTACGTCAGGCCATGTTCTTCCTGCAGGTCCTTGAGCAAGTTCAGCACTTGGGCTTGGACCGAGACATCTAAGGCAGAGACCGATTCGTCGCAGATGATGAACTCCGGCTCGACCGCTAAGGCACGGGCGATGCAAATCCGTTGGCGTTGGCCGCCGGAAAATTCGTGCGGATACCGTCCCAGGAAATCCCCTTTTAGGCCGACTTCTTCCAACAGCGAGGCCGCTCGCTCGCGGCGATCTTTGCGGGACCCGCCGAGTTTGTGCACCATCATTGGTTCGGTGAGGGCCGCATCGATGGTCATGCGGGGATTCAGCGAGCCATACGGATCTTGGAAAATAATCTGAATCCGCCGTCGCATGGCACGGAGTTCCGAACCGCTGGCCGTGGTGGCATCGATTCCCTCGAAGGTCACTTTCCCCGACGTGGGTTGCACCAACCGCAGGATTGCCCGGCCGGTTGTGGTTTTCCCGCAACCCGATTCCCCCACTAAGCCCAGAGTTTGCCCTTTGTAGACGTTGAAGCTAATCCCGTCGACGGCGCGGACGTGATCGACCGTCCGGGACAGGACTCCTTTTTTGATCGGGAAATAGACTTTTAAGTCCTCAACGGCGAGGACCGGCGACTGACCGTCCGGGACAGTTGTTGTATCGGCTTCGTGTTGCCCTTCCTCCCATGGATGCCCCATCGATTTGAGTTCCGCCTTGGGATGCAACAAGCGTCCGCGGCCCTTGGAGACCAAGGCTTTCATTCGCTCTTCGTCAACGACCCGCTCGATGACTTCGGTCTGGTCGCCGACCTGTTTGGTCTCCATAAAGTCGACCACCGTCGGCAGCCGCCGGAAGGTCGATTCCAATTGCGGCCGGCAAGCGAGCAAGCCTTTGGTGTAGGGGTGCTGGGCATTGGTGAAGATTTCGAGGATGGTGTTGTATTCGACCAATTTGCCGTTGAACATCACAGCGACATCGTCGGCGATTTCGGCGATCACCCCCAGGTCGTGCGTGATGAACAAAATGGACATGCCCCGTTCGTCGCGCAATTCGCGAATCAAATCCAGAATCTGCGCCTGAATCGTTACGTCCAGGGCCGTTGTCGGTTCGTCGGCGATGAGCAATTTCGGGTTGCAACTGAGCGCCATAGCGATCATCACCCGCTGTTTTTGTCCGCCCGACATTTCGTGCGGATAACTATCGACCCGCCGCGACGCATCGCGAATACCGACCTCTTCGAACAACTCAATTGTTCGTTTGCGGGCTTCGGACTTGGAGACTTTTTGGTGCAGGATGATCGCTTCCATCACCTGTTTGCCCACCTTGAACACGGGGTTCAGCGAGGTGGTCGGCTCCTGAAAGATCATGCTGATATCTTTACCCCGAATCGATCGCATCTCCGCATCAGGCAGCCGGACCAGGTCGCGGCCGAGAAACGAAATCGACCCCGCTTCGATATTGGCCGAAACCTCGGGCAACAGCCGCATGATGGTCAGTGAGGTGACCGATTTGCCGGACCCTGATTCCCCCACCAGTCCCAGCGTGTGCCCTTCCTTGATCTTGATCGAAAGGTCATCGACTGCTTTGACGATTCCGCCATCGGTGTGGAAATAGGTCTTGAGGCCTTGAATATCAACAAGCGTAGGAGCATCAGCCATCCGGGAGGATCTCACTTTGCTGGAAAAATCGATGCGTTGCTGCGAAAAACGACTGCGCAGCCACGCGTGCAAGAATCGTGCATGCGGGAAAAGGTGTCAAGGGCGGGTTGGGGTTTGGCTCGCGGGCCAGCGCTCCTAGGCAATTGTCCCCAGAAACCTGCGTTGAAATTGATTAGGCGGGCCGATAGCTTCTTAATGGGGAGCCATTTCGAAATCTGCCGTTGTTTTTGTCCAGGTATTCTTGCGCTTGTGACAGGCAGCGTTCCCATTCCTCTTCGCTGATGGCACTTTTGCGACGATTGATCTGTGCTTTATTTTCGGACAGGAAATCGACGATGACCGGAAAGAAATTGGCGTACCGGCGATAACTTCTTTCCCCATTCCAAAGATCAGCCACCAGAGGTCCACCTGGCCGGTACGTATTCACAGTCAAGAGCCGGTCCCCCGTCTTGAACGGGCCGAACTCGGCCACAATGCTTTCAGGAAATGCGAGCACGGCCGTGCAGTCAAATTCGTCGGTATAGGCCGCAACAAGTAAAGGATCGGGAGTGACCACGACAGCGGCACGGGAATCGCCAAAACTCAAATGTTCATCTAGCATCTCTTCAAACTTCTCAGCGAATCCCAAAAGCTTCTGGATATGGTCCCAGAATGATTTTCTCGGAAAATGCTCGTGAAGCAACTGCCGAGAAAGGTAGACGCCGATCGGGTCTGATGCAGCGGTCCGGTCATCGTGATATTTCGACATGGTTGTTGCCTTTCTGACGGGCTTGCAATCCTGAGCTTGTTGATCTCCCACGTTTGTCGACGTATTTTTATGACGATCGAATTGCGAGTCACTAAATTGGGAGAACTTGCGAGCGACTGAAACACGATCCACTCAAACTTTGATGTAGATCTTCTTACGGTGCAACACATAGGCCAGCGCCGCTAGCAGTCCGTAGTAGGCCAGAATTCCGCAGATCCCCAGTGGGACGTCGAGTGAAGGGTTGGATTCGACTAATGGTTTTTGGATCCACTCGAAACTCTTCGTGATGATTTCCTTAGGCGCCTCGGTTTCGGAAATCACGCATTGCACGATATAGATGAACAGGGCGTTCATGCTGACGGAGGTGAATGTGGGGATGCGAATTCCCCCCACGTCGCAGAGGAAATAGAAGGCCAGCAACGTCAAAAAGCATAGGCCCGTGGACCAGAGCGGAAACGGCAAGGTCATGTGATAAGCCGTGATGGGCCACAATGGTTTGACGTCTCCCCACGGCATGCTGAGCGCCCAGCCCGCCGCACACAAACCGATACCCAGCGACAGGCAATAGGTGACGATCCGCTGGCGATCATTGCTTTTCATGATGTCGTAAGCAATCGTCCCCAGCAATAAGATAAAGCACCAGCTCAATGGCCCAAAGGGGCCCCCGTTAATCCGCACATCGAAGAGGGTCGACTGATACGGAATCCATTTGAACAGATAGGGCAGATTTTCGTCCGTCAGGTCTCCCGTCCTCATGATCCACGGACCGTAAACCGTAAAACTGACGAGGGCCTGGTAGAGCAATGCCATACTGCAAGCGGCAATAGCTCTCACTTTGGGGGACTTATCGATGAACATGACCGCCAAGAGCCCGGCTAGACCGATGTCCATGAGCGCATCCCACAGCCAGCCCATATAGATCACAAAGGCGATGAGCACCAACGTGGTGAACCGCTTCACCATGGCGATCCGCGTGGCAGTTATGCCGGTCACCTCACTCCGACGCAGCCAGGACAAACGCATGCTGATTCCTACGACAAACATGAAAATCGGAGCAATCGTATCGGCATAGGTGAAATGATCTTTGAAGTGACTCAACTGCTCGATTTTGACCCCAAACATCCCCTTGGAATTGACCAGAATCATCCCAAAAATCGCATACCCTCGCAGTTGGTCAATCGAGAGCAAACGATTCGGGGCATTGAGCGTAGTAGGGGACATAACCGGTTCCGAAAGAGGCGTGAGTGGTGAGGGGCACAGGAAATCGCCGGGAATTGAAAAAAGCGTAGCATTGGCCGCCGTGATTTGTCAAAACAGGAGGCAGGCTGCGTTGAACTCCACGCTTTGAATGTTCCGTTCCGAATAAACGAATCTCGCAACAATTGGAAAAAAGAAATGGATTCGATTTCTCGGCAGAAGAAACACCCAGCGCGGCGGAGCCGGAACGAATACAACGTTGTTAATTAGCCACAGATGCAACACAGATTTGAAGGCGTCGGAAGGTCAGTCCCCAAACCGACGGCTTGCCGTCGCACACGGCCCCCCACGCCAAGAGACGCACCACAGTGGATTCCGATGCGAAACACCAGAGTTTTGGATTTGGTAAGGATTTTCACAAACAACGTAACATCGCAATGACAGTCGTACGCTGGATCAGGTGATTGAAAGACTAAGCCTTGCCAACACGGTGTTGGGCTTGGCGAAGTATGCGACCGCCGCCGGTCGTTTGGCCCGTCTGCCACCCCCTTGACAGGGTCTCTACCGTACTCGAAAATAACTGAAGCCACATCAGGAAAAACCAGAGATTCTAATTGCTCTGAGTTGTTTCACGGCAGCACTTCTAAGGGAAAATCGATGGCAGAACCTCCAAGCGAACCAGCTTCGTCAAACGCTGAGAAGCCCCAAAAATCGAAGAAACGTCGCCGGATTTCCCCGCTGAAGAAGGTTCTCTTTTCGATCGTGGCCACCGTGGTCTTTTTCGGAGCCATGGAACTGATGCTTGCCGCCTTTGGGGTGAATCCGATCACTTACAACGAAGATCCGTTCGTCGGATTCACGTCCCGGTCGCCATTGTTTGAAGAAGTCCGGACACCCGACGGGACGACGGTCTACGCCACTGCCTCCAAAAAACTGCAATGGTTCAATCCGCAAGCGTTCCCCGCGGAGAAGGTAAAAGGCGATTATCGTATTTTCTGTGTCGGGGGATCCACAACCTACGGCCGCCCGTATAACGACGTGACTTCATTCGCCGGCTGGTTGCGCACGTACTTAAAAGCTGCTGATCCCAGCCATCCCTGGGAAGTGATCAATGTCGGCGGCATCAGCTATGCCAGTTATCGTGTCGCGTCTCTGATGGAAGAACTGGTTGAATATCAACCGGATCTGTTCATCATTTATTGCGGCCAAAACGAATTTCTAGAACGGCGGACCTACAGCCAGTTGATGGCCACGCCCAGCGCCGTGCGCGAAACGGGAGCCCTCGTGGCGCGATCGCGGATTTATGCCTCGGTTCGCACCATGCTGGGCCGTGGCGGTGGTGCGCAGAGTTCTTCGGCGACCAACAAGCTTCCCGAAGAAGTCGAGGCGATTCTCGACGGTTCCATCGGACCGGATGACTATATCCGGGATGAGGAACAACGCACACAGACCATTGAGCACTTTCGGTTCAACCTCGAAAGAATGATCGAAATCGCTCGGTCCGTCGGCGCGCGCGTGGTGATGGTGAATCCGGCTGCCAACGAACGCAATATGTCCCCCTTCAAAAATCAGCACAGCGAAGGTTTAAAGCCGGGGGAGGTCGCCCGCTGGCAGGAACTTATGAAGCAGGGGGCTACTCAACAACAGTCAGGGGAATTTGAAGAAGCGTTAAAGTCAGTGGATCAAGCCATCGCCATCGATCCGCATTATGCGCAAGCGCATTTCGTACGGGGTGAGATTCTCTATGCACTCAAACAGTATCCCGAAGCCAAACAGGCCTTCCAGCGTGCGATTGACGAAGATGTCTGCCCACTGCGGATATTGCCCGAAATGCAGACGGTTGTTAAAGAGGTCGCTGCTCAGTTCGAGGTTCCGCTCGTCGATTTTCAAGAGCTGGTTGAAACCAAGACCGAAACCGGGATCACAGGCGAGGAATGGTTTTTAGACCACGTCCATCCCACCATCGATGGCTATCGAGAATTGGCGTTGAGCTTGCTCAACGAACTGGAGTCGCAAGGGATCGTCAAGCCGCAAAGTCAGTGGAACGAAGAATCTCGAAAGCAAATCGATGAACAGGTCATGGCGAGTATCGACGATCAAGCCCACGGAACCGCACTCCGCAACCTGGCTAAAGTGTTGTCATGGGCACGCAAGTACGAAGAGGCGGGGCGACTCTCGCAGCTGGCAGCCTCCAAACTCCCGGAGGATGCCGAAACTCTTTGCATGGCTGCGTACGACTTCGAAAGAAATGGCCAGCTCGAACAGGCTAAACAAACCTACGAAAAGGCTCTCCTGTTGCAGCCGGACTATGCTCACGCACACTATAACCTGGGCCACGTTCATCGCCGGTTGAAGGAATGGGATTTAGCTGCCAAGTCATTTCAGCGAGCCATCGAAAGCGACCCGAATTATCCGGGGGCCCACTACAACTTGGGACTGGCCTATCAAGAATTGAATCAGCTCGATCTCGCAGCTGAATGCTTTGAGACGTCGATTTCAGTGAACGAGAAGCATCCTGGTTCCTGGGAGGAACTGGGGAATGTCCGTTTGAATCAAAATAAAATCGAAGAGGCCGTCGAACACCTCGAAAAGGCGATACAACTGGAACCGAATTTGGCCTCGGCGCACAACTCGCTAGGAATCGCCTTTGCCAAAAGTGGTCAAATGCAAAAGGCTGCCGCTAGCTTCGAACGTGCTTTGGCCATCAGTCCCCAATTTGAGGCCGCTAAGCAAAACCTCCAACGCGCGCGCAATTCGCTCAAATGACGACCGGTGCAAAAATTTTGCCTGCACTTCTAGCTTGCCGGGGAAAAAGCGGGGCGCGCGGGTGCCACTGGCTCTGCCAGTGTTTCGCAAGTATCGCATGCTTTTCAAGTTGCACTGGCAAAGCCAGTGGCACCCAAAATAAATAAAGATGCCGTGACGTCCACTCGTCTGAAAATCGACGATTTCACTCGACCGGTTACGCGACTCGCCTACTCGTCTTTCAGCACGCCGCGCAAAATCCAACGGATGGTCTGTTCCGACACGTGATCCAGCGGCATTTTTCCATCCGTGTTGTACCACCGCGCCATGCCGACGATGGTGGAGAGGATATTCAGCGACGTGATGGTGACATCCAGGTCGCGCATCCGGCCTGCAGCTTTCAATTCGCAGAGGGTATTCCGTACAAAATCCAGATAAGCGCGTTTGCGCTGGATAATGTGTTCCCGGTGTGCGGGAGTCAGTGCCGTCATTTCATCGATCAAAATCGTGACATGCGTGCCATAATTCTCGAACAAATGAATATGCTTGTAGAGCGTCATTTCCAGTCGCTCCGTCGGATCGGCGATCTGACGTGCCGGTTCCAAGACTTGCATCTCGATGGCATCCATGGCGAAATCCATGATCGCGTGCAGCAGATCCTGTTTTCCGCGAATGTAGTGGTACAGCCCCGCTTTGGTCAGGTCGACCGCCTTGGCGATGTCGTTCATCGAGGTCGCGTCAAATCCTTTGACCGTAAACACTTCGGCAGCCGCTTCTAGGATCTCTTCAGCACGAGCTCGCGTTTTTTTCAACGACGCGTAGCGGATCCCCTCGGCGCCCTTGTCTTTGGTCGCAATGACCTCATCCATCATCCTACCCCGCTCATTCATTCTCGGACCGTACATCGAAGTGTGTGATCAATAGATTACTTCATCGATTACTTTATCGCGGGGGGTGCGCAGCCCTGGCGTGCGATCAGTTCAAGTTCAGTCTATCGCTATGAACGACCCTTCGACAAGTGCCATCTCAAACCGCGTCGATGCCAGAGTCGGGCAGTGATTCTCCCGGTTGTAGCAATTAGACCCCGGTTGTCGCAATTAGACACGCTGTACGTCCCAACTCAAGTCCCAGATTCCACAGCGGTTTCCTTTTCTCACGGTCATTTCATCTCAAAATGTGGGGGGGGAAATCGATCCGCTTACGATCAGACTATTGCTTCAACGCAATCCGCCAAGCAGAGCAGGGCACTGGAAGCGGGTTTTATCCGAAGCAGTGTGCGTACAACGTCCGTTTCGGCCCAGGCGTTTGAAAAAATGTTTCTCAGCAATGAGCATTTTCCGCATGAGACGGTGTCAGTCTCGTATTGACCTGTTTGGCCGGTTATGCAAAATACCCGCCTCAGTCGACACAATCCAATCGTCTCGAACCGGTTCCATGGCCCGCAGTGCTTTCTCTGCAGACCATCTCGGCCGCATTCGAGGTCACCTCCCTGAAGGTTTTTCAACAGTTTTTTATGCGTGTTGTCAGGTCGTGCGAGGATGCACGGCTTAGCTGCACGATGAAATGCCAGAAGGTCGTGACGAATGGATCTCATGAGGACGGCCTATTTGAGGGCCGCTTTCGCGGGCATTTGATGTGATCGGCAAGCAGTTTTTTAGTAGCTAACAATGTTGATCGTGATTCGATCAAAAGACGGTTGCCGGCAATTCGGCAACACATCACACCGGGCGTCACCTTCCGGTTTGGCACAGCAAAGGAGTGCAAACGCCGTGACAAAGACACGATTGATTTTCGCCGTCACGATGGCTCTGGTCGGAGCCTCGTTGATTTTCTCGCAAGCCTACGCTCAGGGCAATTCCGGCGAATCCGGTAACAAGGTGGGCCTGATTGACATGGAGGAGGTCTTCAAGAACTACAAAAAATTTACCGTTCTTCAAGAAGAGCTCCAAGCCGATATGGAGAAAAGTAAGGCCGAACTGGAAGGTTCGTTCAAACGGCTGCAAGCGGCTGAACGACAACTGAAGGATTCCACCTTCAAAAAGGACAGCGACAATTACACCGCGCTGGAAAGCCGTTTCACCACGGAGAAAGCGGCCTTCGAAGCCAAGGTCCAAAACAAGGACCGACAGTTCAAGCGCCGCCAAGCTGAGATCTACAAGACGATCCACGGCGAAGTTCAAGACATCGTCCAGGTCTTCGCGACACGAAAAGGTTATTCGCTGGTCATGCGTTTCCGTCGGCCCAAGTCGATTGATTCGGATCCGCGGTCGATTGCCGCTGACTTGAATTCCTCGGTGGTTTTTCATCGCGACGCTGATGACATTACCGACATCATCACCAGTGCCTTGAACCGACATTTTGACCAGACTGCTGGAACGGCGCCGAAACGCGATAGCAAAGTCCGGACTGTGTCGGGACAAAAGCCCGCGACGAGTCGCACCCCGACCCGTACTCGGTCGAATCCGTAATTAGCGGCGCCGCAACTCTCAAAGTGCACGTTTGGTTTCGTTCGCCGCATCGAGTTCCGCACAATTCTGTCGGAATCCGATTTGCGACGAACGGCCAAACGTAATCGCTCAGAGACAGCGCCGCCCAAGGCCGCCGCTGGGCCGTTGGACAATTGCGACCAACGGCCCAACGACACGCCCATTCACTTTTACTGGTATTGCTCTTGCGGTCCTGTTGGACATTGAAAGCCAACACCGCGAGACGTCAATACGCATCACATGGCTTCATGGCGGATTGCCGGACATGCCGCACCAGCGGGGAGAGAGTTACGTGGAACATCGGTCGCAACAGACCATCGCACGGGAGGCAGAAGTCGCCGGCGTGGGTTTCCTTTGGGGAGCGGACGTCCGTTTAAAATTCCTCCCAGCTGAGCCGAATTACGGCATCCAATTTGTGCGAACCGATCTGGGGAATTCACCGTCCGTTCCGGCCCTCGTCGAATTCACCGTTCCCCAGGAACGCCGCACCGTCATTGAAAATGGCGGCACGCGCATCGAAATGATCGAACACGTCATGGCCGCGCTGGCCGGACTGCAGGTCGATAATTGCCGGGTTGAAGTCAATGCCCCGGAACCGCCGGGATGCGACGGTTCTAGTATTTTCTTCGCTGATGCGATTGCCCAAGCGGGAATCGTTGCTCAAGATCAACCCCGCAAAGTCGTGCGCATTCAAGGCGACGTTGTGGCTGCCGACGATCGTGGTACCGATGTCCGCGCACAAGCGGTTGCGCACGACGGACTGGAAATCACCTACGAACTCGACTACGGCCCCAACTCGCCAATTGAAGCACACACTGCCAGCTACCGGATTACGCCTGAAACATTTCTGAATGAGCTCGCGTTCTCACGAACGTTTGTGCTGGAAGCTGAGGCCGATGCACTCAAGGCCCAAGGCTATGGAGCGCGGTTGACCGCAGCGGATCTGGTGATCTTCGGTCAAGACGGACCGATTGAAAACAAATTGCGCGCCGTTGACGAATGTGCGCGGCACAAACTGCTCGATTGCATCGGAGACTTAGCGCTCATCGGTTGCGATTTACAAGGACACGTCATTGCCCGCCGCTCCGGGCACCGGCTGAATGCGGAAATTGTTCGACGATTGAAATTGGCCCACTCCACTCACTTCTTTCCCAATCCGGAAACCAACGGGGAGTGCCGCGCTGCCTGATACGACACGGGCGGATCTCGTGCTTTCGACAATCAGACCACGGCATTGCTCAGGTACAACCAAACATGTCCACACAAATATCAGCGATGGCAAGCGTTGACCCTCAGGCGATCATCGGCGCAGATGTGCAGATCGGCCCCTTTTGCGTGATCGGGCCGGGTGTTCAAATCGGGGACCGCACCAAATTGATCAGCCACGTGGCGATTCATGGCCCGACTACGATCGGTACTGATAACTGCTTTCATCCGACGGCCGTCATCGGCGGTGACCCGCAAGACCTGAGTTTTTCCGGCGCCGAAACCCGACTGGAAATCGGCAACGGAAATACCTTCCGCGAAGGGGTCACGGTCAATCGGGGTGCCGAAAAAGAGGAAGGCGTGACCCGCATCGGCAACAACAACATGCTGATGGCCAACAGTCACGTCGCTCACAATTGCCAGATTGCAAACAACGTCATTCTCGTAAACGGAGTGCTGCTCGGCGGGCACGTGCAGGTGCAGGACAATGTCATCATTTCCGGCAATAGCGTCGTACACCACTTTTCAACGCTGGGGACGCTCTCTTTTATCGGGGGGCTCAGTCGAGTGCCGCACGACGTTCCTCCCTACATGATGTGGGTGGGCGGAGACGACAGCCGCGTCCGCACGATTAATATCGTGGGCATGCAACGTCGTGGCATTAGTAACGAAACCATTCGAATCATTAAAAAGATGCAACGCCTGATTTATCGCGATTGCAAAAAAATTGAATTCGTCGCTGAAACCTTGCACGAACAACTTGGCAACGATTGGCCTGCAGAGGTCACAAACTTGATGGACTTTCTAGGACATGGCGGCGGTGGCCGTCAGGGACGCAGGCGGGAGGTGCCCAAAGCGGCATGAAACAGATCAAAATCGCAGTCATCGGTGTCGGGGCGCTTGGACAACATCACGCCCGGATTCTGGCCGGCATGCCCGACGTTGAGCTAGTCGGCGTGGCCGATACCAATCGAGAAGCAGGAATGCGGGTCGCCCACAATTGTGGAACGCAATGGTTTTCCGAATATCGGGACATGCTCGACAACGTCGATGCAGTCAGCGTTGCCGTTCCCACAATGGCCCATTTGGCGGTCGCTGGAGATTGTCTGTCGCGGGGGATTTCGGCCCACGTGGAAAAACCGTTGGCACTCGACGCTACGGAAGGCAGCCTGCTCGTCAAACAAGCGGAGAAAACCGGCGCCATTCTGCAAGTCGGTCATATTGAGCGGTTCAACCCCGCTATGCAATCCGCCCGGCCGCACATCGGCCAACCCAAATACATTCGTGGCGAACGGCTCAGTCCGTTTTCGTTCCGCTCCACCGACATCGGTGTGACGCTTGATTTGATGATCCATGACATCGACCTCGTCCTGGATCTCGCCGCATCCCCCATCGTCTCCGTCGAGGCGTTCGGATTGAATATTCTCGGAAACAACGAAGATGTCGTTCAGGCGCGACTCCGTTTTGAAAACGGATGTGTCGCCGACCTGACCGCCAATCGCGTGAGCATGAACGTCAGCCGCAGCATGCAGGTTTGGTCCAACACCGGATTTGTCGGGATCGATTTTGGCGCGCGGCAGGTGACCACCTGTGCCCCCAGCGATGCTTTGCTGTACGGCACGTCACCCGTCGAACGGGCTCAACAACCGGGAGCGGACATCGAAAAACTAAAAACCGATGTTTTCGAGCACTTTATCCGTGTCGAAAATCCCACCGTTACGCCGCACGACGCGTTGACCGCCGAGCTGAGCAGTTTTGTCGATTGCATCCGCACCCAGCAAAAGCCGTTAGTCGACGGACAAACTGGACTTCTGGCATTAAAAGCCGCTGAGCAGATTCTCGAATCAGTCGCCGCCCATGCCTGGGACGGAAATTCGCAAGGCGCAATCGGCCCGGCACCGTTTTTCGCCGCTCCCCGAAAACTCGCCGGGTGAGCAACTTGATGGGCTTTCAACGACAGCCTTATACGACAACGCTACTTTTAAAGTATTAGGTCACCCCGATTTGGGGTGCCACTGGCTTTGCCAGTGGTTCGTAAGTTGCTCCCAAACTGGGGCTCACACTGGCAAAGCCAGTGGCACCCATCGTCTGAATTCAGACTGGTCAAAAAAATTACTCCAACTCGGCGAGCGCTTCTTGGACCGCACTGACGTGCCCGTTGACCTTCACGCGCCGCCAGATCCGGGCGATCTTTCCCTGTTTGTCGATCAGAAACGTCGATCGCAAGATGCCCATCGATTTTTTGCCGTACATGTTCTTCTCGACCCACACGCCATATTTTTCGGCGATCTCGTGCTTTTCATCTGCTAGGAGCGGAAAGGGAAGCTCGAATTTGTCGGTGAACTTTTCGTGGGATTCGACCGAATCGGTGCTGACGCCGAGAATGACCACGTCCGATGCATCGAAGTCGACTGATGCGTCGCGGAAGTCACATGCCTCTGTCGTGCAGCCGGGAGTGTTGTCTCGGGGATAAAAATAGAGCACGACATGCTTCTCTCCCTTGAATTGGCTGAGCCGAATTTTTTTTCCGCCCGGAGAGGCCGCCGCATGAAATGCCGGTGCTCGATCTCCCACTTTCAAACCGTTTGCTGCCGCCATTTCCCCGTCTCCCATTTTGATGTAAGTAAAGTCTCAGTAATGGGTATCGTAGACACACCTCCGGCCGTGTCAACCGCTGGCGTTGACTGGCATCTGAATCGATTTGAGCGGCGCGGCCCTCACATGTCGCACATTCTGGGACAACAATTTGCGAGTTGACTTCGTTTACTGGAGGCACAAATAAACCAAAGTGAATATGTGGCCCTTGACCGGACAGTTTCGGAAGAGCATAATTAGCCCGCTTCAATAGACTGACCCGGCCCCGAGATTTTGGTGCAAATATGAAAAAACCGGAGATGATGGAGTTTAAGACCTTGTTGACGGCAATGCGCGCCCGTCTGCGGGGAGATGTTCGCCAATTGACCAGCGAAGCGCTCGGATCCGGGCGCGAAGATATGGGAAATGGCTCTAAAAGCCCGACGCATATGGCGGAGCTTGGCAGCGATACCTTTGAACAGGACTTTGCGCTCTCCTTGGTTGAAAATGACCAGGAAACACTCAAAGCCATCGATATCGCGCTGCAGCGGATTGACGAGGGGACATATGGCACTTGCGAAAAATGCCAGGAAGATGGTAAAACCCCCGCCAAATCGATTATCCGCAAAACCCGCCTGCGAGCGATTCCGTTCGCGCGGAATTGCATTGACTGTGAAAGCAAACTCGAGCAGTTCCACTAAATGAATACCGTACCCACAAACAGACACGTCTGGTTTTGGTTGATAGTCGTCTGTGGTACGGCTTGGGATTTGATCTCTAAGTGGTGGGTTTTTAGGGACTTAGGCTACCCGAACGGGCAAAGCCAGCCCTGGCTGCAATATGACGGCAAAGACGTCTTCTACTTGCACACAACCTTCAATCAAGGCGCTCTGTGGGGCATGGGCCAAGGCTTGGGGTGGCTGTTTGCCATCGTGGGACTCGCGGCGATCGTGGGGATTTGCTATTGGCTGTTTGTACGGGGCGCGGCCAGCAGTCTGTGGCTGACGATCACACTCGCATTTGTGATGGTCGGAACGCTGGGAAATCTCTACGACCGGCTGTATTTGCACGGCTGCGTCGATCGCGCGACGGGAGAACCGTTGCATGGCGTGCGGGACTTCTTGCAGATGAATTTGCCTTTGGCAAGTTTCACGCCGCTCAACGATCTGCACTGGGCGACGTATAATTTCGCCGATGTGTTTTTGGTCGCCGGAGCAATCATGCTGTTCTTGCAATCGTTCACGGCACCGGTGACTTCCAACGAAGCGGAAAAGTCATCCTCTAAGCAGACTGCGGTCACCGCCTAATGCTGCATTGCTGGGTTCTAGCGTTCTCAGTTCATGTTTAGGGCGATTCGGCTGGCTTGCCCAACAGGGCGCACGTCGTTTGACGTCGATTTGCATGGAACACTCGTCCTGACTCTGCACTGGCGGACGAGTCGCCAGTGGCACCCCGCGTACGCCAGTGGCACCCCGTGTGAAAGTTGTTTGGTGTCTATAGGTTCGGTGGTTTCAACAAATTGGCAGTGCGCTGTCGCCCTAACGGCATCGACGCCGGCCTAAAATCTCCGCTGCTGTCTCATTCCGGGCTATTCTTCGGCATACGGGCTAGCCGATGGGGCTTGGAAGCCGCACAGCCAGATTCCAAACTGGTACAGCACTAAGAGTGGGATCATCATCAACAACATGCTCGTGGGGTCGGCTGGAGTGAGCAACATCGACAATACGGCGATCACCAGGGTGGAGATGCGGCGTTTTTCGCGATAATCATCGGCTGAAAAGATCGAGATCCGCTCCATAAACAGCATGACCAGCGGCAATTGAAAGCTGATGCCGAACATCAACGGCAATGTCACGGCAAAGCTGATCCACTCCGACATACGAATCTGCGGCAGCAGCCCCAGCCACAAGTTGAAGCTCAGTAGGAACTCCAACACGACCGGGATGACCAAGAAAAAGCAAAAGGCAGCTCCGCCTAGGAATAATCCTAAACTCATCGGCAGAAACCGATAGACCCATTTGCGTTCGTGGGGATACAAACCAGCGGCGACGAACAACCAAAGTTGATAGAAGACCCACGGACTGGAAAGGACCAGTCCGGAAATCATGGCGACTTTGACGTAGGTAAAAAACGCTTCTTGAACGTTGATGGTGATCGGTTTGAGCTGCTGAGCGTCGTCGATAATTTTTGGCAAACCGGAAATCGATGCTGCCAATTGGATCATCACCGATTTGGCGTCATCCGACGGGGCCGGATAGTGCTGAGGATCGGCTTCGTGCAGTCCCCGCTGCAACTCGAGCGCGTCGACCTGAATAGAGACCACTTGTGCATCGTCAGTTTCCTCGGGTTGAGTGGGAGGTTCCGTAGGTTCCTCGGTCTCCTCTCCGAAGTAGGCCTTGGTGGTTTCCCAGAATGACTTGCTAGGGCCGTCCTCGACCGGTTGACCGTAAGCCGCAAGTGCATTGTCGATGGGGGCACGAACCATGTCGATGATCGGTTTGCTGTAGGCTAACGAGGCGATCACGCCGATCACGAGGCCGATGAGGGCCTTCCAGAGGTGCGTGCGGAGCGCCTCCAGGTGTTCGCCGAAACTCATTGTGCTTTCGTCAAAGAGATCTTTGGACATAACTCACCTCTGAGGGGGTTGTGTTTGCTCCCGGCAGTCTGCGCGAACTGGGGTGTTGGCGCGGAGCCAGTGCCGAGGGTAAACGGGAACGAGGGAAGCGCCGGCAACGATTGCCGCGGACACCGCACCGCATGCCACCGAATCAAATTCGGTCAGGCATTTCCGTCGGGTGGGAATAGGTTGGGTGTCCGCTCGTTCGGCCCACGAGTCTCGCGGGATCGCTGAGCGGGAGGTAAACCGCCGTTCATTTTACGGGCGGAATCAAAAACTTCAACTGTACGCCACAGCCCGTGTCTGCGACTGCCCGGGGAACCGGCCAACGGGCAGTCTGTGACATCACATTAAGCTCAAGACAAATCCGATTGCATAAAAAATGCCACCGATGATTTGAATCGCAATTGGCCATTTCGCATCGTTGAAGTTCATCGCTAGATAGGCAAAGTCGCCGAATGGCACCCAGAACACGATCAGGCCCCAGACGACACTATCGTTGAACGAAGCGATAATAATCATGATCCGTCCAGTCAGGGAGACAAGCATTCCCGCCAACAAAATCCCCATACCCATCCCGGCTAGTATCGTGCCTTCGGTAGCTACCAATCCAAAAATGATTCCAAAGATGGCGCCGAAGACAAAGGCTAAACTCACACCGATCGCAACTCCCTTGGCGGTCGGGCCTTCCTGAATCGAATCGATATCCTCCAGCCGCGTTCCCTTGGGAACGTATTTCTGCTCTTCGATCCGGGTGATTAATTCCAGACTTGATTTGTTGTAGAAAACGAACAGGCCGGTGGACCGCATGAGCATGAGGGCACCGAAGCCCAGCAATAAATGCGAGACGGCCGCAGCACCACCAAGGATCCCATATACTGTCATGGGGGAGGCTATGAATTCCCCTTGCATCAAAGCGGTGACTTCAGCGTGGTAAACTCCTGCAGCGATGGCCAACGGAGAGAAACAGACGGCCAGGACCGTCAGCAGTACCAAGACCCACCAGACCGAATGTCCAATGTGCTGAAACGTAATCTGAAACAGAATCGGTGAAAGCCAAGCTTTCCAGGTGACTGGCATCGCCATGTGCCCCAAGGCTGTGGGGACCACCGCCAATGTGAGGAGGATGGTCATTGCCAATCCGGCCCAATAGGCTCGGACATCTAGCAGCAGGAGTGGAGCAGCGAAGACCACGGCCGGCGTAAAAAACGCGATTGCCCACAAACACCATTTAAATCC
Source organism: Symmachiella dynata (assembly GCF_007747995.1). Lineage (NCBI taxonomy): Bacteria > Pseudomonadati > Planctomycetota > Planctomycetia > Planctomycetales > Planctomycetaceae > Symmachiella > Symmachiella dynata. The sequence goes on along the minus strand of NZ_CP036276.1, from coordinate 5,944,108 downwards.
GAGAGCGATGTTGAGAAAAATATCAAAGTTGATTCTACCCAACGATTTTTTTTTCGCCGCGGTTGCCACGATGACTTTCATCGTCAGGTTCCACAACCAGCCGGGATAGACCATGCCAGCCACGATGCTAAATGCGACCCAAAACATTTTGGGTGGCGTCCGTTCGCAGAAATCCACCATGAACAAGCAACCGGCGAGCACAATGGAAAACAAGATCCAATACAAGAATGTGCGTCCGGCGAGACCCTTGTAGCGAGTCATGAAATTCCAGGATTCAACCCACGCGGCCCGGTAATACAAGGCCGGGTCGGGAGCACCACGGCGGCGTCGCGCTGATTCTTTTTCGGCGATCTGGCCGGTGATCAAATCGACTCCGCATTCGGAGCAGTTGATATCCTCGATAGCGGCTGCTGCGCCGCAAGCTGGACAGATCCGCGCGTGCGCATCTTCCGCTTCTCGGAGATTCAGGTTCAACAAGTCATCCGCGCTGTCCGGGGCGGTCTGCCGAACGCGGCGTTTTTTGGTCGCGGCGGGAATTTTGACCTTGGTCTCGCACTTCGGGCAACGGACCGCTTTCCCCCGCGCCGTATCAGGCACGTTGAGAACCTTTTCACAACCTGGACATCGTACTTTCAGTGGCATCGACTCACCGCACTCTGAATTCTTTTCAAGTCGTTTCAAAACCCTCTGACGAGTCCCACAGGCACGGATCTGAAAGTTTCGAGAACAAGCGCAACTGGGGTTTGAAACGATTATTAGTATAAGCGGATCCGTATTAAGGGTGCCGCGTCATCCTGAACAGCTATTCATCATAGGCATCCTGCCCCACAACTTGCTAATCACCAGTCTACCAGATCCAGGAACTCGACGGTGCTCAAAAAAACGGATATTTCGCCTCCAGGGCGGGGAGAGGGGCTTCAATCCCCCTCCTTGATCCAATCTTCATCGAATGCCGCATGCTTCATGGTTTTGCCGTCGGCGACAGAATACGTGTAAATTGCGTGAATTGTGCCGTCAGCGGCCTGAATGATGGCCGGATAATGGTACCGTCCCGCTTCGTGCTGTTCCAGGTGCCGCGTCCAACGCCAAGTGCGGCCTTCGTCTTCAGACAGCGAGACAGCCAGGCTATTGCGGTCGCGGGTGGAATCGTTGTAGATCATGACCCAATGGCCATTTTCGAGACGGACGGCGTCTAGACCGGAGCCTGGATTAGGGAGAGCGGAGTTTTTCACCGGTCCCCAGGTGAGGCCGTCGTCGGTGGATTCCGAGATTCTGATGTTTTCTTGAAATCCGTTCTCCCGCATATAGGCAACGACCGTACCGTCATCACGCTGCAAAACGGCCGGCTGAATGTTGCCGTAGTCGATTATCGGCCCGCTGGCATACCAGGTTTTTCCATCGTCGTCGCTGACCGCCATGATCGAGATGGAGTAGGTGTCGGTATACAGTGGCATCAAAATCCGTCCGCTTTTCAGAACGGTGGGTTTGCAACGGGGCATCCATCCCAGTCGCTGATACATTTTTTCGCCGGCGGTGTCTTTGGCCAATTGCAGGAACCCCAGTTGTTTTTTGGAGAGGGGTTGCTTGTTACCCAGGTGGTTGTTGACGTGATCCAGAAACTCGTCTTTGAAGTCCTGCGGCTTGAGGTAGATTTGGTCTTTCCAATCCCAGCGGGGAGCTCCTTCTCCTTCGTAGTCGGTTGAGGTCATGTAATTGGTTACGGCCGATTCCCAGGTGTTGGCCAGAATCGTGGGCCAGAACAGCCACAACTTTTTGTCTTTGTCGATCATCATGGCTGTATTGCAGTCGGGAAAGCCGGGTGTATCGGCCATTAAAAACTCGGGGCTCCATTTGGTTTCCCCTTTCCGCAGACGAGCGCCCAAAACCCGGACATCGTCGGCGCTGCGTTCTCCCGAACCGCGATACCACGAAGCCAGCAGGTCGCCATTGGGGCATTCCACAATCGCCGGCGCATGATTGTGTTCGGCGTTCAGTGGAAACACGAACTCTGCCGCGAATTTAGATTCCGCGCGAGCAGCAGCAGTCAGTCCGCAAATGATGACAAGAAACAAACTGATGGTTTTCGACATTATAAAAAACCTCTCTGGCAGTTGGTCATGCGGTGTATGGTGAGAAAATAACTCGGCGGCGACTCCGCCGTCCTCGTTTTGCCGATTCAATATTTAACGCCGCTGTGGTGGCAGGATGGGGGCTAGTTCTAAACCGACCGAACGGGTGATTGCTCCGCCGGCGGCGCCGGGGCCGGTCCGTTCTTCGTAGCCGCCGTCGCGGAAGTCATAGCTGGGGATCAAGTATCCAAGTTCGGCATTGGCTAGTCCGACAATCATACGCAGCTTGCCCGGCATGTGGGACATGATCTCTAAGCCGAGGTCAGGCAGGAGTTCTCCCGGGATGGTGATGAATTGTGCATCGCCGATCCAAACCAAATTCATCTCGCTGCGGATGCGATGTTGTGCAAAATCTGCTTTGGGGGCGGCTTTTTCCAGGTACTGTATGATCGCCTCGGCAGTGACTGGATATTCCACGGGGCGGCGATACAGCCAGACGTCGTAGGTTTCGCTGGGGACTGCGTTTTCGGCGGCAGCGACGACGAACTTGGCCAGCGCGTGCCCCATTTCCTCAGCGGCGGCTTGCGTGCGAAGTCGCGTGTCGGGCGTCAGCATGCCACCCAGCGCTCCGTTTAGAAACACGGTTTGGCCACCAAGTTCGCGAGTGACGTCGTTGCAGAGCGTGCCCACAAAATCGGGCGAAAGCCCTCGCGTATCGCGGAGCCGGATCACTTCGGGATGACAGGCGAGATGGATGAGATTGGCGATTGGTTTTCCGTCTTTACCAATGGCTTGCACGATGGAAACCGTGGGGTCGACCACGCCGGGGTCGCGACCATTGCGGATCAAATCCACCACACGTCCCCCAGCCAGCGGCATTTCGGCCGAGCCGATTTTCAGTTCCGCAACGGGAGACAAATTCTTCGCCGCTTGCATGACGGCTTGTTCGGTTTGTGCCAAGATCTGTTTGACGTATTCAGCCGGGTAGTAGCCGTAAAATCCGATCGTGTCGACGTTGGCGTGCGTGTGGGACATAGCGACCACGACATTCGGAAAGCCTTTTTCACGCAGTCGTTCGCGAACCGTGTCGACGTCCCACATGCCCATGCCGAAGACATCTAACCCAATGAAAACGACGCGCTCGTCGCCGCGTTGGAAGATGACCGCACGTGCGAAAAGGTCTTCGGCTAGGTGCGTCGGCTTTTGGTCGTTGTCCGGCGCGATGTCTTCGAATTTTTTTGGAGCGATGGAAACCTGCGACGCTCCCACGAGAAAATCGGCGGGAGGGGTTGTGGCTTGGGGCGGATCGGTTTCTGCGCGGCGCAGATCGACGTGGACGTTGGGATAGCCTTCAGGAATGCGGCGGGGGTGCGGCGTGAAGTACAGCACGCCGGTGGTATTGCCGGTTGCATCGCAGATGAACCGTAGCCCCTGTTGGGTGTAGTCCAAATACGATTGGGTTTGGAAGGAGATTTCCGCTTCCGGTTTGCCGAATTTTTCGACAATGCTTTCACGGGTGGGATAACGGGAATCGGGTGAGGCGGACGTGACGAGCGCCAGTTTGTTGTTTTGGAAATAGCAGCGGTCATTCAACTCCGGCCGGCCCGCAACCGGGTAACGCAGGTCGGTTTTGCTAGGCGTTTCGAGGGGGGAGGGCCCCAGTTTGGCGAGCACGTCGCTGAGGGTGGCGTTGCCGGGGACCAGACCTTGATAGGCGTTGGCGGGGACCAGACCTTGATAGGCGTTGGCGGCGGTCGGAGCGGCGGCCCAGGATTGGTGCCAAAGTATGGTTCCCAAAATCGCCATGACGGCCAGCGCGCAGGTGATGGCCCGCAGCCGTTGGTTTTTGCGAGATCGCGACCTGTGGGGCGCAGAAGAGGCTGCGCAGGCCACAGCTGAGCAACATCTCCCTGATTTTGGATCCTGATTGCGGATTTTCATGAACTATCTCCCCCGGGCCAGCGTTGAAACAGGCGATGCAGCGCGGGATTGAGCATACACAATTTGAGCCAGCAATGCGACGACCCGCGCGTCGCAGTTGGGTACGGTGAACTGGGAAAACGATGCCCCACTATTCGGAGAACGCGCCGGTCGATATGATCCTTTCGATCATCCAAAAAACCACAGATGCGCTTCTGCGCCCTCCCGAAGTGAACACGGCACCACTAGAAATTTTGTACGCGGACAATCATTGTCTCGCCGTAGCCAAACCGGCCAAATTATTGACGGCTGGTGATCGGACCGGTGACGATACGCTGTTGGCGCGATCTAAGGCATACGTCAAACAGACGTATGGGAAGCCGGGCAATGTTTATTTGGGAATCGTGCAACGGTTGGATCGACCGACGTCGGGGGTCGTGCTTTTCGCGCGGACCAGCAAAGCGGCGGCGCGGTTGACGAAGCAGTTTCGCGACCGCACGATTGAGAAGACCTATCTGGCAATCGTCGAGGGGAATTCCGGTCCCGGTGATGCGGAACTTGTGGACTGGCTGAAGAAGGACGAAGCACGGAATGTCGTCAGCGTCACCGAACCGGGCGCTACCGGGGGCAAGCAATCGCGATTGCGGTATCGCGTATTGAAGCGCAGCGGCGGACGGACATTGCTGGAGGTTCGACCGCTCACGGGGCGAAGCCATCAAATTCGAGTCCAATTGTCCTCCCGAAAGATGCCGATCGTCGGGGACCGCAAATATGGCGCGCGCGTGGGGCTGGGAGGCAAGATTGCCTTGCATGCTGCTTCGCTGACTTTTGAACATCCGACACGCCGGGAAATGCTAACCGTCACGGCGGAATTGCCTGATTATTTCGACGACTTGTTGGATCCAGGCGGCGCCTCATCAAGAAACTAAATCGATGTTGCAATCACTACAAGACATTTTGAGCAGGCAATGGTGGGACTACGATCCGAGTTCCACTGTGCATGTCGTCTATCATTGGTTCAACGTGGCCGAGGGGGCGCTGTGGTGCTTTTTGGGTGTGATCGTCGCACGGCGGTTTTTGTTGAATCAACGATCACTGTGGGAAGTGGCCTATGCGGTGGCATTTTTTCTGTTCGGCATTGGCGATTTTGTCGAAGCCCAAGGGTTGTACACGTGGTTGATCGTCTACAAGGCCCTGATCTTGGTGCTGTTGATATTGTTGCGGGGGCATGTTTTGAAGCGGCATTATCCGGATTCGCATTGGATTTAGCACGACTGTTTATCATTAAGCATTCGGTCGTCTCCAAGGGGGGGCATTGGCGGCTCGTCCGTCAGTGGGCACGTGGACCGACGTCGCTGAGCACAGAAAACCCAGGCTGATACGGCACTGGCGGACAAGCCGCCAGTGGCACCCGGCGCATGAGAAATGCACGGCCGGATGTGATATCCGAACGTGCATGGTGTGTTAGCGGCATGAATCGTGCGCGGAGAACCGTTTGCTTATCGGCTGACCGTGGATGGATCGGCGGCAGCTTCGGTGGCATCCGTGCTGGTCTTTTCACCTTCAGGTAGGCTGTCGACGACGTGCAGGTTTTCTGTTTGAGTCCGTTCGAAGTCCTCCAGGGTTCTCAGCAGGATGCGACGGCGTTCGTCCGATTTGGCGATGATGGCGTTGCGGATTTCTTCGTATTCTTCGAGTGTGGTCAGCAAGCCGACGACATCCTCACGAGGGCGTTTGTCGGCTTCGGCGACATCCCCTTGAGGACCTTCGATTTCGGCGATCCGGTGTGCGAGGCGCTCTTCGGCAATCTTCAGCAGTTGGAGTTGTTCTTCCAGGTCTTCGAGTTTCGAGGCCAATAACTCGTCATTCGAGTTGAGTTGCAATTCGAGTCCGTTGAAGCGGGCGAAATAACTGGAGGGAATCATCGCCCGCAGCCGCCATTGTTGTGACGCATCCCAGCTGTCGCTTTCTCCGTCTTGCAGCGTCCAGTTGGGAGCCAGCATAGCGCGGTTGGCCTCTAAGGCGGTCACGCGAAAGTCACCCACATATTCCATCTGCCCATTTTCGCCGGGCTGAAAACAATGCACGAGGTTTTGCGTGCCGGCTTCGCCCTCGCCGACTGTGGCATTCAGGCCGTTTTCCGAGCCGATGTCGATGGTGACCGAATTATCCTGACGAACTTCCACAGCGACGTCGTTCCAGTACGGTGCCCAGCGCAATTTTTCGTGCGTCAGTTCGCGAAGGGTGGTGCGTGTTTTCAATCGCAGGTCGGTCAGCTCCGCCGCATTTTTTTCGATCTTGGCTTCTAAGTCGACCTTCTGCTTGATATATCCGGCGCGGGCTGTGTAGACCTTGGCGGTGAACCACATCGCCGTGGGAATACAAACCACCACAGCGAACCATAGACAAACTTTACCAAAGGTGTGCATCAGAGATTCCTCGATGTCACGAAGGCAGGGTGCCATTCCGCGGGACGATTGCGGAAACGACCAAGCCTTGTGAGTGTCATGAGTGCGTTTTCGAAGGGAGGCCTCGCGCGCAGCCCTCTCCTTAAATACGAGAACTACGACCGAAAATTTCCCAGTTTGTCCATCATAAAGGTCCCCGGCGCGGCCGGTCAAGCAGAAACCCGGTCCTACGGGATTTGAGCCGGAGTTTGCCGCAAGGACCGGATTAACAGGTCCCGACGGTAAATCCGGACCTCATCGGCGGGGACTCTGGGTCTGACGACAGAGAGAAAGCCAGTTACCGGGAGTGGTTTTTAGTCTATCGGGGGATCGGGCGGGGAACGTGAATGCGCGCGCTCGATCCATTGACGAATCAGGCGATTATGAGCGGTGCGATTCATACGTTTCAGAGATTGCCGCACATTCGCGACGTCCGGAAAGTACACACTGATCGCGCAAGTCGTTATAATCGTTAGCAATGGGACCAATCGGCCGGCCGATTGCGGGCATCAGAAAATGAGGGGATTGGCCCAGGTTGTTCGGCAAGAACGATATTTTCACACTTCACAATCGACGGAGCGACCATGCCTGTTGCACAAGTCCAACGCAAGGATCTCAAACCGGACGAAGTCCTGTGTAGCTATTGCACCGCCAAATGCTGCCGGTATTTCGCATTGCCGATCGACAAACCCAAAACCTGGGAGGATTTCGACGGCATTCGCTGGTACATGACGCACGGACGGATCTCGATCTTTGTGGATGAGGGGACGTGGTATTTGATGGTCCATGCGGATTGTAAATACCTGCGTGACGATCACATGTGCGGCATTTACGAGGACCGACCAGCGATCTGCCGTTCGTACACGACCGACGATTGCGAATACGACAATGACTCGGTCTACGACAAGTTCTTCGAATCCCCCGAGCAGATCTGGGAATACGCCGAAGCCGTGTTGCCGCCGCGGAAGAAGAAGAAACCGTATTCGCCGACCATGACCGTCGAACTTCCGCTGCTAAGCGGTGTCTGATTATTGAGCGGTGTTTGATCACCGTGGCACTGCTGACCTCGCAAACTTTTCCGCCTCCGGCTTTGCCGGACGTTTTTTTACAGCCTTGAAATATCCCGCATACCCGTGAAACAACAACTCATTCAACCCCGAGTCCTCAAGGGTTTTCGCGACTACCTTCCTGGGGCGATGATTCCGCGCGAAGCACTGATGCAGACGGCTCGCGAGGTCTATCGCAGTTACGGCTTCAGCCCGATCGATACACCGGCGCTGGAATATGCGGAGATTTTGCTGGGCAAGGGGGGAGACGAGTCGGACAAGCAGGTCTTCCGGTTTCAGGATCAAGGCAAACGGGACGTGGCGATGCGGTTCGACCTGACCGTCCCCTTCGCGCGCTTTACGTCGCAGCACCTCAATGATATCGGGACGCCGTTTAAGCGGTACCACATTGGGACGGTTTGGCGGGGCGAAAATCCGCAAAAGGGACGTTACCGTGAATTCATGCAGTGCGACTTCGACACGATCGGCACCGCCGCCAACATCGCCGACATTGAAACGCTGCTGGTGATTCACGACTTGTTGTGTGCGATCGGGTTTGAAAAATTTACGACCCGCGTGAACAACCGGTTGGTACTCAACGGATTGCTGGAGAAACTCGATCTGGCTGAGCAATCGGTCGGCGTGCTCCGCGCGTTGGATAAATTGCAAAAAATTGGTGCCGACGGTGTCTCTGCTGAATTGACCGAAAAGGTCGGTCTCTCCAATGATCAGGCACAACAAGTCCTCAAACTGGTCACGACCGAAGGGGACACCGAAACGGTGATGTCCGAATTGTCCACATTGCTGGCCGGCAATGAGCGGGGCGAATTGGGCGTACACAATCTGCACGAGTTGTTTCGTTGCGCTGCACGGGCGGGGATTCCGGCTGAGCGGATCGCGCTGGATGTCACCATCGCTCGCGGACTGGACTATTATACCGGGACGATTTACGAGACGTTTCTGGGCGACCTGCCGGGGATCGGCAGTATTTGCTCCGGAGGACGCTACGACAATCTGACCGGACTGTTCAGCAAACAGGCATTGCCGGGAGTCGGGGCGAGCCTGGGACTGGACCGGTTGTTGGCGGCAATGGAAGAATTGAAAATGTTGCCCGGCATCTCAACGCCGGCGCCGGTGCTGGTGATATTGTTCGATGCGGAAAAGAGTGGCGAGTATTTGCGGATCGGCCGTGAGTTGCGAGCTGCCGGAATTTCCACCGAGGTGTACGTCGATCCCAAAGGGGTGGGCAAGCAGATGAAATATGCCAATCGCAAAGGGTTTCAACTGGCGATCATTGCCGGCGGCGACGAATTCGCTGTCGGGAACTGGCAAGTCAAGAATCTGCAGAGCGGCGAGCAACAAACGGTTCCCGAAGCAGAATTGATCGCGCATGTGACGAGTGAGTTGTCGTCGGATGGCGGATCTGCAGGCTGAAGCAAAGGGGAGGGCGAGCAATGGCGTGGGGAGATTTCACAAAACAGGCGGCGGCCTATCGATTGTCCCGGCCATCGTATCCGGTCGAGTTGCTCGAAGAGATTTTGAACGAGGCCGACCTTGTGGTCGGGGATCCTGTGGCCGACATTGGTGCGGGGACCGGAATTTTTTCGCAGTTATTGCTCGACCAGGGCTTGGAAGTGACGGCCATCGAGCCGAACGCTGAAATGCGGAAATACGGCGAAGAAACCTGCAAGGCCACTTGGCTGGAAGCGACGTTTGAACAGACCGGACTGCCGGATGCATCTCAAAAATGGTGCTTTGCCGCTCAGGCGTTCCATTGGGCGGACGTGCCGAAAAGTTTGGCCGAAATCCGCAGAATCCTGGGGCCGGGCGGCGGGTTCACTGCGTTGTGGAACGAGCGCAATAACGGTCAAAGTGAGATCCTCAGTTGGGTACAGGAGGCGCTCAGTCGGCATGTGCCGGATTTTGATCACGATTATCGCACGCGGGACTGGGCAACGGAGTTGGTCTCTACCGGCGATTTCTCGATGGTTACGCCGCTGAGTGTGCCTCACACGGTGCGGATGTCTAAAGCACGATTTTTGGAGTTGTGGCGGAGCAATAATCAATTGAACACGATTGCAGGTCCAGAGCGATTGGCGGCATTTTTTGCGGATCTGGAAGGCCATCTCAAAACGATCGGTGCGGAGGAGATTGACGTGCCTTATCTCTGTAAAGCATGGACAGCGACGTGAGTTTGGTCACCAGGTTGAACGGTTTTTGAGACGGCCGGGCAGGGTCAAGACCGGTAAATTGCCCAGTTTGCGAGAACCGCGCGGCTGCCATTGACCTGGATCGTGATTTCGCAGATAGTTGCCGCTCCTCAAAACTGCCCGGCGCGGCCGGTTTGTGACCAAAAACAGCGCGACGACATGCGGGCAACTGCCCGGCAGCAACGTCCGCTCGATAACGACGGCAAGCGGGAGCCTGCCCTTCGTTTTACTTAACAATTCACTGTTATTTGCACGCGACTGAGATACACCTTATCGATGGCTAAGCAGCAGAAAATGGACCGTTTTGAACGTGATCGTCTGGTCAAGCTCGAGAAAATCGAGTCACTCGGAATCGATCCGTGGGGACAACGGTTCGATAATCACCAGCCGATCGAAAAAATCCGCAGCATGGCGCCTGCGGAGTCGGGCGTGACTGGCGAACGGGTACGGATTGCCGGACGGTTGATGTCGCGGAACAACAAGGGCAAGCTCAAGTTCTATTTTCTGCAGGATTGGTCCGGCAAGGTCCAACTGATGGTCTCCCGGGCGGATGTCTCGGAGGAACAGTGGGAATTGATCGGCGCGCTGGATATCGGCGACTTGATCGGCGTGGACGGCACGCTGCGGTTGACGAATACCGGCGAAGTGACCGTCTTTGTAGAGACGATCACCTTCTTGACCAAGTCGTTGTCACAACCGCCGGAGAAACATTCAGGCGTCAAAGACATTGAGATCTTGTTGCGGCAGCGGTACCTCGATTTGATTTACAACGAGGGCGTCCTTGAGCGGATGCTCAAGCGGACGGAAATCATTGCCTCGATGCGTCAAACGTTGGCGGGCGAGGGATTTGTCGAAGTCGAAACCCCCGTGCTGCACGCCATTGCCGGCGGTGCGGCAGCGAAGCCGTTTATTACACATCACAATGCGCTGGACATTGATCTGTACTTACGCATTGCTTTGGAATTGCACCTGAAGCGGTTGATGGTCGGTGGCGTCGAGCGGGTTTTTGAAATCGGCCGCGTGTTTCGCAACGAAGGGATCGATGCGACGCACAATCCGGAATTCACGATGACGGAGATTTATCAGGCGTACGGTAACTACGAATCGATGATGGATCTCACGGAAAAAATCGTCGTCGATGCTGTGAAAAAAATCTCCGACGAAATGGTGCTGCCTTGGGGCGAAGAGACGATCGACTTCACCCCGCCCTGGCCGCGCAAGACCTATGCCGACTTGTTCGCTGAACATGCCGGTTGCGATATGCATGACAGCGCCGCAGTCGCCGAGGTTGCCGCCACACACCACATTGAAACAGCCGACAAGCACCCCGATGTGATTGTCAACGACGTCTTTGAGGCGACGGTCGAGGATCATCTGCAAGGACCGGTCTTCGTGATCGACTACCCGGCTTCGATTTGTCCGCTGACCAAACGCAAACAAGACAACCCCGCAATCGCCGAACGTTTTGAACTGTTCATCAAAGGGATGGAGTTGGCGAACGCGTATACGGAATTGAATGACCCGCGCTTGCAAGAGGAGTTGTTCCTCACGCAATTGCAGGGGCAAACGGAAGAGGATTCGATGGCGAAGATGGATCATGAATTCATCAAAGCTTTAAAGGTCGGCATGCCGCCGGCAGGTGGATTGGGAATCGGCATCGACCGTTTGGTGATGCTGCTGACTGATAGTCGCAGTATTCGGGACGTGATTTATTTCCCGTTGTTGCGGCCGGAAGGTACTGAGGAGTAAGGGGTTTTAGGTATCTGTTTGCGTACAACGTTTTTTAGTGGTCAGTGGCCGGTGGCCAGTGGCTAGAGACATAAAGAGTTTTTTGCCTGTTGCGGTTGGTTTTCTGGGGGACGTTTTGAGTCTGTTCCCTTCAGTTTAATGGTGGGAGACCTTCGGTCGGGCGATGTGCGGGGTCGGGAGACCCGCGCACAACTTGTGGATTAAGTGCGGGGTCGGGAGACCCGCGCACAACTATGCGGGAGACTCGCGCACTACTATTTGCGGAATCGACGGACGAATACGAGGGGACGGGATGTCTTCTCATCACATGGCCAAAGGACTGGCGAAAACATGTACAAGTATCTTCTCTGCACGCGCTATTTGCGGACTCGGTATATTGCGTTGACCTGCATTGTCAGTGTCACGTTGGGCGTGGCGACGATGATTGTCGTCAACAGCGTGATGAGCGGGTTTAGCAGCCAAATGAAGGAACGGATTCGCGGCATTCTGGCCGATGTGGTCCTGGAAACGGGCAGCGCCGATGGCGAACAGGACCCCGACCGGATCATGGCTCGCATTCGCCATGCGGCGGGTGAGCATATTGAGGCGATGAGCCCCACCGTCGAGGTGTATGGCATGCTCAGCTTTCGCTCATTCGGGCAATACATCACCAAACCGGTGACGATCATCGGCATCGAACCCGAATCCAAAGCCAAGATGGGGACGCTGACCGATCATCTGTACAATTTCATGCCCCAACGGGATGAAGAAGGGAACCGGATTGGCCCGCCCCGCTATGTGGCGAACGTGCCGGCTTCATTTGACTTGCACCCCGACGATCAAGAGTACCGCACAGCGCAAAAAGAAAGCGAAATGCGGATGCGGGAACATAGTCGGATGATGAACGAGTTGGAGCCGGTCGAATCGCCGGTGGACAACGCGGGAGCAATGGATGCCAGTGAGCTCTTCGCAGGCTCTGAGCTCATTGGCGCCGACGACGAAATGTTTGACGAAGAGCCTGAGGATTTGACGTCCCCACTCGAAGGTCGGGTCTATATCGGCTCGGAACTGGTGACATACAAATACGAAGATCAAGCGACCGGAAAAATCAAGACGCTGCCGATGGTTCGCGTGGGTGATGACGTGCAACTGAGCACCGTCGGTTCCGGGCGGCCTCCTCAGGCAATCCACTTCGACGCGACCGTGGTTGATTATTTCAAATGCGGCATGAGCGAGTATGACAACAGCTTGGTCTTCTGCAATTTGGATTACCTGCAAAAACAACGCGTCATGATTGATCCGCAAACCGGTCTGACTTCGGTGACATCGGTGCAGATCAAATTGAAAGAATCGGCCGACCCGGCCGTCGTTGTCGGTTTGTTGCGGGGAGAATTCGAGCCGGGACGGTTCGCCGTGCATACCTGGGAGCAAAAACAAGGCCCGTTGTTGGCCGCGGTTGAAGTGGAATCGGCGATCCTGAACGTGTTGCTGTTTCTGATCATCGCAGTCGCCGGCTTTGGCATTTTGGCGATCTTCTTCATGATCGTCGTAGAGAAAACACGCGACATCGGCATTCTGAAATCCTTGGGAGCCAGCTCCAGCGGTGTGATGTCGATTTTCCTGGCCTACGGATTCGGCTTGGGTATCGTTGGTTCTGGTGCGGGCGTGGGCATGGGATTGCTGATTGTCTGGAAAATCAATTGGATTGAAGAACAGATCACGTGGCTGACCGGGAAAGAAGTGTTTGACGAACGGATTTACTATTTCCCGGAAATTCCCACCAACATTGAGCCGTGGATGGTGTTTTGGGTCGCAGTCGGTGCCATCGCCATCGCCGTGTTGTCCAGCATCCTGCCGGCACGACGCGCATCGCGACTGCATCCGGTGGCGTCGCTGCGGTATGAATGAGTTTGAATTTAACTGGGTGGCTGGGGACGAGCACCGGCTCGCCCCCAGGTCCAACCACCCATCGTTTGAGACATAAGCGGCTTGTACTATTGGCCCGACACGACTGGGTGGTAAAAAATCCTTCCGCAGGAAACAACTCCTCATGGAAACGGCAGAGATCATTAAAATGCCTCAGCGTCATATCGCGGCAATCGCCGTGGAAAAGGCTTACCGCAAGGGTGACCACAAGATTCCCGTATTGCACGGTGTGAACATCGATGTGAATCGCGGGGAGTTTGTCTCCATCGTGGGCCAATCGGGCTCCGGCAAGAGCACGTTGCTGCACCTGCTGGGATTGTTGGATGCTCCCAGCGTGGGAGAAATTCACCTCGACAGCCAACGCATCGATGACTTATCGGCCAAAAGCCGCGACGAACTCCGCAACCGGGTGTTCGGATTCATCTTTCAGTTCTACCACCTGCTGCCCGAATTGAGCGTGATTGAAAACGTGCTTTCACCGCTGATGATTCGGCATTCGTTGCTGGGCTATTTGCGGCGGAAAAAGCAATTTCAAAACGAGGCCCGCGAGTTACTGGATCGCGTCGGTTTGTCGCATCGGTTAACGCACCGGCCGTCGGAACTCTCGGGTGGAGAAATGCAACGTGCGGCCATCGCCCGGGCCTTGATCGGCAAGCCGGAGGTGCTCCTGGCGGACGAACCGACCGGGAATTTGGACGCAACCACCGGCGGCGAGATCATGGACTTGCTGCGGAAGCTGAACGAAGAAGAAGGCCTGACGATCGTGATGGTGACTCACGACAACGTAATCGCCGAACAGGCCGGCCGAACGGTGCGACTCCGGGAAGGTCGATTGGAAAAGCTGGCAGAGGCTGCTTAGGGCGTCTTTCGACGCAAAAAGAGGGCAATTGCCAGGGTTACTGGGAGGAGTCGAAAGCGGGATCGGAGACTCCCACACGAATTCCGCCAGGCCCGATAACAATTTGATGATTTGTCGTAGGAGACCGGTGCCGATGATTGGTACCGGTCTCGCTGTTTATGTAGACTACGGGGCAACAGTGAACCGGTTCGCGTGCCGGTTTGTCTCAAATTCTACCAAATTCTCCTCCCCCCTCTTTATTTGCGGTACCGAGATGTCATTGAAGGTTTATATCGCCGGCGAACTCGTCGACAAGGCCGATGCCAAAGTGAGCGTTTTCGACCACGGGTTTCTCTACGGCGATGGCGTGTTCGAAGGGATCCGCGTTTATAATGGGCGGGTGTTCCTCATGGACGAACACATCGAGCGGCTGTATGAGAGCGCGCTAGCGATCCGCCTGGAGATTCCGCTTTCGCCCGCTGAAATGACCGAAGCGGTGAACAAGACGGTTGCTGCCAATGGGATTACCGAAGGGTATGTGCGACTGGTGATCTCGCGGGGGGCCGGGACGTTGGGGTTGGATATTCGCCGCACCAGCGATCCCCAGGTGATTATTATCGCCGATACGATTTCGCTGTATCCGCCTGAGATGTACCGCGACGGACTGAAGGTCGTCACCGCCAGCACGATCCGCAATCACGCCGGCGCACTGAGTCCGCGGATCAAGTCGCTTAACTATCTCAACAACATCTTGGCCAAAATCGAAGCGACCGATACCGGCTGCATCGAAGCACTGATGCTCAATGCGCAAGGCGAAGTGGCGGAATGTACTGGGGATAATATCTTCATCGTCAAAGATGGTGTCCTTAAAACGCCGCCGCCCGAGGCGGGGATCTTGGAAGGCATTACGCGGGGAGCCGTCATGGGCTTGGCCAGACAGGCTGGCTTAACGGTCCAAGAAGTTGCCATGGTCCGCCACGACATCTACATCGCCGACGAATGTTTTCTGACCGGTACGGCGGCTGAGGTGATTCCGGTCGTCGACCTGGACGGCCGCAAGATTGGCTCGGGAACTCCCGGTCCGGTGACGAAGGACCTGCTGGAGCGGTTTCAGACGCTGAAAACGGGCGGGTGAATCGGGGGGTTTAAAAAACTCCGCTTTTTCCGGTGAAGGTTCGCTGGTCAGTGCGGTTAAGAGAAAGCCCTCACCCCAGCCCTCTCCCAGGGGGAGAGGGAGTAAGCGTGTAGGGTGCGTCGCGACGCACCTTTCTATGTAGTACGATTGGCGTTCCTAACCAGCCTCGCGACAGACAGACACCAAACAAACACAGCTCTACCAACCACATCGAAATTAGGGTCTCATGGGTCACGGGCAGATGACAGTTGATAAGTCCGGTGGGCGCGTGCGGCGCATGTTTGGTGAGATATCGCCGCGCTATGATTTTCTGAATCATTTCCTCTCCGGCGGCACAGACATTTATTGGCGCTGGCGGGCCGTGCGGTTGGCGCCGCCGGTGGGGGACGCACCGATATTGGACGTCTGTACGGGAACGGGGGACTTGGCATTTAGCTACGAGAAACGGGCGCAAGGCGCTGCTGTCATCGGCAGCGACTTCACGCACGAGATGTTGGTGCTGGCGAATAAAAAACGGGAAGCGGCCAGTGGTTCGCGAATTGAATTTCTGGAAGCCGACGCACAGCGGCTGCCGTTTGCGGACGACAGTTTTCAAATCGTCTCAGTCGCATTCGGACTACGCAACGTCGCCGACACCATGCAGGGATTACAGGAGATGACGCGCGTCTGCCGGCCGGGGGGAAAGGTGGTTGTGCTCGAGTTTTCGATGCCGGAAAACCGCCTGTTTCGTGCTTGTTATCGCTGGTATTTTCGCCACATCTTGCCGCGGATTGGACAATTATTGGCCCGCAACAGTCAGTTTGCCTACAATTATTTACCGCAGTCGGTCAGTGAATTCGCCCAAGGCGAAACGCTGGCAACCATGATGAAACAAGCCGGCCTCGCGAGCGTGATTTACAAACCGTTGACGTTTGGAATTGCCACGCTGTATGTGGGGACCAAGTAGCGGGAATGTTGTCGTTTAGTGATTGCTCAATAAAGATAAACCACGAAAGAAACGAAAAACACGAAATAATTTCAGAGGAAACAACATAGCCTTGCACAGCTGAAATCGAACTCAAGACAAAAATTTGGATGAAAAACTTAGGTTCTTTTTCGTGTCATTTCGTTTCTTTCGTGGTTCTTCTATTCTCATTTCTTAGCCGCGAGCCTTCTAACTATGTCCCCCATCGTGATTGCCCTCACCGGAGCCAGCGGGTCGATTTATGCGCTGCGGTTGTTGGATGTGTTGCTTGATGCGGGGTGCGAATTGCACGTGGTGGTTAGTCCGGCCGCGGCGCTGGTGATGCGGGATGAGTTGGATCCGCAGTTGGACACCGATCAATTTCGCATTGAAACGATGTTGCCTTCTGCTCAGCAGGCAGGGGACGTGCTTAGTCGGTTTCAATTCCCGGCTTTGGAGTCATCAAGCGAGCAGCGTGGGACGCTCCGTGTGTATCATCATCAGGACTTCCATGCGGGGATTGCCAGCGGGTCATTCTTAACGTCGGGGATGGTGATTTGTCCCTGTTCGATGGGGACGTTGGCGGCGATTGCCAGCGGGCAGTCGTCGAACTTAATACACCGCGCTGCTGACGTGCACCTGAAGGAACGCCGCAAGTTGATTGTTGTGCCGCGGGAGACGCCGCTGGGGGTGATCCAACTGGAAAACATGGCGCGGTTGGCCAATGCGGGAGGTGTGATTTTGCCGGCGATGCCTGGCTTTTATCATGCACCGACTTCGATGGCGGACCTGGTCGATTTTGTGGTGGCGCGGATCTGCGACCAACTGGGCGTACCGCACACATTGCTGGAGCGTTGGGGTGAAGCAGACGCAGATACGGGAACGATTGAGCGTTGATCGTCAACTCCCCCCGCTGGAACCGGGGAGCGAACCGCAGTCGCTCTGGAATTAGGAAGCGGTTTTTTTCTTGGTCGCTTTCTTCTTGGTGGTTTTCTTTTTACCCGCTTTCTTTTTGGTGGCCTTCTTCTTGGTCGTCTTTTTCTTCGCTGCCTTTTTCTTGGCGGCTTTCTTCTTTTTCTTCTTCGTGCCGCCCCCCTTGGCCGCCTTTTCGGCGATCATGTCGAGTGCGCGCTCCAGCGTGACCGAATCGGGTTCGGTTTCTTTGGGGAGCGTGGCGTTAATTTTTCCGTGTTTGACGTAAGGTCCGTAGCGGCCTTCGAACACGGCGACCATTTCGCCATCTTCGGGGTGCGGACCGAGTTCTTTCAGCGGTGTCGCCGCTCCTCGTACTTTTTTATTTTTAATCAGGTCAACGGCATCTTCCAGGCCGATGGTGAGCACATCTTTTTCTTTGGGGATCGAGGCGTACACCTTGTTGTGCAGGACGTACGGTCCAAATCGTCCAATGCCCGCTTTGACAACCTTGTCGGTTTCCGGATGCTGCCCGACCGTGCGCGGCAGGCTGAGTAAGTCCATCGCGAGCGGGAGGGTGACATTTTCCGGTTCGACGTTTTTGGGCAGCGAGACCCGTTTGGGTTTGGGGCCGTCCTCGGTGACTTCACCGAGTTGCATGTAGTAGCCGAACGGTCCGTGCAGCACGAAAATCGGCAGTCCCTCTTCGGGGTGCATGCCGATTGGCGTGGGGCCTTCGATTTTTTGCTTGATCAGTTTCTCCGCCATTTCATTGGTAATGTCGGCGGGAGAAATTTCGGCGGGCAGTGAGGCGGTTAGGTTTTCGCCATCTTCCTGCTCCTTCTGTAGATACGGTCCATAACGACCGACGCGGACCTTCGATTCGATGCCTTCCAGGTCCAGCGTGCAAATGTCGCGGGGATCGATCTTTTCCTCGTTGGTCTTAACCTGCGAGTCCAAGCCCTCCTCGCCGCCGTAAAATTCCTTGAGATACGGGAGCGATTCGATTTCGCCGTTGGAAATGTCGTCGAGCGTTTGTTCCATCTTGGCGGTGAAGGCGTAGTCGACCAGATTGGGGAAGTATTGTTCCAGCAATTTGGTGACAGCCATCGCCGTGAAGGTGGGAACCAATTGGCTGCCCTGTTTGCGTACGTAACCCCGGTCCTGAATGGTGCCGATGATCGACGCATAGGTACTCGGCCGGCCGATGCCATCTGCTTCCAGCGCCCGCACGAGCGTCGCTTCGGTGAAGCGCGCCGGCGGTTTGGTTTCGTGGCCGATCGGTTCAAGTTCGCCGCAGCGGAGTTTGTCCGCTTCTTTCATCGGCGGCAGGCTGCTTTCTTGGTCGTCGAGCGCGGCTTCGGGATCGTCGGTCCCTTCGACATAGGCCCGGAAGAAGCCGGGAAATTCGACGTGACGGCCGGTGGCGCGAAACTCAGCATCATCGGCGGCGATGGTCACGGTTTGGAACCGCAAACGGGCTTCAGCCATTTGCGTGGCAGCGGTCCGCTTCCAGATCAGACCGTACAAGCGTCCCTCACCGCCGGAAAGCCCCAGTTCTTCGGCTGTTTTCATCTCCGTCCCAGCAGGGCGGATGGCTTCGTGAGCCTCTTGGGCGTTTTTGCTTTTGGAGGTAAATTGACGTGGGCCGTCGCTGAGGTACTCGTGTCCGTAACGGGTATCGACGCAATTTCGTGCCGCATCGATCGCTTCGGTCGAGAGATTGACCGAGTCGGTCCGCATGTAAGTAATATGACCCGCTTCATACAACCGCTGGGCGGTTTGCATCGTCTGCCGAGCGGTCATGTTCAGCTTGCGGTTGGCTTCTTGTTGCAGCGTACTGGTGGTGAAGGGGGGATACGGTTTGCGGACCTGTTGCCGCTCTTCGATATTGGAGACGTTCCAGTCGGTTTTGAGCAACCGGTCCTTGAGTTCGAGCGACTCCTTCTCATTGAGCAACAAGACATCGACGTCGAGCTTGAGTTTTCCGGTCGCCTCGTCGAAATCCTTACCTGCAGCGATTCTTTTACCGCCCAGGGTCCACAATTGGGCGTCGAATTGCCCCTCGGGCAATGTGTTCAGTGTGGCTTTGAGGTCCCAGTAGGTTCCGCTGTGGAAGGCAATGCGTTCCAATTCCCGCCGCACGAGGACCCGGACGGCGACTGATTGGACGCGGCCGGCGGAGAGTTTAGGGGCGACTTTTTTCCACAATAGTGGGCTGAGACGATATCCGTAAAGGCGATCGAGCACCCGGCGGGTTTCTTGGGCCGAAACCAGATCGGTGTCCATTTCGCGGGGGTTGTCGATGGCGGCTTGGATGGCGGATTTGGTGATTTCGGAAAACACCATCCGTTTGACGGGGACCTTGGGTTTGAGCAACTCGACGAGGTGCCATCCAATGCTTTCCCCTTCGCGGTCTTCGTCCGTCGCGATGATCAGCTCTTGGGCGTTTTTGAGGGCGTCCTTGAGTTCCTTGACGACTTTTTTCTTTTCTTTAGGGATGATGTACAGCGGTTCAAACTCGGAATCGACATTCACTCCCAGTGTGGACCACGGTTCTTTCTTGACAGCGGCCGGAATCTCCGCAGCGCCGGCTGGCAGATCGCGGACGTGCCCCATACTGGCCAGGACGATGTAGTCCGAGCCGAGGTAGCCGCTGATCTTGCGGGCCTTTGCCGGTGATTCCACAATCACCAGTCCTTTGACTTTCTTTTTGGCCACCGCCGTGATTCCTTCCCCAAATCCAGTGTTGGACTTGCCTTATAGTTGTTCGCAGCTAAAATGCGCGGCTGTTTCGCTCCCAAGGTCGGCCAAAAAGTTTTGGCGGATCGAGGATGATGAAAAACGAGCGTCGTTCGGAAGATGACATTGGGCAATGGCTGGCTTGCCCTCGGGTTGACCGGCCATCCATAAACAAATCTTCCACACGCTGTCAAGGTCGCCTGAAAAATCAGGCAGCAAAAATACCGAACAAGAAATCTACGAAATCAGTCGCGCACATCGGCGAAAACAATCGTTCCCCGCAACGGGTCGCCAGTCCTGCGACGCGTGTTTCGAACGTTTACCAGCGCGAATTCGACTCATCAGGAAATTAGCATGAAATCACCGTTTGCCTTAATTCGCAAGTACCAAAAAACGCTGATGGTGGCATTGACGCTATTGGCGGTTTTCGCATTTGTCATCGCGGATTCGTTGTCGCGTTCGATGCAAGGCCCGAGCTTGCAGGACAAGGTCGTTGTCAAAACATCGGCGGGTGATTTGAATAAAAGCGACATCGATGCCTTGGTACGGCAACGGCAATTGGCCAACCGGTTCATTCAACGGGCCGCGACCGTGTGTGAAATCGATTTTCGCCAGATCCAACAAATGTTTTTCCGGCACGGTCCTGGCGATGACATCCAAAAAGACGTGCTGTTTGGGTATTTGCTGACACAAAAAGCGGATGAAATCGGCATCACGGTGGCCGACAGCACGGTGCAGGACTTTATCCGCCAATTCACCGATGGCAAACTGAGCACCAATGATTTTCGCGACATCGTTAGCGAAATGCATGTCAGCCAGAACGATATTTTCAATGCCCTTCGTGGCGAATTGCGGTCCCGGACCGCGCGCGAGTTGTTGTCGCCGCGGGCACCGTTGGCGCCGGAGCAATACTGGGACATCTACAAAAAACTGCAAGTTGCCCAGGTGATGGAAATCTCGCCGGTGATTGTCGAGGACTTTGTGAAAGAGGTTCCCGAACCTTCCGATGCCGATCTGCAAAAATGGTTCGACACCTACAAAGACGATTTTGCTGTCACGAGCCGCGAAGATTTCTCCCCCGGGTTTAAGCAGCCCCGCAAAGTGGAACTGCAGTACTTGACCCTGCGATTCGCCGATGTGCGTAAGCAAATCGAAGAGTCAAAGTCAGTGACGGATGAGGACATCGTTGCCTACTACGAGGCGAACAAGGACATTCAGTACGTCATCGATCCCACACCGACGCTGGACGGAGACAGTCCGTTCAGCTTTGATGGAGAAGGGCCAACACTCGACGCGCCGGAGGCCCCCAAAACAGACAAACCAGCAACCGACGCACCTAAAACCGAAGAACCCAAAACGGACGAATCCAAGACGGAAGAACCAAAGGCAGAAGAACCTAAAACAGAGGAACCCAAGGCAGAAGAGTCGGAGAAACCAGCCGAAGGGCCTGCGTTGAAGACCGACGATGCGGAGACTCCTGCTGCCAAGGAAGAGACTCCTCCAGCGGCTGACGATGCCAAACCCGAAGAAACCAAACCCGAAGAGCCGGCCGCTGAAGAACCAGCCGCTGAGGAACCGGCAGCCGAAGAGAAGAGTGATGATCAATCGTCACTGCTCCCCAGCGGCGGAACCGGTAGCTCGCTCGGTACGTTGGTGGCATTGACGGCATTCGCGCAAGACGCATCCGATGAGGAACCAGCTGCAGAAGAGCCTGCCGCTGAAGAGCCCGCTGCGGACGAACCCGTTGCTGAGGCGACTCCTGAGGAGCAACCTGCAGCGAAGGACGATGAACCCAAGCAGGCTGAACCGACTCAAGAACCGGCAGCTGAAACAACAGAACCCAAATTGACCGCACCGGCCGACGAACCCGCGAAGGCGGATCCCGCCGAAGGTGACCCCGCCCCGGAAGGGACGGAACAGCCGGAAACGAAGCCGGAAGTAAAGTATCGGGAACTAGACCAAGGTTTGAAAGACGAGATCCGTACGGAGTTGGAGAATGAGCGGACGCGGGCGGAATTGGATCGTCTGGCTAAAGAAATCGTGGAGCAGATGGAGGATCTTGTCGACCTGCATTTGCCGAATACGGACCCCGAAGAATCGTTCGACGATGACGATTTCGAAAACCAGAAGACGCGCGAGGAACTTCAAGCTGAAACGGAAAAAAATGCCGCGGCGGAAGCCCCGAAGGCTGCGGAAAGTTTGAAAAAACTGGGCAAGAAATTCAATGCTGCGTATGCCTCGACCGGTCTGGTCTCGGCGCAGGAACTCTTTGACATGGGCCGGAATGAGGATGGCGAAGCATCGATTGAAGACTCGATTGGTGACAGCCGCCAAGCAGGGGGCGTGGTTCTTCCCGGTCAGCCGCGAACCTCGACGATTCAATTGGCTTTCAGTTCGCAACTTTTGTATGGCCCGTACGACGTCGAAGGGACGATCAACAGTGACCGCTTTTTGTTCTGGAAGGTCCAGGACCGTGCGGACCACGTCCCAGCTTCGTTGGCTGATGTGCGGGACGAGGTGTTGAAATCTTGGAAGCTGGCCAAAGCCCGTGAATTGGCAGAAGCACATGCCAAGAGCTTGGCCGAATCGGTTGGAAACAAAGAACTGGCCAAGGCACTTCCCGAAGGAACACCTGTTGGCGAGACGATCTCGTTTGCTTGGCTGTATCAACCGGAAAATGTTAACCCCAGCCCGATGGCCCGTCGTCCTCCGCCGACGATTTCGGAGGTCTCATTCGCGGCTGCGATTGCCGATCAGACGCGGGTGACTGTCGCCGATGAGACGTTCATGAAGACCGTTTTTGATGAACTCGGGGTCTTCGATGTCGGGGTGGCTTCCAGCGGAGATCTCTCGGCGTACTACGTTGTACGGATCAAACAGCGTGATTTAGCGGATCCTGACGTCGACGGCGGTCAGTTCATGAGAGAGAACAAGTTCACGCATCCGGCACTGCGGGCATTTATGTCCACACCGTATGACGAACTGGCAGTCCACGCCCAGCAAGTTGTGCTCTACGAATGGAGCGAGGATTTGAAAAAATCGTTTAACGTTGAGTGGGTGAACAACTCAGCGAAGAACGGCAGCGACGGCTGAATGCGAGCGGTCCGCCGCACGCATCGCTATGTACGTGCGGCGGTACTGGAGCACGGATTGCAACAAAATCTGAGATCTCACCAAAAACGGCTGCCAACACTCGCGGCATTCCATTCGTAATGCCTTATACCTGGTGAGCGGTCCTAGGTTCCCGACACGAGCGGTCGCGGTTTTCCCGGCAGTTGACTGGACAGGGGAGAATTGGATCGGTAAAGATTGTGCTACGAGCAATTCGTATTTGCGTCTCTGGGACAGTTTTTGGTCCACCGAACGAGCCGCTTTGGGGTGCGGAAGGTAGCGTGTTGTGCTCATGCGATTCGCCGAAGACGATTGACGACGTTCGCGTCCGATGACGTTTACGTACGATCACGTTTGCGTACTAGGGGTTGGACGCCGTTGCTGGGTGATCCGCCAATGATCCGCCGCGCTGCTGTTGATCATCAGACCATCTTTTACCATGACCTTTAGCGTTGCAACGATAAATCATGAACAAACCCGAGAATTCGGCAGTGATTGAGGCAATCGGCCTGAGCAAGTTTTATGGGCCGTTCGCCGCGATTTCGGATGTGAGCTTTCAGATACCGCGCGGTCAGGTGGCGGCGTTTCTCGGCCCCAACGGGGCAGGGAAGTCCACCACCATGAAGTGCTTGACCGGCTTTTTGGCGCCGACACACGGCACAGCAAAAATCGGCGGCCACGACGTGCTTGAAGATCGCATGGCGGCGGCCAAGATGATCGGGTATCTGCCGGAAAACGGTCCGCTGTATGCGGAAATGACGCCGCAAAGCTTTTTGAAATACATGGGAGAAGCCCGCGGGCTGAAACGGCAGCAATTGAAGGACCGGCTGGATTACGTTGTGGAACAATGTGCCCTGGGAGGCGTTTACGGCAAAGCAATTAGTAAACTCTCCAAAGGATATCGGCAGCGCGTCGGCATGGCACAGGCGCTGCTGCATGATCCAGAGGTGCTGATTCTTGACGAACCGACCGCCGGGCTGGATCCCAATCAAATCCATCAGGTCCGCGATTTGATCACTCGTTTAAGCGAGACAAAAACAATTTTGCTGTCGACGCACATTTTGCAAGAAGTCGAAGCAATCGCGGGACGCGTGGTGTTCATCTTCAATGGTCGCATTGTCTTCGACGGCACCGTGGCAGAGATGGCAGCCGGCGGTGACATGGAGGCCAAGTTCCGCGAATTGACGACCACAGCGGCTTGACGAAAACCAGTAACCATCCGTCGGTACCCCACACCCCAGCATCCAACCACGACATCCCTCGGCACCAGTTCTCATAGAATTCGGACGAAAACGGCCGCGGGAATGGCGA
This sequence comes from Symmachiella dynata, assembly GCF_007747995.1. NCBI lineage: Bacteria > Pseudomonadati > Planctomycetota > Planctomycetia > Planctomycetales > Planctomycetaceae > Symmachiella > Symmachiella dynata. The sequence goes on along the minus strand of NZ_CP036276.1, from coordinate 5,919,770 downwards.
CGCATCAAACTGTCGAAAAATCGACTCTATCCAGGCAGAGGTAATGTTTCATGAGTTTGAGGAAGCATGTCATCTTCGCTGTCTTCAAGCGGAATTTCCTGAGCTACTTCTCAGGAGTGATCGGCTATTTGTTCATCGTGGTGTTCGTGGCCTTGGGATCGGTGTTGGCGTTTAGCGACCAATTCTTCGCCAACAACATCGCCAGCCTCGATCAACTCAACCAGTATTTTCCGTTGTTGCTGCTGTTCATCGTGCCGGCGATCACCATGAGTGCGTGGGCGGATGAACGCAAAACCGGAACCGATGAGTTGCTGTTTACGCTGCCCGCCTCCGATGGGGAAATCGTACTGGGTAAATATCTGTCCGTGCTGGCGGTCTACAGCGTGGCACTGGCATTTTCCTTGTCGCACGTGGTCGTGTTGTTCATGTTGGGACACCCCGACGTGGGACAATTGTTTGCCAACTATTTGGGGTACTGGTGTGCAGGAGCCGCTTTATTGTCGGCCGGCATGTTCGCCTCGATTTTGACCAGCAGCACGCCAGTGGCATTCGTGATCGGGGCCGTGCTGTGCGCGATTCCGGTGTTCAGCGACCGCATCGGTGCGATTCTGCCTGATTTTCTGGGCCGCCACCTTTCGGCAAGCCGACTGTTTCAGAATATGGGTTTGTCGGAGCAACTCCGCGACTTTGGGTTGGGCATGATCCCGCTGAGCGGCCTATTGTATTTTGTCTCGATCTGCATCTTTATGCTGTATCTGAACCTGGTGATGGCCGCTCGACGGCATTGGGCCGGTGGCACCAAAGGGACGCAAATGGGTTGGCAGTTCGCCGCCCGGGCGATCTGTTTGGCAGTCATTTTGATCAGCGCCAATGTGGTCTTTGCCAATTGGAACGTCCGTGAAGATGTGACCTCCGAAAAGCTTTACAGCATCTCACCGACGACGAAAAAGGTCCTGTCGGAACTGCCGGAGAAACGTCGGATTTTGATCCAGGCGTTCATCAGCCCGGAAGTTCCTCGTGAATATGTCCCGGTCCGCACCACGTTGTTGGGGTTGTTGCGACAGTATGATCAGGCGGCCGGCGATCAACTCGACGTGCGGATTGTCAACACCGAACAGTTTTCACCCGAAGCAGACGAAGCGCGGACATTCGGCATCAGCGCCCGTGAAGTACAAACCGAACGTGCGGGCAAGGTCGTGACTGATTCGGTCTTTTTAGGAGCGGTCGTCACCGGTGGTGTGGATGATGAAGTGGTGATTCCCTGGTTCGACGTGGGGACGCCGATTGAATACGAATTGACGCGGTCGATTGGCACCGTGACTGAGACCAAACGCCGCAAGGTGGGCATTTTGACGACCGACGCCAAAATCGCCGGCGGCATGAATATGCAAAGCTTCTCCAGCGATCCCGAATGGCGGATCGTGACCGAATTGAAAAAGCAATATGACGTGGTGGATGTCTCGCCCGATGGCCCGATCACGGGGGATTTTGATGTCCTCATCGCCCCGCTGCCGTCGTCGTTGACGGTGCCGCAGATGAAAAACTTTGTCGACTACGTGAAGTCGGGTAAACCAACGTTGATCTTCGACGACCCGATGCCGGCGTTCAACCCGCAATTGGCGGCGCAGCTTCCCAAACCAAGTCCTGGCGGTGGCGGCATGTTCGGCCAACGCCAACCGGGGCCTCCCAAAGGAGACATCAACCTGCTGCTCAACGAATTGGGCATTGCCTGGGACAAGGGGCAGTCGGTGTTTGATTTGGTCAATCCGCACCCGCAATTCGCCAGCGTTGTGCAACCCGATTTGGTGTTTGTGACCGAACGGAATGGCGAAGGAGAAATGGCGCCCTTCAGTGACGAAAGCGAAGTCAGCAAGGGCCTGCAGGAAACGCTGTTGCTGTGGCCCGGTTCCATCCGGCCGCGCGAGGGCAGCCAAGCCAAGTTCATTCCCCTCATCCGCTCCGCTCGATCGTCGACCGGTGTGTTGCCATTCGACCAATTGATCAGCAACCACCCGTTGTTCGGCCCGCAGATGCTGCCGAATCCGAAACGGATCATCGACGCGAATACGGACTATTATCTGGCGGCACGGATCACCTCGGACGTGGGAGCAGGCCTGAACGTGGTCTTCATCGCCGACATGGACATTATCTCCAACATGTTCTTCCAAATTCGTGATCGGCAGATGTACGATTTGAATTTGGACAACGTGACGTTTGTGCTGAATGCGGTTGATGAATTGGCCGGGGACAAAGAGTATATCCCCTTGCGAAAGCGCCGTGCTGAGCACCGGACTTTGACGACTGTGGAAGCGCGGACGCAAACGTTTGTGGAAAAACTGCAACAAGAAACGGAAGAGGCCAACAAGGATGCGGAGAAGCAACTCGAAGAGGCCAACGCCAAGCTGAACGAGGCGGTCGAAAAAATTCGCAACGATCCGTCGCTCGACGCGCAAGACAAGCAAATTCGCATTCAAATGACACAGCGTTCACTTCAACAACGTTTGGACGTGGATAAGGTCAACATCGAAAATGCCAAGGAAAAGAAGGTCCGTCAGGAAAAACGGGAAACGGAACGTGAAATTTCGGCCATCGAGGGACGCATTAAAATGTGGGCGATTCTCTTGCCGCCGATTCCCGCTTTGGTGTTGGGAATTATCATTTTGTGCATCCGCGTCACCAATGAACGAAACACGATCGTCCCGGAGCGTCTGGTGCGCGACGTCGGCAAACACGCATAACATCGGTTGGTAAACGGTCGACGGCGTTTATTGCCAGACGACACGGGAACAGACGGAATACAACTTCAACATCTGCGTCGCGGCTTAGAAGTCGCGAGATCTAGGAATTGCGAGGCTGGAACATGAACGAAACCCTACGAACATTAGCGTTTGTCGGTGTGGCCGTCGTTTCCCTCTTGGTGGCGGTATTTGCCGCGCCAACAATCAACGACCCCTTGGCCGATATGAACTTGGGCAGCGAGTTTTACCCCGACTTTAAGGATTCCACCAAGGCAGCTTCGCTGTCGGTGGTGGTCTTCAATGAAGACACGGCTCGTCGGCAGCAATTCATTGTGGAAAACAAAGATGGTGTCTGGTCGATTCCCTCGCACAACGACTATCCCGCCGATGCCGCTGAGCGGTTGGCCAATACGGCGGCGTCGCTAATTGGCATCAAGCGAGACGGTTTCCAAAGCCAATTGGTTGACAGCCACGAAGCACTGGGTGTCGTCGATCCGCTGGATGATGACGCACCAACACTCAAAGGCCGCGGCGACCGGTTAATCCTCAAAGACGCCGACGGGAACAAGCTGGTCGACTTCATCATCGGCAAACAGGTGGAAGGCCGCGACGGGTATTACTACGTCCGCAAAGAGGGCTCCAACGCCGTTTACATTGCCAAAATGGATGTCGACTTGTCGACGAAGTTCTCCGATTGGGTGGAAACCGATTTGTTGAAGATGAATCGCGACGAACTGACGTCGGTGGTGATTCACGATTATTCGATCGACGAAAATAGCGGTACGTTGAAAGAGGGAGAAACCAGCGAGCTTTCGCATGCGAAGGCGAGCGATCCCTGGACGCTGGCCGGCCTGGACGCCGAAACGCAGGAACTGGATGTGGCGAAGGTCACTGCGATGATCTCTGCCATGGATGAGTTGAAACTCATCGGCGTGCGTCCCAAGCCTGAAGGGCTGAGCAACGACCTGAAGTTGAGCAAAGATGCCGCACCCCGCACGCGGGAGGCGTTCAACGACTTGATTAGCCGCGGATTCTTTCCGACCGAACAAGGCTTAAAATCGAACGAAGGCGAACTGGTCGTCACCACCAACAAGGGTGTGGAGTACGTGCTGCGGTTTGGCGAGATCTTCACCGGTTCGGATCTGGAGATCGAAGCGGGTCTTGAAAAGGATGCCAAACAGGCCAAGGCGGACGGCGAGAAAAAGGCCGAGGGCGATGACGCTGACAAGGCGAACGATGACAAGCCGGAAGTCGAAGAAGAGAAACTGCAGGGGCGGTTCTTGTTCGCCTTTGCCCGTTTCGACGAAGCGGCTTTAGGTCCCAAGCCGGTTGAACCGGAGAAACCAGCGGAACCTGCTGCCGAAGAAAAAACGGACGATAAACCGCCGGCAGAAAAAGAAGACGACAAAAAACCAGAGGCTCCTGCGGACGACGATCAACCGGCCGATGCAGACGCAACGGATGAGAAACCTGAGGACGCGAAGTCTGAGGACGACACACCGGCCGACGATGCGGACGCGGACGCTGAGAAAGAAAAAGAGGCGGACAAGCCGACGGAGAAATCTGCCGAACAAGCCGCCGCCGATGCCGCCAAAGCGCAAGCGGAATACGAACAGGCGATGGCGAAGTACAAGACCGACCTGGCCGCTTATGAGAAGAAGGCTCAGGAGGGGCGTAAAGAGGTGGAAGAACTCAACCGCCGCTTCGCTGATTGGTACTATGTGATCTCCGAAGAGGACTTCAAGAAGATCCGCCTGCACCGGGACGAACTGGCTAAGCCCAAGACGCCCGCTGGTGAAGCAGGCAACCTCCAATCGCCGCTGAATGGCGGCGGACTGCCTCCCTTGAATTAGCCCGCGCCCTTCAGTCAGCATCGGCAAGACATCAGCCCTGGTCTTACAAACCAGGGCTGCTTTGTTTGATGCCGCCGTCGGCGAACACCGTGGTGGCTGTCACATAGCTAGCGCCGTCGCCGGCAAGAAAGCCCACGACAGAGGCGATCTCTTCCGGCTGTGCCATGCGGCCGAGTGGAATCGCATCGTCCAGCTTTTTCATCAGGGCCGGATCGGTCATTGTGGAGAGATTAATCGGCGTGGCCACTGCTCCCGGTCCGACGCCAACAACGCAAATGTTGTGCGGCGCCAACTCCACACCGGCGGTTCGGGTCAGCATCCGCATGCCCCCTTTGGCGAGGCAATAGGCAGTATTGCCGGGCATCGGCCAATCTTCATGCACAGACGTGATGTTGATAATGCGTCCGCCGTCGCCTTGCTTGATCATTTGCTTGGCGGCGATCTGCGTGCCGAAGAACGCGCTTTTCAGATTGATCTCCAGGACCTTCTCGTATTGGGCTTCCGTTGTGTCCAGCACCGACGTTCGTGTTTCGACACCGGCATTATTGACCATAATATCGACCCGACCAAACTGCTTGACCGCAGCGGCGACCAGCTTCTCCAGGTCGGCGACTTTGCTGACGTCGGCGTCGACACCAATGGCTTGATCGCCCAGCGCGACGACTTGTTTTTCCAGCGCCTCGGTTGCTTCGGGGTGCGAGATGTAATCGATCACTATATTGGCACCTTGCCGAGCCAATTCCAAAACGATCGCCAGTCCGATGCCGCTGTTGCCGCCGGTGACGATGGCGACTTTTCCTTTTAAGCTCATACTGAATGTTCCCCTATCCTTGAGTCGGAGTCTGTTGGTTTTTGAAAGGTCATGCTGGTCAGAAGACAAAAGCGAGGTGGATCAGAGCCGCGGGAGTAAATGTTCCCCCACCCGCAGCGCGTTGGCCATTGCCGTGAGCGCGGGGTTTACGGCGCCGATGCTCGGGAAGAAACTGGTGTCGACGACGTACAGATTGTCGAGTTCGTGCGCTTTGCAGTTGGCGTCAAGCACCGAAGATTTAGGGTCGTTGCCGAAACGGCATGTGCCTGCTTGATGGGCCACGCCGCCGATGTCGATCTCGTTTTTCATATACAGATTGCGGGGAATCAAATGCTCGTGCATGCCCAGGCTATTGAGCATCGACTTGAGTTTTTTATACAACGTCTCCGCGGAGAGTTGGTTGGTCTTTGTGTAATTGAGCGTGATATTTCCTGCGGCATCGACCGTCACGCGGTTGTCGGCCCGTGGGAGGTCTTCGGTCGACAACCAAAAATCGACGGAATGCTTGGCGACCATTTCCAGCGTCCACTGCGGCGCCAGGGCGGTCTCGATCGGCTTTTCGCCGCGGAACATGGGGGCCTGAGATTTTCCCACCATTTGAATATTCCCCATGGGAAACTCGTAACCCTCCATGCCAAAATAGAAGTCGTTCAAGCCCAGTGTCTTTTGGTAGACCGTGGGGTTGGGTTCTTTGGAGAGCGCCAATACGGCTTGGCTGTTATGGAACATATAGTTCCGGCCGACTTGATCGGAGCCGTTCGCTAAGCCGCGGGGATGTTTGTCGTTGGCCGACATCAACAGCAGTTTTGCCGAGTTGGCCGCTCCACAAGAAACGACGACCGTGCCGGCTTGAAAGACTTCTTGTTGGCCCGCGTGCTCCACGACGACGCCCGTTGCGGCGGTGCCGGCGGGATTGGTTTCCAACTTGAGGGCCATGGCATCGATGAGCAAGGTGACGTTGGGATGTTCCAGCGCCGGCCGCACGCCGAGCACCTCGGCATCGCTTTTGGCGTGCACCAAACAGGGAAAGCCGTCGCAATCCATGCAGCGGACGCAGCGGCTAAAGGGCATGCGTGTTTCGTCGAGCATGATGCCGCAAGGGGAATGAAACGGCCGATATCCAGCCTGGGTCAGATCGTCAGCCAATTGTGCGATGCGTGGTTCGTGTGATACGGGGGGATGCGGGTACGGCGCGCTGGCCGGCGGCTCGGTCGGATCCTCGCCGCGGGCCCCATGCACCTGATACATCTGCTCGGCTTGGGTGTAGTACGGCTCTAATTCGTCATACGAAATCGGCCATGCGGGGGAGAGTCCGTCTTGGTGTTGCAGCTCGCCGAAGTCCTCGGCGCGCAACCGATAGAGGGCAGCTCCATACATTTTGGTCGCGCCCCCGACAAAATAGTGCACGCCGGGTTGAAAGGGCTTGCCGTTTTTATCGTGCCAAATGTCGGGGGAGACATAGCGGTTTTTGACGAAGACTTCTTCGCTCAACCAGTTTTCCGGTTCGCGTTTCAGCCAGCCGCCGCGTTCTAAAATCAATATCTTTTTGCCGGAGGGCGCAAGTTGGCGGGCCAGAGTTCCGCCCCCAGCACCGCTGCCAATGATGATCACATCGTAGTTCTCGGCCATGCGTCCGCTCCTTCTCGCAGGTTAAACCGTAACACTCACTAACACGACCGACGACCGCGCTTGACAGGCGTACTGTGACTGGCCGTTGGGAAGCACGGCCGGCGGGTCGCAAAAATCTTGCGGCGACTCGAACGCGGTATCAACCACTCGCCGCCATTCACGTCCTGCCGCCGTGGGGGGTAACTGGAAATCGAGTGGCTTCCAATATGCATTGAGGATCACGTGCACATGGTCTCCGGTCTCATCGTGCGTTAATTCATAGGCGATGGCGTGCGAATCTTCGCCCCAATCAGGCTCTCCCAATCGCACGCCGTGCCAGCGAATCATACTGTTTCCGTTGTGTCCCCAATATATGTGATCCCGGAAAATCACCAAGTTTTGATGGAAATGAAGTAACTTGCCGACAAATCTGCGGATGTCCGCGTGCCGGTCGACATCATCCCAGTCGAACCAGGAAATCTCGTTATTCTGGCAATAGGCATTGTTGTTGCCCTGTTGCGTACGTCGGACTTCGTCCCCCATGGCCAACATGGGGCGTCCTTCGGACATCAGCAGAATTGTTAGAAAATTCTTGCTCTGCCGCTGCCGCAAAGCTTCGATGGTGGCATCATCGGTGATTCCTTCAGCGCCGCAGTTCCAACTAAAATTATCGTTCGACCCATCGCGGTTTTGCTCGCCGTTGGCCTCGTTGTGTTTCTCTTCATAGCTGACCAAATCGTTGAGCGTAAATCCATCGTGGGCCGTAATGAAGTTCACACTGCGGTTGGGCAGACGATCCGGCTCGTGGAACAAATTAGCGCTGGCGACGAGGTTGTCGGCCAGTTTGTCGACGGTTCCCGTGTCGCCTTTGAGAAATCGTCGAACGTGGTCGCGAAATGCCCCGTTCCAGACCGCCCACCGGTCGGTTCCAAAATGGGCGAGTTGATACAACCCGGCTGCATCCCAGGCTTCGGCAATGATCGTGGTTCCCGCCAAGACGGGATCGACCTCAATATCAAGCAAAATGGGTGGATGCGCTAACGGCTCGCCATCCTCGCCGCGAGAAAGGCTCGCCGCCAAATCAAAGCGGAACCCGTCGACATGCATGTGCTCGACCCAATGTCGCAGGCAATCGAGAATCATTCGCCGCACGACCGATTTGTTGCCGCTCACGGTATTTCCGCAGCCTGTATCGTCGACGTAGTTCGCGGGGTTGGCGGGATCGAGAATGTAGTACGTGGGATTATCGATGCCGCGCAGCGATAACGTTGGTCCGCTCGTATTTCCTTCGGCCGTATGGTTAAACACCACATCGAGTATGACTTCGATGTCGGCCCGATGCAGGGCTTTGACAAGATCGCGAAATTCTGTAACCGCCGCCAGCACACCGGGCTGTGAACTGTATGCTTGGTGTGGAGCAAACCAAGCCAATGGCTGGTAGCCCCAATAATTGGTGCCGGTTGGGGAGGCCTGCGGGTCGAATTGCTGAACCGGCATCAATTCGACTGTCTTGATGCCCAGCTCCACGAGATAGGGAACCTTCTCGATCAGTCCCGCAAAGGTTCCCCTCTTCTTTGCAGCGATAGCGGAGTTAGGATTCTGCGTAAAACCCGCCACGTGCAGTTCATAAATCGCTTCGTCAATAAATGGTCGGTTGAGCGGCTCGTCTCCCTCCCAATCATAGTCCGCCGGATCGACGACCACGCTCTTGATGGCGACGGCCATGTTGTCACCATCGTCGGCGGCTCGGGCGCGGTCGTAGTTTTCAGTATTTGCCGTCGCTAGCGCATAGGGATCGACAAGCAGCTTGGTCGTATCAAACCGTAACCCTGCGGTCGGCTCGTCGGGGCCGGAGACCTTGTAGCCGTACAGTTGTCCCGCTCCGATTCCCGGCACAAAGACATGCCAGTAATGGTAGGTCTTGTTCGATGCGGGATCGAGCGTGATCGTCTGCGCGGGGCGGGCGTCGTTTGCCTTGTCGAACAACAGCAGGTCAACGCCCGTGGCATGTTTGGAGTAGAGGCAAAAATTCACCCCACCGTTCTCAACGGTCGCACCGATCGGTGATGAGCGACCGACCGTCGTCTCAACCGCGCTCATGTTGTTTCCAATATTCATAGAGCAACGAAACGACCAGGGCCGTCCAACCGGTTTGATGACTCGCACCGACACCGGCACCCGTGTCGCCGTTGAAGTATTCCGAAAAATGGACGTAGTCCCGCCAGTGGGGATCCGTTTGAAAATAGTCGTTGTCGCCAAACACCGCCCGGCGTCCGTCTTGCGCTGCGTCGCGCAGAAAAATGTTGCATAACCGTTGCGCCAGTTCGCCGGCGACTTCGTCGAGACTCATCCAGACACCGGAACCGGTCGGACATTCGACTTTGTAGTCGTCACCGTAATAGCGTGAAAACTCGTGTAGCGAACGGACGATGGTGTAATTCACCGGAAACCAAATCGGGCCCCGCCAGTTGGAATTGCCGCCGAATAACCGACTATCGGACTCAGCCGGCGTATACTTGACCTCAAACTTCTGCCCGCCGGCATCGAATTCGTAAGGATGCTCCAAATGGTAACGCGAGACGGATCGTATCCCGTAATCCGATAAGAACTCCTCCGGATCGAGCATCCGCCGCAACACCGCTGTGAGTCGATCTGTGGACAAAATCGCCAGGATGTGCGCTCCGTTTTTTCCAGCCTCCTTCACCGGTGCAACGTTTTTTAGCAGGTCGGGCCGGTTGCCAATAAACCATTTTGCCGCTTCGTTAAACTTCTGCAATCCCTTTCCCTGCTCGCGTTCCGCCGACTCGACAAAGACAGCGAACAATGGCACCAAGCCGACCATCGAGTGAATTTTGACCGGAATCGATTCTCCACTGGGCAACGAGATCACGTCGTAAAAGAATTCGTCCTCGGTATCCCACAAATTGATTCCAGCGCCATCCATGTTGGTCATGGCATGGGCGATGTTGAGGAAGTGTTCGAAGTACTTGACCGCCATGTTTTGATAGAGCGGTTCCTCGACAGCCAGTTCGGAGGCGATGTTGAGCATGGTCGCACAGTAGAGGGCCATCCAACTCGTGCCATCGCTCTGTTCCAAGGTTCCCCCATCGGGCAGCGGTTTGTCGCGGTCGAAACAACCAATGTTGTCCATCCCCAAAAAACCACCGCCAAAAATATCCCGCCCGCTGTCGTCTTTGCGATTTACCCAATAACCGAAATTCAACATGCCGTTCTGGAACATCTGCTTCAAAAACTTGGTGTCGCCGGTTCCTTTTTGTTCCAATTCAATCTGATAGACCCGCCACGCCGCCCAGCAAAGCACGGGCGGATTGACGTCGTCGAAGTTCCATTCGTAGGCCGGATACTGACCGTTGGCATGCTGGTACCATTCGTAGCCCATCATCAACAGTTGTTGTTTCGCAAATGCGGGATCAATGTGCGAAATGGCGATGCAATGAAACGCCAAATCCCACGAGGCATACCAGGGGTATTCCCAGGTATCGGGCATCAAAATCACATCGGCGTTGTGCAGTTGTTTCCACCGCCAGTTGCGGCCTTTCCAGCGTGATTCGGGAGGCGTCGGCTGCGTGGGATCCCCTTTTAACCAACGGTACACATCGAAGTGGTAGTACTGTTTCGACCAGAGCAAACTGCCAAAGGCTTGTCGTGCCACGAGCTGGGAATCGTCAGACAGTGTCGGCGGTCGCATTGCCTCGTAGAATTCATCCGCTTCGGCGATTCGAGCGGCGAACACGGCGTCGAAATCCTCGAACGGGTCCGCCGATGACTCCGGTGCAAGGCGGAGTTCGACGACAAATTCCTCGCCGGGCGGAATCATCGCATGGGCATGCCCGGTCATTTTGCTGCCGCGCTCACGATTGATGGCGCTGCTGTCGCCGTTGATGAGGGCGTTGTGAAATCCGTCTTTGACGTAGCGTGAGAGATTTTTGGATTTGTCGATGCGGCTGAAATTGGTTTCGTTCTCAGTGAACAACAGATCGACCGACTGACCATCGGAGGCGCGTATCTGCCAGGAGCGGGTGTCGAATTCCGGATGTGTGGTCGTCGCCACGCCGGGCGCCACTTGCTGAATCGCCGGGCGCGTTTGATCCGTTTCCCAGGACCAGGTGTTGCGATACCACAGGTGTGGCAATATATGGATCGGTGCTGTATCGGGTCCGCGGTTCACAGCGGTGATGCGGCAGAGAATATCCTCAGGCCCCGCCTTGGCATATTCAATGAACACGTCGAAATAGCGATTGGCCAAGAATTCATCGTGCAACGCGTCAAACAGTTCGTATTCCGGTTGCGACTGGTCTCTGTTTCCGTTGACCTCGACCAGTTCTTCGTAGGGATACTCCACCTGCGGGTATTTGTAGAGCATCTTCATGTAGGAGTGCGTCGGCGTGCCATCCAGAAAGAAGTAATACTCCTTCACGTCTTCGCCATGGTTCCCCTGCAGATTACTCAGGCCAAACATCCGCTCCTTCAAGATGGGATCTTTTTCGTTCCACAGTCCCACAGCGAGACAGAGGTGTTGTTTCTGATCGCAAAACCCGCCGATACCATCTTCGTTCCAGCGGTAGACGCGACTGCGGGCATGGTCGTGGGGGAAATAATTCCAAGCATCGCCGTCGGCGCTATAATCTTCGCGGACTGTGCCCCAGGCCCGATCACTGAGGTATGTTCCCCAACGTTTCCAATCGACTGTTCCAGCATCGTGGTCGGCAAGTCGAGCGAGTTCCGGATTCTTGGACATCTTGCGAGTATGCTTTCTGTCGATAGGAATGCGAGTCGTTATTTTCCTGACCGCCTTAGCTGACTTGACCGGACCTCAACTCAGCGGCTCTGCTTGCCGCCGATTGATCCGACCCCAGGCACTGCTGCATGTTATCGACTATAGAGCAAGGAATCGATGAAAGGTTTGGTGGACAATGCCTTTCATGCGATGACTTTCGATGCGGCATTGGCAATGACTTCCTCACGAGAGGCTCAATCGTTTTGGTGAGCCAATGCGATGATAGGAATACCGCCAATTATGTCGACCTTATGTTTTAGTCGCCTTAGTGCATCATTAAGAATGCACACCAAGAGTGAACCGGCAGATGTGAGCGGGCCGAGCTTTTTAGGAGAGTATTCAAGGAGTTTTCTAGCAAAAGTTGAGAGCGCATTTTTTGCCAAAATGCAAAATGGAGAAAATGCACAAAATGGAAAAGATTTCTCTTGCGGTGCGTAGCGACATCGCGCAAGATTGGATTTAGGCGGCCAACCTATTTTCACCACGGTTCATTCGATTAGGAGAACCCCATGAGAAGCCTATTGGTTGCCGCTGTCCTTACTGCAGTCACGTCCATGTCCACGTCCGCTTATGGTGGCTTGATCCATACTGGATTGCCCACCGACTTTCTCAGTTACAACTTGCTCAACCCAGTGAAAGCAGCAGGTTCAATATTCGTCGCCGACGAATGCAACCTCTCATCTTTTACGCTGAATGTTGGGGCTGTTGCCAACGGTGGAAACTTTCGTGCCATCGTTATGGATACGGTGTCGGGTCTTCCGCACGGTAATCCGATTTGGCACAGTGATTTGACGCCGATCCCGTCGTCAATTGCGGAAGTCACCTTCACACCCAATATCGAACTGACACCGGGTGAAAGTTACTTCATCGGTTTTGATGTTGGAGCATTCACCGATGCAACCGGTAACCTAAATATTGGTACTGTCTCGACCGGAACGCTCTTAACCGACGGCGGTGTTTTTCAAAACCTCCTCGGATTAGACATCTGGACCCCATTGCTTGATCTCAATCTTGCGACATCAATCGTCATGGACTGCGACGAACTTGGTGATTGCCTTCACGATGTGCATTGTCCCGATCCCGACCCTGCACCAGCCGTCCCGGAACCATCCAGTGCTGTGCTTTTGGGCATTGGCGTGCTCGGTTTGGCATGCCACCGTTGGCGCCGTGTGAAACGGGTCGCTGCAAAACGTGCCTAATTAACTGCTGAATTTGTGCCGTCGGCGTGAATGCGCCGGCGGCATTTTTTTATGCGCTCCGCCGGAAGCGACTGCCTGGCAAATGGTGAATGCGTGCTCTGCGATGATCATCGGATCCGCAAATTCAGCAGATTTTGCGCTATTGTTTTGCTTCATGGTAGATGGCTGCTCCGTCATTTCGCAGCTCCGGAATGCCCCTGATCGTCGCCAAATTTCGATCAACGCCTGATCTGCCAGCCGGCTGGAGTCTCCACTTGCTCGGTGATTGAGTTGTGCCGCGCGCCTTCCCTACGCCTGCTGATCCCTCTTGGGATATTTTTGTCAAATCTTAGATTTTTCTAAAAAAGTTGGCGTTTTGATTTCTCGGATGGGCATTTACCTATGAAGAAATTCAAAGCACCTTAACCACGAAAGAAAAAGCCAAAAGGCATCTTCGCATGCAGCCGCAATACGGCTAGCAGAGAGAACGATGGCTTGAGGCAAACGTTCAGAGACATCGTCTCTCTGGCGTTGATGAAGTCGAGTTGTTCGATCGGTAATAATCGATGCCTTCGATTCCGAATTTGGACAAGGTCAGCTCATAGATCTCCTGTGGCCGCTTGGGATCTATGAGGATCTTGCACGAATTCAAAAAAACCGCCCTCGAACTCGAAACGGCCATTCCTCGTATATGGTCGTAATAGCCGCCGGCGTTGACTCTAAGCAACGTCGGCGGTCTATTTTTTTTCAGCGACAGTGCTTCGATTTGAATCGAACCACTGAGTGCGTTTCAATAGGAAACCACTGGTTGCGATGTTTTTAGTAGACCATCCAACAGTCGTTCCATGTCCTCAAGAAATTGCGAGGCGTCGAGATAACGCTCCGCTGGATTTTTTGCCAGCGCCCGTCGGAGGAACTGAGCGATTTCAGGAGTGGCAGAGGGGTTGGAATGGGTTAAGTCTGGCAACGGGCCAATACTGTGGAGTTGGACTAATTCCATGAGATTGTCTGCCGGATACGGGCGACTGCCTGTCAGCATTTCGAAGAGCGTCGCTCCCAGTGCATAAACATCGGCGGCAGGAGCGATCTTGTTGGCTTCTCCGAATTGCTCCGGCGACATGTAAGCAATCGTTCCTACGATCATGCCCGAGAGAGTCATGTTGAGCGACTCCGTTTGTTCGACGTGCCGCGCCAGACCGAAATCTGTGAGTTTGACTTGCCAGTCCGAACAAGCCTGGAGGGTGCAACTGTCACTGAACTTGTTCTTTGCTGACTCTTGTAGAAACTGCGACGCGCTCTGGCTATCCAGCAGGATATTCTCAGGTTTGATGTCACGATGAATAATCCCCAGTCGATGGGCTTCAGCCAATCCTCGCGCTGCATCGCGAATGATCATCAGTGCTGTCATTTCATCCATGGGTGCCGACTGCTTGATGAGGGAGCGCAGATTGTCGCCGGCGACATACTCCATCACGATATAGCGGACTCCCGCATCTTCTTGGATGTCCAGTAGTCGCACAACATGCGGGTTACTAATTTCTCCCAGCATTCTTGCTTCTTTGCGGAGCCGTCTCAGCGATTCACCATCTCCAACGACGTCCGGTTTCAATATTTTGATCGCCACGGTGCTTTCATCAGCCGAGTCGATGGCGCGATAAACCTCTGCCATGCCGCCTTCACCGAGCTTCTCTAAAATTCGATAGCGGCCGAGCCGAGAGTCTGGGCCCAGCTCGATCGCGGCGACCTGATTGGTGTGACTGCTTGCAAAGCACGACATTGATTGAATCACTGAAGCGGTGGATCCGGCACAGGAGTTCAGCAAAGCCTGCTCGATTTCGGACGTATCGATGCCCAGCAGCTGCGCCATTTGTCCCAATGGTTCAAGCATTTCACTGGCTGTAGGACGCTGGGAAGAAACCGGATGCCTTCCCTGTTCGATCGCTGCACACAACGAATCGATGGCTGCGATGAATTGAGAATTCTGCGGCAAGCATTCTACCAATCGGTCGCAAGAGAACGTTATCGCTGCGGACGGATCATTCGCGACTGCTCGAAACATCCAGGTCAGAATTGCGGCAAGACTATAAACGTCAGACGCCGCTTTTCGCATACCCTGTGCGACTTCGGGAGCAGTGAAATATGCATCGGTCCCTTGGAATTGAAGATCAGAAGCATCTGCAGTGCACGCCTCATCGAGAAAGTCAATCAGGATGGAATCATCTGCTCGAAGGTAGATGCTCGACGGTTTGAGATTTCCGTGAACCAGGCCGATTGAATGCCCAGCCACGAGCACCGATGCCAATTGAAAACTGATGGAAATGGATTTGAGAGTTTGCGCTTGAGTCTGATCGTCTAATAGCTTGGACAGGGTTTGCTCGGGGATCATCTCCAGCCTAGCCGAAGTGCCGTTTCCATGAAAATCCGCCGACACGACCTTTCTCACACCGGGATGCAATTCGAGTCGCTTGACCAGTCGGATTCGTCGCTTCAGCTGCTTGGCTGCCGTTGTTTTTAAATGGACCAAGGGGAAGAGGTCGACCTCAAGCTCTTCTCGGAAACGAGCCGCGCGCACGCCGAGCCCCTTCGGCTTTTTTTGAATACGAGTGACCCTGGCCATTTGGGGTGGGGTCACCTGCTTGCGAGAACCAATCTTGAGTTCCCTGACATCCTTGTTCCACAGGGAGTCGATTTCTTGCGAGTATTCGGGAAATCGCTTGATGTATTGTGAGCGACTGGGGCGTTGTCCGTTCTGCCGCAGCAATCCCCAATCCAACCGCAACAATTCGTCAAGAAGTTGCAGACGCAAGGTCCCTTCGACATCAGCAATCAGCTCCTCGATATGCAACATATCGCTGCTCTGCCACCGATCTTCAAAACGGACGCACGTTTCGTCGATGAGCAGTTGCTGGCGAACGGACAGCTGTGATTCTGGGTCATTCGTATTCATCAGCACTTTTAAACCTGTGTTCTTTCCAGATTTTGCGGATCAAGTTTAATCGTCGATTGATGGTACGTGGACTGCGTTTTGTCTGAGTTGCGATTTCATCAACGGAATACCCGGCCAGTTTCAGTTGAGCGATTTGTTTGAAGGATTCGTCGGGTAGGCTTTCAAGTAACAGCGTGGATGCTTCACACAACTGGTCCGCAAATTCGGGAGTCGGTTTTCCTCCGATAATATTTTCGATTCCAAAATCACGGGTTGAGGGACGTTTCATGAAAACGGATTCCCCCAAAAGATCCCCGCCGCCTCGCTTCAATGCCGTATTCGTGCGCATGCGGCGCATCGCTTTGCGGGTTGTGATGACCACAAGAATCGCCCACAGATTGTCGCGGTCTTCCAGGTCCGGAAACCGGCTCTCCTGCAACCCGGTACAAAGACTATGAAAAGCACTCAGTGCGACATCTTCCTCGTCAAAGGAGCGTTTGACATGTAAGGGAAGTTTGTTTCTGGCCAATGCGACAAGCTGACTGAAGTACCGGTTCCAGAGATCATGCGCAGCCAGTTCATTGCCTTGCTTGAGACCCTCGACCGATGTCATCACAGAATCATTGCGTTCCATATGTCGCATCCTCTTGTTTCGTGGTGACATCGACTTTCGTCTCGGGATCATTGCAGTGCTACCTGGAGACGCTTTCACAGGTTCGCGGATTTTTCGGTTTGATACATCTGGCAAACGGTGCGTAAGTCGTCAAAACAGTTCAACATCGCATCGAGCAGACGGGGATCGAATTTCGATGCAACCTGACCGGTTAAATAGTCTCGAACATCAACCGGGTCGGGAGGGGCGGCACCTGGTTCGTGCGTGGTCAATGCATCAAATACATCGACAAGCTTGACGATGCGCGCAGCCAGGGGGATTTCACCTTTCCGCAATCCGTCAGGATATCCGCTGCCGTCAAATGATTCGTGATGCCAGCGGGCGATCTCTGCTGCCATCGAAAAGAAATCCGTTCGGGGGCATTTCAGAACCAGACCTTTGAGAATGTCATGCCCGATCAGTGTATGGCGTTCTAGTTGCGAGCGTTCTTCGGAGGTCAATTTCTCCTTTTTGTTTAACAGTTCATCGGGCAAGGCAATTTTTCCGACGTCGTGCAAAGGGCTGGCTTGCTCTAGTTTTCGGAGAAAGGCCTCGTCGATTTCTGAGCAGGCGGAATCTTGGCGCAGTTCGCTGGCCAACAGACGGGAGTAGATGCGAATTCGATCGAGATGTTTGCCCGATTCGGTTTGGTCAAGATTGGAAAGAAGTTCCAGTACCTCAGCGGTCGCCCCGCTGAAGTCTTCGATTTGTGTTCGGGCATCGTCAAAAATCGATTTGTTACGTAAATTGACGCAGACCTTGGCATAGAGTTCATCCGGATTAAACGGCCGCGTGACGTAGTCGTCGGCGCCGGTTTGATAGCCTTGCAGTCGGTCTTGGAGTTCGGTGTTGGCAGAGACCATAATCACTTGGCTGTGGCGAAGAGTGGGGTCGGACTTGAAATGGCTGCAGACTTCATAGCCATTCAGGTCAGGCATCATGACGTCCAACAACACCACATCCGGTGGACACTCTTGCGCAACCTTGAGAGCATCCTTCCCGTTGTCGACTAATTGGAGTTCGAATTCTGCTGCGAATAACTCCTTGATGATCTCTAGATTAATCGGATTATCGTCGACCGCCAGAATACGATTTACCGGTGGCATGCGGATTCCTCGGTTCATCGATGTCAGACCCGTCAAAATGGGGGATTTCCTCTTTGAGTGAGACGTATAAAGAAAGTTTGTTGGGTGTTTGAGACTGTTTCACTCATCAACCACTGCCAATCAGGTTTTGGGAAGCAAGCCCGGGCCATCAAATCTAGGCCGTAAAACCTTCGCAGTTTGAAAACATGACGCAAAGTTAGGGAATCCCTTATGCACCTAGGGATTCCCTTAGCCGACAGTGTTTTGTCACGTGGTTGCTTGAAGCAGAAGGAGTGAATTCAAATTGCCTATGTGCTTTAATTGCATGGGATTTAGGCGGCGACAGAAGACCGAAAATTACGGTGAATACAGGGTTCTCTTGAGCGACGTTCGATCTGGTCATGGCTCTTTGCGAGAATAAACCGGCGATGTGATGAATTGAAAATGTCGATAGGAGTTGAGGTAGCAACCGCGGGCCAGAATCGGTATTTCGTATTGTCCAGTGAATGATTCATCGAAAGGATTTGAAATAGCACTTGTTCACTGAATGCGGAATGTGGTATCAGCAAACAATTGGCACGTGAGCTGGAAGCATCGGTCATGAATAATCAAACCGTAATCCTCGTGGATGATGATCAATCCGTTCGAGAGTCACTCGAGTGGATGCTGCGAGAGGAACAGTTATGCGTCGATGCCTATCCCTCGCCAAAAAATCTGCTCTCAGAGTATGACGCGGACAAACCTGGTTGTCTGGTTCTCGATTTACGGTTGCCCGATATGACCGGCATCGAGTTGCATGATCAACTGGTTGAAAGAGGATGTCGGCATCCATTTATCATCATGACGGGACATGGCGAAGTCCTCGATGCCACACAGGCCATGCGGTCGGGGGCGGTGGATTTCATTGAAAAACCGCTGGACCGGAAGCTGTTTCTTGCCCGCGTGCATGAAGCGCTTGAGAGAGATCAGTTGCAACGTAGCGAACATCTGCGTCGTCAAGATTTGGAGTTCCGTCTTACTAAGCTGACTCCGCGAGAACGTGAAGTATTAACGCTGGTTGTCGAGGGGCTATTGACCAAACAAATTGCGGGACAGCTGGGGATTTCGATTAAGACGGTGGAAGTGCATCGCAGCAACGTGACCAGAAAAATGGGGGTTGAATCTGTGGTGCAATTAGTGCGGCTTTGTTCTGACCATTTTTTGCTAGACAATTCTGACATCAGGGAAAGTTCGTAGGGGGAAGCCCTGATGTGCGCAGCGTGATGCGCAGATAAAATTGATGCGTGCGGTTTACCGAAAGTTTTGACATGGACGTCCAAGTGTCAGGTAATTGATCGACAAGATCACTGCATACGAAAAAAGCTTCCCAGAAATGATTTCGGGGGAGCTTTTTTCTATGGATAGATCGCACTTGGTCTGGTCCATTTCATCTGAGTTGTCACAGATGGCCCGACGCAGTGACCCAACGCAGTGGCCCGACGCAGTCCTCTGGTCGCCCTCTTAGCCGCCAGTTGTGGCGCGTTGTGGATGTCCTTGATTAGACGTCCAGAGCCGTTTGCTCACCTTTGGGCAGGCTGAAGCGAAACGTGGAGCCGTGCTTGGGGTTGGCGCTGCATGTGAGTTGTCCGTCGTGATCCTCGATGATCCTGCGGCTGATGGTTAGGCCCATCCCCAAGCCTTGCGATTTGGTCGTAAAATGCGGCTCGAACAATTTCTCGGACAATTCGTGGGGAATGCCGCGGCCACAATCGGAAATATCGACGCTCACGTTGTCGGAGTTCGATGTCGTGATGACGCGGACGATGCGCTCTGGCGGTTCCATGTCTACCATGGATTCTAGGGCGTTTTGTACTAGATTCACGATCACTTGTTGAATTTGGACAGTATCAACACGTATCTGGGGGAGGCTGTCATCCAGCTGCAACTCAAGTTCTACATTGTGCGATTTCAAGGCGACGCGAACGAGGTTAGCAACCTCAAGGATCAAATGGTTTAAGCCGACCAGCGAGGTTTCCGGAACACTTTTGGACACGTAGCATTTCAACCGACGAATGATGTCTCCGGCGCGGCGGACCTGTTGGTCAATCCGTAATAGCGCATCCCGAAGTTCGTCGTACCGCTCCTCGTTTTGGGGAAGCACAGTCAGGCACGTTCCGGCATAGTTTGCGATTGCCGCCAGCGGTTGGTTCACTTCGTGGGCCAGTGCGGTGGCCATTTCTCCCATCGCGTTTTTGCGATCGGCGTGTGCGAGCAGCGAGAAGAGTTCATTTTCGCGGTCCTTGGCCCGTTGGCGTTCGACAATCAATTCCCATTCTCTAAGCACCCTTTCGGCGGTACGCGGCATTTCCGCGAGTGAGAACTCGGACTTGACGACGTAGTCCAGCGCGCCCCCTTTGATCGCTTCAACAGCGACCGCCTCGTTTCCTTGGCTCGTCATCAAGATATACGGTACGCACATCGAGGTACGCGATGCCGGCAGCAGTTCGGTTCCCCGTCCGTCCGGGAGGACGAAATCGACGATGACCAACTCCGGTGGCGACTCGTTAAGATTTTGGCGCGCCTCCTCGATTGTCTTGGCGATTTCTATCTGCCATTGCCGTTTATGATCCGTGAAGGCTGACTGAATCAAAAACGCGTGATTATCGTCGTCCTCAACGAGCAACACTCGTGTTTTGTTCGTCGCCACTCCTTGCTCCCTGTGTCACATAAGTTGGCTGTCGATTCCAGTTGGTCCAGTAGGTTTCTAGATCTTGGATTAATCTGCAGAAATCATCAAATCCAATCGGCTTGACTAAATAGCTGTTGGCGTGCAGGTCATAGGCTTCGCAGAGGTCCCGATCCGCACTGGAGGTCGTGAGGATGATCACAGGAATGCGTTTGATCCCCTCAGTCGTCTTAATCGTTCGCAAGACTTTCAATCCATCAACGCGTCGCAGACGCAGGTCGAGGAGTATCAAGTCCGGGTTTGAGTTTGGATCGTTTTCAGAGTACTCACCTTGATGCAACAAATAATCCAGTGCCGCTTGACCGTCCGGCAGATGCGTGATGTGACTTGTTAAACGTTGATCTTCAAAACACTCCTTGATTAGTTTGGCGTGATCCATGTCGTCTTCGACCAACAAAATCCGCGTTCGTTCAAGCTGCATCGTAATTTTTACCTCTATTTAAGAGGAAGAGTTTTCAGCCGCTGGCAATGTGAAGCACATCGTACACCCACTGCCAATTCCGTCGGACTCCACCCAGATCCTTCCACCGTGGGACTCCACGATACGTTTTGCCATGGCCAGTCCAATGCCTGACCCTGGCACTTCACGATTCAATTGTTCAAACAAATTGAAAATGTGTTGCTGCTGAGGCTGTTCGATTCCAATTCCATTGTCGCGCACATAACAAACCGTTTGTTGCCATTTCGTAAACGTGCCGATCTCGAGTTGCGGGTTGGGGACATCCTTTGTGAATTTCACGGAATTTTCCACCAGGTTTTGCAGCAACTCGACCAGCCGAAAACGGTCGCCTCGGATCACCGGCAATTGCTCATTGAGGGTGACCTGCATTCCGCGGTCTTGGATTGAAATATCGCAGAGTTCGATCACTTCCCGCGCCAGATCGGCCAGTGGGATGTCTTCGTGAGGATTGACGACACGGCCCACGCGTGAATACGTCAACAAATTGTCCAGCAGAGATCCCATGCGATCAGCGGCGTTACTGATCCGCGACAGGTAATCCTCAATCTCATTGAATTCGCCGGCCTCCACGTGGCGCTGCAACCGGCCGACAAAACCTTTGATCGTGACCAATGGACTTTTCAAATCGTGGGAGACTGCATAGGTAAAGCGTTCCAGCTCTTCATTGCTGCGGCTCAATTCCAGATTGCGTTCCTGAAGTTGCGAAGCAAAGTACTTCAATTGCCGTTCCGCTGCTTTGCGGCTGGTGATGTCTCGGATGATTGCCGTAAAATGTCGCTGACCGCCTGGTTTCGCCTCACTGACGGCCAATTCCATGGGAAACGTAGTTCCATCTTTCCGACAACCAACGACATCGCGACTGATACCAAGAATTTTCCGTTGACCGGTACGAAGATAGGCATTGATGTAGTTGTCATGGTCCTCACGGTATGGCGACGGCATGAGCAGCGATATGTTCTGACCAATCAGTTCGTTGTGTGAATAGCCGAACAGGTTTTCGGCGGTGGCATTGAGCGATTCAATTTCGCCCCGTTCATCGATTGTGATCACTGCGTCGGCTGCTGATTGCAAAATCGCCCGCGAGCGCGATTCGGTTTCTTCAAGTTTTCCAATCGCCTTGCCTAGGTTCGTGATGTCGCAGGCCACAGCGGTGAACTTACGTTGCTCTCCCAACCAAACCTCATTAACGGACAACAGCATCGAAAATATCGTGCCGTCCAGGCGTTGCCCCATGACCTCCCGCCCTCTGCCGATGAAATTCTTGCGTCCGGTTGCGAGATATTTGGCTAAATATTCGGCACAGTTTTCCCGGTCCGGCGAGGTCATCAAATTGCGCAGGTGCTGACCGACCATATCGGCCTCCCCAGAGCCGAACAGTCGATTTGCTGCAGCATTGACGGACTCAATCACGCCTTGCTCGTTAATGGTGATCACGGCAGCTAACGAGGCGTCAAGGGCTATGCGCGCAGGTGCATCGGTTTCCGTCAAAGATGGGTGGTGTGTCCCAAAATGCGAATCAAAAGATTCGTCGGGTTGCGTCATGTCTCCCAACATCCTTCAACTAAAATTCGAGCTCCATGCGTTCACTCACGAAATACATCCTCGCTGGCCCGAATTCAACACTCCAAGGAACGCAAATAGCGAACCATGGCTGGGAACAAGTTGACGCTGCCTCGTTCCGATGTTGTTACTGAGGTGCTACCGAAAACTGCTGGAAATAGTATTTTCTGATGTCTAAACTCCCAAAACGTTTTACCAGTCACAGTCAACCGACCAGGGGGGACCGAGTGATCGTGGGGGTGACCGCCGGCGTAGCCAAGCGATGCAGACATATCGCTATGCAACTTGCATAGTGCCCTCGTCTGACCCCCTCTTGATCAAAAATACTCAGTGAATACCCCGGCAGGATGAGATAGATATGCCTGGACGATCAGAGTAATGCGCGTGTGTGACAGAGATGCTCATCTAGATGTTCTTTCGGAATTATTTTGTCATCCAGGGGAGATGATCTCAAGCAAGGGCGAATGCTTCGGTCAACAAGAGACTAACAATTCAAGGGGAATGCGGGTTATAAGCTGAATTGGCAAGGGTTGAAGCCCTGCCACGATGCGAGAAACGTGCTGGCTCAATGTGTGGCTGGTTCCGTGTTTTACGAGTCTTCCTGTTGGTTAATCAGTCAACGTAATTTCGGCAAACACTAGGTCTGTTAGCAGTTTCTGAGTATTCATGATGACCTTCAAAACTGCTCCACGTCACCAGCGAAACTAGACCCCTTTCGCTGGTTGCATTGGTGTGCGTCACTCGTGTTCTCGATGACCTCAAGCGTGCGCTCCTCGTGCTTTCGCATGATCGAGCGATGTCGTGTTAACGATGTCTCGCGACCCTCTCTTTCCCGTGATGCTTGCTCCATCATTCGTAGCGCGTTCGCGAAAAAATATCTGTAACCATCTTTGCGACAACAGTTTTTTGCCGA
This sequence comes from Symmachiella dynata, assembly GCF_007747995.1. Taxonomy (NCBI): domain Bacteria; kingdom Pseudomonadati; phylum Planctomycetota; class Planctomycetia; order Planctomycetales; family Planctomycetaceae; genus Symmachiella; species Symmachiella dynata. Next base: position 5,896,463 of record NZ_CP036276.1, on the reverse strand, counting down.
ACGAGCGGGCGAATAAAAACCGTTCTGAGCTTCTCTGAGCGCGCTGCGAAAAGCCTAAGGGAAACCCCAGTCTTTCGACCAAATGGACGCCGGTTGAAATTTTTCGAACTACGTTTTTTGTAAGTTCGTCACAGGATTTCGTCGACACGTTCGCATTTCAGCAGCATTCCGTTGCTCCTATACGATTCCCTAAATCACAAGACGACGATCTCTCACTTGATCAGACGATCCAGTGATTTGACTGAGGGGGGACTTGACTGAAAGAGAAATGCGGTGAGGGCAAAAACATGAAGTTCATTCAAGACGACCAAGAAAGTTGAAGTTGGCAGGCATGAGATACGTTGTGTCCATGAATTGAAGATGCCTGGATCGTAAACGTTTGGGATTGCCCTCTGCCGAAAGGGTACGACATAGCACGACGCCCGCAGGCGAGCGGTGCCATGTTCTTAGCGGCCGGCTCCGCGAAAACGTTGTTTATGAAGGTCAATGCAATGGATATATGGATCATTACCGACTCTGATCGTTTGGTGAAAGTTGTTCACGACTCGCTCCAAGATCTAGGCCTCGAATGTCCTGCCTCTCATACAACCCGAATTGAATCCTTGGATCCGCAACTCAAGTCGCTAACAGCTTTTGATGGGATCTTGTTATTTGCGGTTGATCAGTTGGAAACCGAATACTTGGAATTGTTAAAGCGGCTCCGGACGACGACCCACGATGACGCCACAATTGTGGTGGTTTCCAAGATCGACAATCACGGTACGGTGCTCAATGCGATTCGCTCGGGAGCGAGTGACTTTATCGCTGCGAATGATAATGTGAATGAGGAGTTAGCCAATTCAATCACCCGCTTGAAGTTGCAGCGAAAGCACCGGGAAATTCGCGGTCGTGTGATTTCCATCCTGCCCTGTTACTCCGCTCGTGATGCGAGTTTGTTGTCGGTCAATCTGGCTGCGATTGTTGCCAAGCAGTCACGTTCGTGCGCGCTTTTGGATCTTCAAATGCGGGATGGCGATCTGACGATGCTGTTACAGTTGTCGCCGCGGCACACGATCATCGATCTGTTGAAGCAGCAAGGCACAATTGATCAAGCGCTATTTGAGCAAGCGTTGACGACTCACGACTCGGGGATCCGGCTATTGGCGGGGCCGAATACGTTCATCGACATGCGGAGCGTCAGACCGCAAGTGTGCCACCAAATCATCGGCTTGGCCCAGCGGTTGCATGATTTTGTGATTGTTAATTCCGAGGACCTCCAACACGCCGAACAACTGCGTGCCTTTGCTGACAGTGACGACATTGTGATGACGATGCGACCCGATGTTGTCTCGCTGCGTCGCGCCAAACAACACATGGATTTGATGACACAAAATCGCCTACCGCGAGAAAACATTCACGTTGTCGTACTGGGGTCGGGGCATTCCACCGAACTGGCGACAAGTTCTATCACCAAAGTGTTGCAGGTCACGGACATTCATCGGATCCCCGATGACCCGGTCTCGACGCTGCGAGCGGTGAATGTGGGGAACCCATTGGTCTGCGAATGCCCCAATACAAAAATCAGCCAAGCGATCGCAGGATTTGCAGAGACTTTAATCAGGCGACACGAAGCACCCGTACCGCAGAAGCCGCCCAAACGGCCGAGTTCGGTCAAGGCGGCATTGTCCGTCGCGATGAACTCACTGAGTTTTGCCAAATGAGAAATGGCTGCATTCAAATAACTTTCCCCTCTGTTAATTAGGACTTGGAAACATGCTGGAAGCGTCTCCAATAATCACATCGGCCAGCGATGCGAATCGCGACCCTCGATTTCAGGAATTGAAGGCCGAGCTTCACGAACAACTGATCAGCGACATGGATTTTTCCGTGCTGCGTTCGGTGGATCCGCACATTCTGCGGGATGAGTTGCGCCGTGGAGCTGAGCAATTGTGCGGCCTGCATTCTGATTTAATCAGCCAGGCGGATCGCAATCGATTGATCGACGAATTGCTGGACGACATGATGGGGCTGGGACCGCTTGAACCGCTGATGCACGACCCCACGGTGTCCGACATTCTGATCAATGGGCCGCATTGTGTTTTTGTTGAGCGTCGCGGAAATCTGGAGGAGACCTCCGTCGAATTCCGCGATTTGGATCACCTGGTGGAAATTGTGCAGCGGATTGCCGGACGCGTGGGGCGGCGGATTGATGAAGCGAGTCCCATGGTCGATGCACGATTGCCGGACGGCAGTCGGCTCAATGCTGTGATCAAACCCTTGGCATTGGATGGTGCGCTCGTTTCCATTCGGCGTTTTTCGGCGCGGCCGATTTCTATGAGCGACCTCGTGGCCCGTCAATCGGCATCTCCTCAGATGTTGGATTTTCTGACGGCATGCGTCAAAGCCCGCATGAGCATTCTCGTTTCGGGGGGCACAGGGAGCGGTAAGACAACGTTGCTTAATGCGCTGTCCGGATTTATCCCTGCGCATGAGCGCGTGGTGACCATTGAAGACGCGGCGGAACTTCAATTGCAACAACCGCATGTGGCACGTATGGAGACGCGGCAGTCCAACCTGGAAGGCAAGGGCGAAGTGAACTCCCGCGAATTGCTCCGCAATGCGCTGCGAATGCGACCGGACCGGATCATTGTGGGTGAATGCCGCGGTGCTGAGGCGTTTGACATGTTGCAAGCTATGAACACCGGACACGAAGGGGGGATGTCAACGATTCATGCCAATGAAGCTCGTGACGCCCTGAGCCGACTTGAAATGCTGGTCGGAATGGCCGCACCGGAATTGCCGATGTGGTTCATCCATCGTCAAATTGCATCTGCCATCCAGATCGTCGTACAAGTCGCGCGTTTGCCAGGTGGCCAGCGCAAAATTATTCAAGTCTCTGAAGTAACCGGACTGCAAGGAGAGAGTGTCAGCATGCATGACATTTTCACCTTTCGGCAAACTGGCGTCGATGATCAAAACCATGTTGTCGGTCAGTTTGAAACAACCGGGATTATCCCGGAATGCCTCGAACGATTTCGGGCCGCAGGCATGGATCTGCCTCGTTCAATCTTTGAGCGGGGTGATTACGAATTCGACCGTGTCGACCATCTGCGAGGATTCTGATGTACCAAACAGTATTTATCGCACTGACACTTGCCGCATCTGCAGCCTTCGCGCTGAGCCTCGGTGTTTTGTATTACGAGTGGTTATTCCGCTACCGAATCGCCGTGCGCGAACGCGTCAAAGGAATATCAAAGCAACCTGATAGCCATCAAACCGTCTCGTTGTTTAAGGATATCAAACGGCTACAAAACCGGGACTTCATGCGTCAAACCTGGAGCGAATGGCTGCGGCAGCAAATCGAACTGACCGGCAGCACATGGTCCAATACGATGTTTCTGTTGTGCTGTCTCGCATGTGGTGTTGTGGCTGCCTCCGTCGGGTCCTTGTGGTTTTGGTGGTTGGGCGCGGCTTTGGGGATTGCCGGAATGTTGTCACCATTCGGCGTGTTGATGGTCTGCACACAGCGGCGGCAAAAATTGATGTCCCGCCAACTCCCTGAAGCGTTTTCGATGATCAGCCGGGCGGTCAAAGCTGGTCAAACAATTCCCTCCGCCTTGCAAATTGTTGCCACCGACTTTGAGCCGCCGATTTCGACGGAGTTCGCTCGTTGTCACGAAAAGCAAAATCTAGGCATCAGTCGCGAGTCGGCATTACGTCAACTCGCCCAGCGCGCGGGGATTATGGAACTGCAAATCTTTGTTGTCGCAATTTTGGTTCAATCCCGCTCCGGTGGCGATCTCATTGAACTGCTCGACAACCTGTCGGGAATGATTCGCAAACGGTTAAAGTTAAAAGAACGGGTGCGTGCGCTCACCGGCGAAGGCCGAACGCAGGCGGTTGTGTTGATCATTTTGCCAGTGGCGGCATTTATCGGAATCATCCTCACAGCCCCAGACTACGCCCAATTTTTGATCGATCGTCCGATGTTATTGGTCGCCACAGCTGCAGCACAACTTGTTGGCGCGTTGTGGATTCGGAAAATCGTCAATTTTGAATATTAAAGGGTCCCCCGTTATGGCTGGTTCTCTCGTGAGCATTCCGTACATTATTTTCGGTATCGTGGCTATCGCCACTTACGCTCTCCTCGTCCGCTCGAATCCATACGATGTCAAAGTTCGTAATCGAATCAAAGAGCTCGAGCCATCGAGCATGGCCATTGCGACGGCAAAGGGCGATGACGATGAAGAGAGTGATGGCGTGCTGTCCAGATTCGTTGAAGAATTGCAGCAGCTCAATCCTTCGCATGCCTCATCACGTTCGGGATTGCAACATCGTCTCACCAAAGCGGGCATCTACGATCAAGCGGCAATTCAACGCTACTATATTGCGAAGCTGTTATTCACTGCGATTCCGGCTGCGGCGATGATTCCGTTGGAATTATCAGGCTACATTTCCGCACAATGGATGATCCCAGCCGCCGTCGCAGCGGGCGCTGTCGGTTTTCTCGTGCCTGGATTTTGGCTCGACCGTGCTATCGCTCGGCAACATGTGTTGCTGCAAAAATCGCTGCCTGATTTTATTGACTTGATGACGGTCTGTTTAGGGGGCGGCTTAAGCCTTCAACAAACCATTCACCAAGTGAGTGACGAACTGCTCCTCGCACACCCGGAACTGGCCGCTGAATTGGCCATCATTCAGCGGGATATGGAATTGGGCGCCACGGTGGATCAAGCCCTCAAACGCTTTGCAGTACGAACCGATTTTGACGGGGCCCGCACACTCAGCACATTCATTCGCGAGGCTCAGCGGTTCGGCTCAAATATCGTGGACGCTCTTCGAAACCATGCAGATATGCTGCGGACAAAACGTGAACAGGCGGCCGAAGAAAAGGCGCAAAAGGCCTCGGTCAAAATTCTCATTCCGACGTTGTTGCTCATCTTTCCCGCAATCTTTGTCATTTTGGTCGGTCCAGCTGCCATTCAAATTCAAGAAGCCTTTATTAACCAATAAACCATGCATTCACGATTCTACAAACATTGCCCACCCACAATTCGACGCCGTTTTGTGTCCGCGCGTACTGACCGGCAACGGGGCCGCCATGCGCGGGGGACTGTGGCGACTGAATTCGCGATAGCGCTGCCGATTTTGTTGCTGATCGCGCTGGGCACTTGTGATTTCGGTCGCATCGTCCACTTTCACCAGGTTGTAGCCAATGCTGCTCGCACGGGAGCAGAAACCGGCGCTGTCCGTCAATTCAGCAATTACACGCGTCCCTCTTGGGAGGCGACCGTTCGACAAGCGGTGATCAATGAGATGTCGAATATTCCGGATTTTGACGAGTCGGATATGGAATACGACTTATCGACGAACGTCGACGGGGATGGCATCATGCACATTGCCGTCGAGGTCTCCTATCCGTTTCGCACGGTCGTGGACTGGCCGGCTTTACCCTCAGAAACCAACTTGTTCAAACATGCGGAATATTGCCAGTTCCGCTAGTGAGTCCTCAGTCATGCACAAGTTACGAACACCCAAACGACCAACGAGTCACACCGCCCGCCGGCGCGGGGCGACGATCGTGGAAAGTGCAATCGTACTGCCGGTCCTGTTGCTCATTCTCTTCGCGATGCTCGATTTGGGCGTTGCCTCTGTTCGTTACAACGCATTAGCCGAGGTCTCACGACGTGTTGCGCGGGAAACCATTCTGCACGGTTCCTTGGCCCCGCAGGCCGTGGGGACCTGGGGACCGGAAGCATTTGAAGGGACCGCCGGTGATGATTCCGATCTAGTGGCGGCTGCCGCTATCGCCACCGCAACCATGGATGATGAACAAGTCAATATCCGCATTTCCTGGCCGGATGGAGATAACTCGCCGCGCGACCGTGTGCGCGTCGAAGTCGACTATCGACATCAGTCCTTGGTGCCGGGTTTATTGCCGTGGGGCTCTTTTGACCTGAATTCCGCAACCACGATGCATATTGTCAATTGAGGGGCTCTGATCATGAGAACGATACCAACGCCATCCCGAGATACCGGCCGCTGTCACAACGCTGACGGTCATGCGCCGAACATAGGCCGCAGCGGCAAGGTCATTGTCCTGCTCGCGATCATGTTGCCGACGTTGTTCGGTATCGTGGGATTAGTGATCGACGGCGGGATGATCATGGATGGACACCGGCAACTGCAACACTCCGCCGACGCAGCGGCAACGGCAGCTGCCAGGGATCTGCAATTGAACAACACCGCCGCTGTTGCTGTCGAGACCGCAACGGACTTGGTGCAAAACGGCAACCAATTGCCAGACGCGGGTGTGACGGTCAATATCCCACCGACCAGTGGATTGTATGCCGGCCAATCCGACCACGTGGAAGTCATCATCACGCAGAATTATCGCTCGCGGTTTATGCAGATTCTCACGGGTACGGCCAATAACAATGTTCAAGCCAGAGCCGTGGCTGGCGTACAAGATGCGACTGCCGGGGCGGCGGTTGTCGTCCTGGACCCAGACCCTGCCGATGCGAGCTATCCGACCACTGCCGAAATCGCAGCGATCGTTGACAACGAACAACTGATCGACGCTGCCATTGAGCAATCCGGCGTGGCGAACATGCTCTCGTCTGTGCCGGTTGTGGGGGGGATTGCTAGTTCCTTGATCGAAGTCCAGCTTGAAGACTTGCTGCCCGGAGTGGTGGGCAATCTCCTCGACGATGCGATTGCCTGTATTCCTGAAACAGGGTTACCCACATTGACGGCCGGCCTGGAAGTCGAAGGCTTGGGACGGTTCCTCGTCGATGGCTCGATTCTGGTGAATAACCAGTGGGGTGGTGTTGACGAGAATGGCGACCCAGCTGGTGCGGCGGAACCTTTTCCATATGCAGTTTCGTGCATGCCCTTGCTACCTCTTACCAGGGTGCTGGCGCGCGACATCCGTGTGGTCGGCGGCGTCGATGATCAGGACTACTACCTGCCATTTGACGTGAATGACTCCAATCCCCTGCAAGCCAGCCGCCTGCCGGTCCCTGATCCATTCGCCAATTTACCGGTCCCCTCCGTGACGAGCGACGAAGACAACGTCAGTGCGACGATCCACAATCCTGCTGACCTCGTTGTCGTCACTTTGTCCAACGCTCAGACGCAACAACTTTTGGACAGCGTGACCGGGCAGTTATCGATCCTGCTCCGGCCGCTGTTTGCACCGCTTGTCGACCCATTGACATCGCTATTGACCGAACGTGTGATTGAACCAGGAGTCTACAACTCCATCACCGCGCTTTCGCCACTTGGTGGCGTCCGTTTTGAACCGGGGGTTTACATCATTCGCGGAGTTAATCCCGCGACCCAGATTTCTTTAAGTCTCATCGGACCAGTGCAAGCCGAAGGGGTGCTATTTTATATCACCGAGTCGTCTGGTTACAACGTGGCCAATGGGGCCCCTGATGCGGCCGAAGATCCCGACACCGTACCGGATAACCCGCTATTAGGTTTAATGCCCAGCACACTGATCACGCCGTTGATTCCTGGGGGCCGCATGACCGGACTCAACGATCCGGGTAGCCCATTTCACGGAATGCTCATCTTCCAGCAACGGCTCGATCGGCGGCCGATCGTCATCGAAGCACAGCAACTGGTCGGCAGCGGCGATATCTCCGGCACGATCTATGCCAAATGGGGGCACACGATCTTTGTCGGAGCAGCAGGGTCGTACGATCTGCGTTTCGTGACCGGCACGATGCGGGTTGTGACCGTAGCTGATTCGACGTTGGCCCCAACCAATCTGCTCCCAGCAGCATCGGACGTTTTTTTGTTGGAATAGTAACTAAGAGTCGTTGCAAAACCCGCGGACGTATCCCGCTGGTGTTGGCCTGAACGTTTCAGGAACAAGCGCAACCGGGTTTTAAAAATAGTTCAAAGCTGAAATCGTCACTGTGCTGGAATCGTAACTCAGTGGAAACCGTTGGTATGACCATAAATTTGATCCTCATCTCCGCAGCAATCGCCGTCATTGCAATCGGACTACAGGAACGGCACCGCGCGGTCATCGCGCGGCGCCTCAGCGATGCATCGATTCGGCTGCGAACCCTTGAGGATGCCGTCGGTTATGCGACGTTGCGCGTCGGTTCAACGGGCAAAATACGGTCCTGGAATCGGATGGCATCGCAATTATTCGGCTACGGAGCTAACGCGCCGTTTCCTAAGAATGTCGCAACGTTGGTTCAATCCACGGACGGCAACGATTTTTCACAACGGATCAGCGCATGTGTCAACAATCCCGCGGTCGAGCATTCGCGGCCGCGCATTGAAGCGCTCGCGACCGACCATGAGGGGAACACGTTGCCGGTGCGGGTGGCCTTACGAGGAATTACGGAGACGCGTGAACGGGAATGCATGGTGATTATCGAGGATCAGACCCATCAAGAACATTCTCGACGCGAACTACAACGGTACGCCGACCAACTGTTGCTGACCAAAAAGGCATTGGAATCGCAAAATGCGCATTTGGAATCCACGATCGAAATTCGGACCGAGGAATTACGACGTACGACCGAAGCTGCCGAGTCGGCCAATGCAGCGAAGTCAGAGTTTTTGGCAAACATGTCCCACGAGTTGCGAACTCCGCTGCACGGAATATTGAGTTTTGCCCGGTTCGGCGTGCAGCGAATGGAAAAGGCGACTCACGAAAAGTTATCGGAGTATTTCGTAAACATCGAAACTTGCGGCAACACCTTGCTGTACCTCGTCAATCAATTGCTGGACTTAGCCAAACTCGAATCGCGGACCATCCATCTCGACAAACAGCAATGGGATTCGGCAACGATTGTTAGTGAGGTCATCCGGGAATTCCACGCCATGTCGGAGGAGCGCAAGGTTTCGATTCAACTACACACCCGGGGAGGGGAGACCGACGTTTGTGTGGATCGCGACAAATTCTCGCAAGTCGTGCGGAATGTTTTGGGCAATGCGCTCAAAGTCTCGCCTCCCGAGGGAAGGATTGATGTCGACTTAGAGAGTGATGGCCGGCGATTGATCATTCAAATCGCCGATCAGGGACCGGGCATCGCCGAAGAGGAATTGGAACAGATCTTTGAAAAGTTTGTGCAATCAACCCGCACGAATACGGGCGCCGGCGGGACGGGACTCGGTTTGGCGATCTGCCGTGAGATCATCGAACAACACGCCGGGAACATTTGGGCCCAAAACCGAACGCCGTGCGGCGCTGTTGTCAGTATCGAGATCCCCTTCGACAACCCGCAACCAACGGATGAACTGACCAACCCACAAACCGCCTCGGAGTTGAACGGACCGGAGTTCCCCTATCAGCAAGCCCAACCGATGTCTCACCTTCATGAGGAACTGAAATGCTAGCCGCAAACCGTATCTTGACTGTCGATGACACGCCCATGAATTTGACGATCATCGAGGAAACCTTCCCCGATCGGCACGAATTGAGTCCGGTCGGTGAGGCCAACGAGACGCACCACGGTCTGTTGTCACTTTCGCCCGACGTTGTGTTCGTGGAGGTGGTGATGCC